>JBJEMC010000251.1:0-4536 GCA_051879475.1 Muricoprocola sp. | reverse complement strand
AGATGCACACTTTTTAGTAATGATATTCTATCACAGAACAATCCGGATCTCAATACGCATTCCTATTTTATGTGCACCTGCACGTTTTTATGTAATACGCTTGCATATTTTTTGAGTGAAGTATCTTATCCACCAAGACATAAAGAAACCTCCGTATGAAATGGATCATACGAAGGCAAAATGTATATGCAAAGTCAAAGATTTCACTTAGTTCATTCTGAAATAGCAAGTATTTTTCCTTTTCCTTCTTTTTTCAATTCACCGGCTGCAACGAGTTTGCGCAAAGCGCCTTCAATGGAACTATCACTAAGTGTCGGACACAATTCCCGAATATCCTGTTTATTGAATCTGCCGATTTTATTTTTGCTTGCTCTACGCACCATCTCAAGTGCGGATAACTTTATTTCAACCAAAGACATTCGGTCTTCAAAATCTTTGTAAGCAGCAAGAATTGTTCCAAGAAGATATTTGATAAATGGAACCACATCTTCTGTTCCTTCGTGCCACCCTTGCTGCGATGCTGCCAGTGCTTCATAATACAGGTCTTTATTCTTTGCAATTTTTGCTTCCAAAGAAACATACTTGCCAACATAGAATCCGCTTCGATATAAAAGCAGCGTGGTAAGCAAACGGCTCATTCTTCCATTTCCATCATTAAAAGGATGAATACAAAGAAAGTCGTGAATAAAAACAGGAATAGCAATAAGTGGATCCAACTCCATATTTCCGATCACGCGATTATATTCCTTACAGATTGCATCAATTGCTTCCGGTGTTTCAAACGGAGTAAGCGGTGTAAATAGAACTTCTACATGTCCATCCGGATATGTGGCACTGATATAATTCTGCACATTTTTTGTCTGTCCTGCAATTGGATTATTCATATGACTGTAAAGCATTTTGTGAAGCTGCAGAATATAATTCCTTGTGATAGGAATCACATCAAAGCTCTCATGAATGACATTCAATACATCACGATATCCGGCAATTTCCTGTTCGTCACGGTTCTTCGGACTTGTTTTTTCTTCGACAAGCTGGCGGATTCTGGTGCTTGTTGTTACGATTCCTTCAATTGCGTTCGATGCTTCTGTGCTCTGTATCTTTGCGATTTCCACAAGTTTATTCAGTTCCTCCGGCCTTTGTTTCAAATATAACTCCTGCTTTCCGGCTTCCTTATAGATTGCAGCAACCAATCCCAAAACTTCAGAATCCCATTTCTGATTCTTGATTGCAGAATAGTAGAAGTTACGCATTCCCTTACTCCTCCTTTTATTTCCTTAAATTATATACAAAATTAAGGGAATAGTCAATGAATGAGCGAATATCCTCTTAATATTCTACCCAGACCACGGGAATATATACGACTATAAAAATCCCCATCATTTCTTTGTTGAATGATGGAGATTTGCTTAACGAATTATTTTTCAATGCACTTTGGATTAAGTAGGAAGTCATAGATGTTTACGGTCAAAATGCCATATTCATCATAATGGGGCTGAACAATATCCTTGGTAATGATGATCTTCTTGAAAGAATCATCAATCTACGTTTTTTTACATGAAATAGAGGTCGTTTCTGCATAGCTGTGTCCTCAGTTCTTTGCTGTCTTTTTCAATGAAACCAACAACAGGATAATCCCCACACCTGTAAGAATATGTCCGATACCCGCAATACCAGAGATGGATGCAGTAACTCCGGCAGACAGAGTCAGTCCCAGTACCTGGCAGATTCCCCGCACCAACAGCATAACAGCTGTCAGAGGTACACCAACATTATAAGTCCATAAAAAGGCTCGAAAAGTCTTATACTTCTTCAGATCCTGATGGGCCGCAAACAAAGCTACTACCAGGAACACCATCATTCCTTTCTCATAGCGTTAAAACCGATCAGCACCGTCCAGACATAGGCGCAGGTCTTCGGAATCATCAACATTCCTACCGCAGGAATCGCATCTGCAAACAGTACCACCGGAATATAACATCCGAAACTCAGCACAACTGTGATCCATAGGAACCGGAAGGGCCGATCATTCTTCTCCCTGGCACTACGAAAAAACAGCACTACAATCAGCGCCCCAAGAATTGTAAAGGGAATATTCCGGTAAATACCCCAGGAAAGCGGCGCATTGACGCTGGTCCAGGCATTCTGCGGCATCAGACACAGCAGCACCCGTGCGGCCGCCAACAGCCAGACTGACACAGTAAGCCCTTTGTGGCCTGCGATCTGATAGCGGCAGCACCAGACATAGTACAGCAACACATAAAAGACTGTCATGGTAATGGATGTAATCAATTTTCCGATGCCCAAAGCCGCTGTGTAATTCTCCAGCCCTGTAGTACAGAGAGCCACAGTCCGGGGAATCAGGTGGAACGCATCACCGCAGCCCAGGGTCACCGCCATAGCTCCGTAGAGCAGATACTGCCTGCGTCCCTTGCTGCCCCGGATCATCAAAATCCCCAGGGTAATGACTGTCACCAAATATACAATGTCAAATAGTGTCTCAAAAATTGCTTGCATAAAAAATCCTCCCAATCTGAACAACGTTCATTCATATTCAAAAAACAATCCTGCCCGAAGGCAGGTACTTTGGTTTACTTATAGATTACCCGGCGAATCAGTTCCACCAGGGCATTGCTATTGTCGGCTCCCTTGACCAGGAGCAATAGAATTTGGTCCAGAACAAAATCCACCAGATCCGAATCCTGAAATGTAGGAGAGAAAACCGATGAATTCACCGCTGTATCTGCCCGCAGCACTGCCAGCATTCCGGCTTTCATATGCTCAAAAGTGTGCTCCATGATGCTTTTAGCCTGACCCCGCCTGGACTTTGCAATAGCAATCGAGTGGGCGCTTAAAAAACCCGGATATGCTTCTGCCCCCGTCCGGGCATGGTCAAACAGATAACCTGCATAGTCTGGAAAAGACATTCCTGCCACACGGGTTCCGTCCATATGAAAAATGTCCTTCCAGACACTCTCCACCGTAGCCATCAATAGTTCGTCCTTGCTGGCGTAATAGTTGTACAAAGTTCCCAGGGCGATACCGCATTCCTTTGCGACAGCCCGCATATTGACCGCTGAGAGTCCCTGTTCCGCTGCGATCTTCCGGCACACCTGCATCATGTCCTCTTTCGATGTGATACCCGACTTCATTATCTTCACCTCCATTATGAACAATGTTCATTATAACACGGCATACTCTTTTTTCAATCCTTTTTTAGACGGATTTACGATAAATCAGTTATGAAAAAAATCATCAACGCTTATTATTTAGAATTTTTTCTAAATAGTTATTGACTTTCTTTTATCACGTGCATATAATGTATTTAGAAATTTTTCTAAATACTTCTCGAAGGAGGGAACACATGTCTTTTGCAGAAACCTTTAAAGCATTGTCTGACCCTGTCCGACGCGAGATCCTCCAGCTTCTGAAAAATGGCAGGATGTCCGCCGGAGAAATTGGAAGTCACTTTGATATAACAGGAGCCACAATCTCTTATCATCTCAGTGTTCTGAAAAAAGCAGACCTTGTTACAGAAATGAAAGAAAAAAATTTTGTTTATTATGAATTGAACATCTCCGTTGTGGAGGAAATCATGCTCTGGCTTTCAGAGTTAAAAGGTGGAAATGAACATGATGAAAAAATATAAGAAACAACTTATCCTTTCCAGTATCGTCACACTGCTGCCGATCCTGATCGGACTTTTTCTCTGGAACCGCCTGCCGGATACCATCGCTACCCATTTTGGCAGTGATAATGTGGCAAACGGCTGGAGCAGCAAACCCTTCGTAGTCTTTGGCTTGCCTCTGATCTTGCTGGGCATTCACCTATTCTGCCTTTTTACCACTATGAACGATCCGAAAAAGAAAAACATCAGTGGAAAAATGTTTCGTTTCATCATGTGGTTTGTCCCTGTGCTCTCTGTATTTATCTTGTCATTTACTTACTGCTATGCCCTGGGCATGGATGTCAATATCGGAATGGGCGTAAATATCATCGTAGGTATCGTCTTTTTGGTAATCGGCAATTATCTGCCTAAGTGTAAGCAAAATTATACGACCGGGATCAAAATTCCCTGGACACTGAACAGCACGGAAAACTGGAACCGCACCAACCGGCTGGCCGGCTGGCTTTTCATGGCGGGGGAATCCTGTTTTTTCTCAATGCATTCCTCCAGTGGTCAGGAATGTTCCTGATCATCATCGGAATCACACTCCTGCCGATCATTTACTCCTTCATTCTTTATAAGAAAGGAATTTAAATCTGACTCCAATTATTCAATTTCAAAAAATGCTATTCATACAAATAGGGCTGCATACATTCAATATACAGCCCAGTCTATGTAAAGAGGTGCCAAACATTCCTCATTGGCAAATATAGTCAATTTCATCCTATTACAGCCAGAACCGGCTGGAGAAACATCCACGTAAAACAGATACTAATCCCTGTAACAGCAGGAACAATCCAATCACCCATGCCAAAGTAGCAATACTTGCAAATGGATGTGTAAAAGAAAGGAAACCTACCACTGTCAAC
>JBJEMC010000250.1:0-4564 GCA_051879475.1 Muricoprocola sp. | reverse complement strand
CTTATCCAGAATATAGAAGTCTTTCATGCGGACATAATCTTCTTCATTAAAGAAACGTTCCTTCTGTACACGGGTCATGTAGAGAATATCCAGTTCCGGCATGGCATCTTCCAGTGTAACCACTTCCTTATATTCAATATGGTTCTTATCCAGGACGTCTTCTCGGATATAACTTGGAACCCTGAGTTCTTCCGGAGAAATCAGAATGAACTTCACTCCCGGGTAACGGATCATGGCATGGATCAGGGAATGGACAGTACGGCCGAATTTCAGGTCACCACAAAGACCGATAGTCATATGATCCAGACGTCCTTTGAGAGAACGAATCGTCAGAAGGTCAGTTAAAGTCTGGGTTGGGTGCTGATGTCCGCCGTCACCGGCATTGATCACCGGGATGGAAGATTTGGCAGCGGCAACCATGGGAGCACCTTCCTTTGGATGGCGCATAGCGCAGATATCTGCATAGCAGGAAATCATGCGGATTGTATCAGAAACACTTTCTCCTTTCGCAGCAGAACTGCTTGCAGCCGAAGAAAAACCAAGTACTTGACCACCCAGATTCATCATTGCGGATTCGAAACTGAGTCTTGTTCGGGTACTTGGTTCATAAAATAAAGTAGCGAGTTTTAAACCGTCACAGGAATGTGCGTATTTCTCAGGATGAGCTTCAATATCATTAGCTAGGTCTAAGATTTCATCCAGTTCCTCAACGGAAAGATCTAAGGGGTTCATCAAATGTCTCATGTATGTTTCTCCTTTATAGTTGTGCATATAACGGGACGAGTCCACAGGTCATTTACCCATTTATGAGAGCTTATGTGGGTGTTGAACTTTTGACTCTGTTATCATAGTATACATGAAAAAATAAAAATAGCAAGAAAAAGTGTAAAAAAAACACGAAAATATAAATAAATCTTGTGAACATATTCCCATATTTATCGGACAAAATACCATAGAAAAGGCCAAAAACTGATGATATCCTAAAAAAGATATAGTAAAACATTGTATTTTTTGTTAAAATAACTAAAAACTTTTTGGGGTTATACAGAAAAATGAGAGGTTTTATATGAATAAACAACGAGAGCGGCGAGTAGGTTTCACGGAATCAGAAAAGTATGTGGCCTTTGATGATCTGGAACACACAGGGAATTTTAGTGTAATCAGTCCAATCAATCTGGATTATTATGGAATGGAACAGTGTGAGCCAGGATATTCCTTTGGACCTTTATTAAGGGTCTGTTATGTGATGCATATGGTGACAAAGGGAACCGGAGAATTGCGCAAGAACGGAATTGTTTATAAGGTGAAAGCGGGGGATGCTTTTCTTATTTATCCAGGAGATGACTATGTATATCAGGCAAGCCAGGAGGATCCCTGGCAATATATGTGGATAGGATTTCATGGATTTCAGGCAGAAGAGATGACGCGAAAAGCAGGATTTTCTGCAGAACATCCGGTGATATCCGTTTCTAATATGGATAAACTGCAGAAAGTCATGGAACGTATGCTGAAGGCGAATGACCTAACCTATGTAAATGATCTGCGCAGGATGAGTGCACTGTACGAATTACTGGCTGAATTAATAGAACATTCTGATGCTACGGTTGAACAGGAAAAAGGGAAGGAACCTATAGAATTGCTTTATGTACGCACGGCTGTGAATATCATTATGAATACTTATCATAACAGGAATGTGAAAGTGTCAGAACTGGCAGAAAAGATCGGTATCAGCAGAAGTTATCTGTCTACCATTTTTAAAAAAGAAATGCATATGTCCCCTCAGGAATTTCTGATCTGTTACAGGATGGAAAGAGCAGTGTCTTTGCTGACCAGAACAAACAATTCCATCAATGCGATTGCAGCAGAAGTTGGATATAACGATGCCTTAACTTTTTCGAAGGTATTTAAGAAAAGATACGGGGTAAGTCCGCAGGAATACAGAAAACAGGAAACGGTTCTGGTGAAAAAGAGTGCAAAAGGTGATTATACCGGCGACTGTCCATTGTAGATATGTTGTCCATAATGACAACGTAAAATAGAATGAAATAAAAATAGAATAACAATATATACAATAAAATTGCAAAGAATATAGAAATGTAATAGCTACAATACCGAAAACTAAAACATTTGAACATAAAAAAGAGACATTGTGCCATTCATTAAAAAACATGACTCCTGTATAATTTCCTTATCATTAATCAAACAGGAGGAAATATAATATGAAAGCAAGAAAAGTTTTAACACTGGCCGGCGCGTTGGCAGTGGGAATGATGGCTTCAATGACAGCAGGAGCATATTCCGTAGACGAACTTCAGGTGAACATCTGGGATAATAACCAGCTGGCAGGTCTTCAGGAGATCGCTGATGCCTGGACAGAAGAGTCTGGTGTAAAGGTTAACATCAATGTTGTTAACTGGGACAACTACTGGACATTACTGGAAGCAGGAGCATCAGGAGGAGAGATGCCGGATGTATTCTGGATGCATTCCAATACAGCTCAGATGTATATGGAAAATGATCTGCTCTTAAATCTTGATGATTATATCGCAGCAGATGACGCCATTGATCTGGCTAACTATTATGAAGGTATCGTAAATCTGTACAACAGCAACGGAACTCAGTACGCTCTTCCAAAGGATCATGATACCATTGCACTTCTTTATAACAAAGCAATCTTTGACAAATATGGTGTAGATTATCCAACAGATGACTGGACATGGGAAGATCTTCGTGATGCAGCAGCAGCTATTACAGAAGCAGGTGCAGCTGATGGTGTTTACGGATATGCAGTAAATACATCTAACAACCAGGATGGCTGGTATAATATCGTTTATGATTACGGCGCACAGATTATTACAGATGACCATAAGGGAACAACTATCGGTTCTGAACAGGGAAAAGCTGCTATGGAAATGCTCCGTCAGATCCTTGAAGTTTCAGCTCCTCAGACAACAGTTGCTGAGACAGGTACAGACTCTCTGTTCATGTCCGGGCTTACAGCTATGATTACTCAGGGTTCCTGGATGATCAACAACTTCTACCAGGCAGATAATTCTGCTGATTACGCATGGGTAATGCTTCCATATGCAGATGTAAATGGAAACGGTGCTTGTGATGAAGGAGAACGTTACTCCGCATACAATGGTCTTGGATGGGCTGCTTCTTATAATACAGCAGATCCAGATGCAGCTTACAGCCTGATTTCTTACTTCTGTTCAGAAGAAGGACAGCTCAAACAGGCTGAACTTGGTGTAACAATGGGTGGTATGATTGGTGTATCCGATAAATTTGCCGATGCATTCCCAGGTATGGATGTGTCTGCCTTCATTCGTGCAGAAGAAGAAGGAGACCTGTATTTCCGTCCTTACACAAGAAATACAACTGTATGGGAAGATGCTCTTCAGCAGGCAGGCGGATTCCTTGATGCATGGCTTGATCCAACCAATCCAGATACAATGGCACAGGCATGTGACAATGCACAGGCTATTATCGAAACAGCTATTGCAAACGAATAAAGAGAATAGTGATTTTCAGGTTATTATTCGGAGGGAGGATGTGTCATGAAGAAGATGACAGCTGCTCAGAAGAGTGAAGCCAAGTGGGCCTGGCTTTTTATAGCCCCAACTATGATTGGCTTGATCATTCTGAACTTTTATCCAATTTTTAACACGATCTACCAGTCCTTCTGTAAGACAGGTGATTTTGGTAAAGGCAATAAATTCGTTGGGCTGGCCAATTATAATACTGTGCTTCATGCAGCCGAGACATGGCAGTCTCTGTGGAATACCGTCAAGTATGCATTGATCGAAGTTCCATTTGGTGTAGTAATTGCTTTGATTCTGGCAGTTCTTCTGAATAAGAAGATCAAAGGCCGTTCCGTTTACCGTACCATCTTTTTCCTGCCAATGGTCTGTGCACCTGCTGCGGTAGCCATGGTCTGGAAATGGCTGTATAATACACAGTTTGGACTTATCAACAATGTGTTTGGAACAAAGATCGCCTGGATTTCAGATCCAAAGATTGCCTGGATCTCCATCGGCGTGATCGGTGTCTGGTCTATCATTGGTTACAACATGGTATTGTTTATTTCCGGTTTGCAGGAAATCCCAGGGGATTATTACGAAGCTGCTGAAATTGATGGTGCAAGTGGACTTCGTCATTTTTTCAGTATTACTGTTCCTCTGTTGAGCCCGACAACATTTTTCATTGTCCAGACCCGTATCATCGGTGCTCTGACAGTATTTGACTTAATGTTTATGGTAATGGACAAGACAAACGTGGCACTGAAGAAAGTACAGTCTGTTGTTTATCTGTTCTACCAGTATTCCTTCACTAATGGTAATAAGGGATATGGAGCAACTCTTGTTGTGGTATTACTGGTATTCATTATGATCATCACAGTGATCCTGCAGCGGGTAGAAAAGAAAATGGTATATCAGAATTAGTAGGAGGAAGGAATTATGGACAGCGCTGAAGCAAGAGCAAAAAGAAATAAGATCCTTACCCATGTGGTTCTGATCATTATGTCATTTATTATGCTGGTTCCATTTGCATGGATGATTCT
>JBJEMC010000249.1:0-4647 GCA_051879475.1 Muricoprocola sp. | reverse complement strand
GAATAGTACGAATGAGGTAGCATTACTTGATTGTATTCAGAGATTTTTTTCAAAACATCATGTAAGTGAGATTTTGAAAAAATGTAATGGAACAAAAGAGAAAGGTGTTCCTGCTATCTCTATTCTGAGATACAAACTTGGCAACATCTTTGTGGGTCGGAGCATGTATATGCAGCAGCGCACCGAATCTTTTCACGAAGATTTCTCCAAGAATATCTTGTAGATTTTGCATGGAGTAGTATTGTAAATATCTTTCCGCTGTTTCATATTGTTCATTTCTTAAATAATATCCAAAGAGAGAATCAGCAGCACCAATACGAAGGGCTTCTACATCACGTTGCATAATATAATGATTGTTTCAAGATTTACATTGATAAGCGTCCAACACCTTTTCTACCACCCAGAATAGTAGTTCCTTTTACATTTTCCCATTGAAAATCTGGCTCAGGATTTCTTCCTACCAGGAAGTTACCGGCGCGCTGGGTGAGCTGAGCAAAATTGATAAAATAGTCAGTGGCACCCTCATTGTAAGTATAAATCGTTGCTTCACTGCCCATCAGACCAATGTCTGCATCACCGGAAATGAGAGCAGTCATGACCTTGTCAGCGCCGAAACCACAGGTGAGGGTCAGGTCGATGCCTTCCTCTTTCAGGTAGCCTTCTTCGATGGCGACATACATAGGAGCATAAAAGATGGAATGGGCGACTTCACATAAAGTCACAGGAACACTCTCAGTTTCCTTTGCGTCATCAGCTGATACGAAAGAGAAGAGGGAAGACGCAAAAAGAAGACTGGAAATAGTAGTAAGTAGGATTTTTTTCTTCATAAAAACTCCTGATAAATTGTTCAGAAGTAGTATATGTGAAAGCAAAAATAATGTGATAAAATGTGCAAGTAATTTTACTAAAGATGAATAACCAATAAAAAGCTCTGGGAACAAACAGCCCAGAGCTTTTAAAGTTATCTTATAAATATTTTTCAGCAATCTTATCTACGCCGTCTGGATTCTCCTGAATCCAGCTGTAATATCCGCCTGCATTTTCCGCTGCGGTTTTTCCGAGTTCCACAAGGAATGTTGGAATATCATCAGCGGCAATGGTACCAACTTCATGTCCCATCGTTTCTTTTCCCTGAAGGTCACAGCCGTTTACATACAGTACGAATGCAGGAACGCCTTTCTTAACACCACCTCTGAATCCAATTGCTCCAATCTGGTGCGTACCGCAGGAAGACGGACAGCCGGAGATATGAATCTGAGGAAGTGCATTGTCTGGCAGATCTGCATTTTTGACAGCTTCTACGC
Organism: Muricoprocola sp.; assembly: GCA_051879475.1. Taxonomy (GTDB): domain Bacteria; phylum Bacillota; class Clostridia; order Lachnospirales; family Lachnospiraceae; genus Marvinbryantia. The sequence goes on along the minus strand of JBJEMC010000249.1, from coordinate 3,343 downwards.
AGGCTGCAAGTAATGCCTGGGAATCACGGACTCCTATCTGGCAGATACTGGCTCCGATACAGCTTACAGAAGTTTCAAAAACAGTCTGAGCGCTGTCTGGAGTTGCTTCTATTACTTTTGCAGCTTCTGAAGCAGTCAAGTTGATGATATATGCTGTTTCATCCGGTGCAAGACGAACTTCCACATCTTCCATATTTTCCAGAACATCACTTAATGCGCAGAGACTTTCTATGGAAGGCTGACCTCCAATTGGGTGCCAGATCACAGTATAGAGTCCTTCCTGTTTCTGAGAAAGAACGCGGGCATTTGAAATGGCAGTGCCATCACCCTTTTTCGACCAGATGATTGGTTTTACATCAAGATCCAGATTCTCACCGGAAGCAAGCACTTCTTCGTATTTTTCTAAAAATGCTTTTCTGTAAGCATCAGCTCCGCCCAGAATATCCTGCATATATCTTGTACGGGCTTTTCCTCTGTTCTCATAATTTCCATAAGCACGGAAAGTCAGCCACATTGCTTTCACATAGTAAAGGATTCTGCTTGGATCAATTGCTTCTTCAATCAGAACACCAAACTTTGGATTGTTTCCTAATCCACCGGCACTGTAAACATCAAATTTACCATCTGGTCTTGCAACAAAACCAAGGTCACGGAAAGTAGCATGCGTCAGGTTCTTTGGTGAATTAGAGAATCCGACTTTTAATTTACGAGGCATTTTTTCTGCCTTGATAAAATTCATCAGATAGAGAGCTGCACTTTCTGCATATGGAAGAACATCAAAGTATTCGCCCTCTTCTGTACCGGTAAGCGGAGAGCACATTACATTTCTTGGAAAATCGCCGCCGCCTCCCATGGTAACAATATTGTGATCCAGCGCTTCTTCCATGATAGAGCATACTGCATCAGGCTGCAAGTCATGAAGCTGGATGGTCTGACAGGTTGTAAAGTGAGCTTTTTTCACATCCCATTTACGGATAGAATCCGCAACAAATTTTAATTTTTCTTTGGTGACACGGCCGGCAGTCATACGCAGACGAAGCATGCTGGCCTGTCCGCCTCTCTGAGCATAGCTTCCGTAAAGTCCGGAAAATCCTTTGTAGGCATTCTTGTCTAAGGTTCCGGCATAAAAACTCTCTGTTTTTTCCCGAAATGCTGGAAGATCTGCTTTCCAGCTCTGTGGATCAATAATATTCATGTAATATCCTTCTTTCTTTTATAATTTTTGATATTCTTATTGAGCAAGTTCAGCCTGATATGCTTTTAATGCCTTCGCAAGCTGATCCGGGCAGGAGGTAGGCTTCATTCCACAGGTAACTCCTTCCAGTCTGGAAATGACATCAGAAATATCCATTCCTTCTACCAGTTTGGAGATTCCTTTTGTATTTCCTGAACAGCCACCGATAAAGTTTACATTTTTTAATTTATGATCTTCTACTTCGAAAGTAATAGCAGAAGAGCAGACACCTTTGTTTTTATGAATATATGTGTTATCTTGTTTTGTTAATGCACCCATAAAGAGCCCTCCATTCTTATTTTTCACGTATTCTGTTTTTATTGTACCACAGATAAGAAATAAATACTACCCAAAAACATTTAAGAGTAATTTAATACTTTAAGACATGAAAGTGGTTGCTTATCGGAAGCGGAATATGATATACTTACCAAGGAAAAAGTGAGGATAAAAATTATGAGAGATATTTTGGATATGCATACGCATACACTGGTCAGTGGACATGCGTACAATACAATGATGGAAATGGTACAGGCAGCAAAGGATAAGAATCTGGAACTTTTGGGGATTACAGATCATGCGCCTGAGATGCCGGGGGGACCCCATTTATTTCATTTCATGAATATGAAGATGATTCCAAGAGAAATTAATGGCATGAAAGTGATGTTTGGTACAGAACTTAACATTATGGATTATAAGGGAACCGTAGATCTCCCTGAGAAGGTTTTGAAACAGATGGATGTTACGATTGCAAGTCTCCATCAGCCATGTATCAAAGCAGGAACAAGGGAAGAAAATACAGAAGCCATCCTGAATGCCATAAAGAATCCGTATGTGAATATTATCGGACATCCGGATGATGGTCGTTATCCTGTGGATTATCTTGCCATTGTACAGGCTGCCAAGGAGTACCATACACTGTTAGAAGTAAACAATCATTCCCTGGATAATTCAGGATCCCGGGAAAATGCGGAAGAGAACGATAGTAAGATGCTGGAATTATGCAAAGAGTATCAGGTACCGGTAATTATGGGAAGTGATGCTCACTGCATCTGGGATGTCTGCAATCATACGAATGTGATCGCATTAATGGAGAAACTTGATTTCCCGGAAGAACTGGTAGTGAATCGTTCGGTAAAAGAATTTATGAAGTTTATGAATCAAAACTAGGAGCTTATTGCATGATAGAAAATATCGGAGTGATTGGTGCCGGATCTATAGGAAGTACATTGATTTCCTACATTTATCAGGCAGATCAGGAACATTTATATCTTCTGGCAAAGGGAAACCGTGCAGAGAGGCTGAGAGAAAAAGGCATTTCTGTCAATGACCTTACCATGATGCCAAAGGTCTATTCAGACAAAGAACAGAATATCAGACTGGATCTTCTGATTATCACAGTAAAAACCTATAGTCTTGAAACTGTTATGGATGAAATCGAAGATTTGATCTCTAAGGATACGATCATTCTTCCTTTACAGAATGGAATTATGGCAACAGAGAGGCTGCAGGAGAGATTTCCGGACAACAGGATCTTATACGGAGTGATGCTCAGGACAGATGCTCACAGAACCGGACATAAAGTATATTTTACAACTTCAGGTGAGATCCAGATCGGATATGCGGATAATAAAGTCGTGAAACCGGAAGTGCAGGATGTATATGAATGCCTGAAACGTACCGGGATCAATGTCCATATTTATGAGGACATGAAGCGCACACAGTGGCGTAAATGGATGCTGAACACCGGTGCCAGCCAGGCAGCAGTGGAAGTTGGTGTGGAATGTGGATTTTTTGAGCAGGTCACAGAAATCGTTCAGGTCATGCAGTTATGTATGGATGAGATTCTTGCAGTGGCTAAGGCAGAAAAGGTCAATATTACAGAAAAGGACAGAGATGAGATCATTGAGATGCTTCTGAATTTTCCTGCACATAAGAAAATGTCCATGTTGCAGGATGTTGAAGCAGGGCGCCCTATTGAGATTGAGGAATATGCCGGAACCGTAATCGAGCTGGGAAAACGTCACCAGATACCAACTCCTGTAAACCAGGTGATTTATCTTGCAGTAAAAGCAAGAGAAAAAGTAGCAGAAATGAGAAAACATATTTAGG
>JBJEMC010000248.1:2845-4666 GCA_051879475.1 Muricoprocola sp. | reverse complement strand
TTGGCAGATACACACTCAGGGAGGAACAGGCACCGAAAGGATTTATCCTGACAGCCGATGTCTCCTTTGAAGTGAAAGATACCGGTGAGATCCAGACCGTTGTTATGAAGGATGATACCGCAAAAGGTAAAGTGATCCTGAATAAAACAGATAAGGAAACCGGAGAGCCGTTAAAAGGCGTGGAATTTGAACTCCGTGACAGCAAGGGAAAGGTGCTGGAGACCTTAAAGACGGATGCTGCCGGTCATGCGGAGAGCAGCCTTTATGAGATCGCAGATTACAAAGACGGTAAATATGCCGGTGAGAAGAAATATTATCTGGTGGAAACCAAGACGCTGGATGGATATACACTGGATGAGACCGAGCATGAGGTGGTATTTGCCTACAAAGATGACAGCACACCGATTGTGGAAGTGACCTTTGACCTGACAAATGACAAGCCGGAAGTGCCACAGACAACGGAAGGCACACCGGGAACACCGTCAGCAGGTAATCCGAAGACCGGGGATGAGACGAATCTCTGGCTTCCGGTGGTACTGCTGGCAGTATCTGTAAGCGGCATTGCCGGACTTCTGGCAGCCAGAAGAAAGAGAAAAAGAAAATAGGAACCTTATATGAGCAGGGAGCCTTAATTCAGGGCTCCCTTTTATCATAGCAAAAATCAGGAAAGGACAGGTAAAGAATATGAAGAAAACAATGAACACAGTGCAGGCAGGGAGAGAAATGCAGGAGAGATCATTCAAGAGAATGATGGCATACCAGAAAAAAGCAGAGCAGGCAGTCAACAAAAAGAGAATGAACCAGCACATGATCAGAAGGGGGTAATTGCGTATGATGAACAGAAAAGATTTTTTTGAATATGTGAAGGACAATGTGAAGGACTATCTTCCGGAAAAATATGCGGATGCCAATATCCATCTGCAGGAAGTAGTAAAGAAGAACGGGCTGACACTGACGGCGGTGGTCATTCCCGCAAAGGACACCAATATCACACCGAATGTATATCTGGATTCCTTTTACCAGGAATACCGGAACGGGAAAAATCCGGATGCCTGTGTAGGGGATGTGGCAGACCTTTGGATTGAAAAAATGGATACGGATCTGGACGTTGATGTAAATGGCATGATGGATTATGCGAATGTTAAGGATAAGCTGCAGGTCAGGATGTGCGACCCGGAAAAAAACAAAGAATGGCTGGAAGATAAAGCTGTGACCATGCATGGGGATTTCGCAGCTTATTATACGGTCAACCTGTCGGAAAATAAAGACGGCATTGCTTCTGTTTCCGTGACCAAAGCACTTTTAGAGGCGTGGAAGATTGATGTCCAGACGCTCCATCAGGATGCGATGGCATCAGATAAGAACCGTGGACCGGCTTTATACGCAATAAATGATCTGATGGAATCCTCGATTATGGGAGAAAAACCTCAGAATCTGTTGAACGGAGACAGGAGGGCAGAGGAATTTTTCATGCCTATGTTTTGCCTGACGAACGAAACAAAAATGAATGCGGCATCCCTGATCCTGCATGAGGATATCCGCAAACAGATCGGGGAGTTTATGAAGGGTGATTTTTATATCCTGCCTTCCTCCATCCATGAAACACTTCTTTTGCCGGATAATGGAGATTTCGATGTGAAAGCCCTGAATGCCATGGTAAAAGAAGTCAATGCAACAGAAGTAGCACTGGAAGATATTCTTTCGGATAAAGTGCAGTTTTGTGATGGCAGAACAGCCGTGATGGAAAATGCGGAGAAACGGGAAGCACGTCTGGAAAAAGAAAAAGCGGCTGCGGCAGAAAAGCCGGCAGAGAAAACCGGG
>JBJEMC010000248.1:0-2745 GCA_051879475.1 Muricoprocola sp. | reverse complement strand
GAGGTGGTAGGAGTGGTTCATCTTCGGAGTGATAATGTTCCCATTAACATGACCATCATCAGTATGGGGACACTGAACCAGTCACTGGTGCATCCGAGGGAAGTATTAAAGGCGGCGTTCTTATCGAATGCCGCTTCTATCCTTTTGTTCCACAACCATCCAAGTGGCAGCCTGAACCCATCGAAGGATGATATTGCACTTACAGGGAGAATGCAGCAGCTTTGTATGCTGGCAGGAATCCCTGTGATTGACCATGTGATTCTTGGAAATGACCAGTCCTATTTTTCTTTCCGGGAAAAAAAGATCCTTCCTATGGAGCAGATTCAATACTCTGTGGATTTGAATGATATCAATCTGAAAGTAGCAGAAAAGGAAGCAGAGAATTACGGATATGAAAAACCACATAAAAAATCAATCAAGGAATCACTGGAGGAAAACCGGAAAAAGATCGCATCCGGTCAGAAAACATCCGGTGTGAAGAAAAAACGGGAAACGACGATAGAATGAGAGGAGGATGAATGGGTATGGCAAATAAATTATATGCCATGGAACAGCTGACGGAAGAAGTCGCAAAGGACATTGCAGCAAAGCCGGAAGAGTGGATGCGTTTTCTGGATACCGCATCCCGGTTATATAAATACACCTTTGATGAACAGCTCCTGATCTTTGCCCAGAGACCGGAAGCAACTGCCGTGGCATCCATGGAGGTATGGAATAAGCGGATGTACCGATGGATCAGGAAAGGGTCAAAAGGCATTGCCCTGATTGATTATACATCCAGCCCGAAAAACCGCCTGCGGTATGTGTTTGATATTTCGGATACTTATAAGGTGCGGAATCTGGGGAAAGACCCGGCTTTGTGGGTGCTGCCACAGGATGACCGTTCCCTTGCGGCAGATTATCTGCAGAGAGCGTATGGATTGGACGAAGGAGATGGCGGGCTTGCCGGAACCCTGCATCAGGCAGCACAGGAAAGTGTGCGGGAGTGGCTTCCGGATGCGTTTGATGAACTGAAACAGGATGTGCAGGGGACATTTCTGGAAGAACTGGATGAGCAGAACCAGGAAGTGGAGTTCCGGGACCTTATGACGGACAGTGTATGGTATGTCCTTTTAAAGCGGTGTGGCATGGATACGGAAGCGTACCTGTCTGCGGACAGCCTGCGGCATATCACGGATTTTAATGACCTCCGTGTGCTTGGACACCTTGGCACAGCGGTCAATGAGATCTGCCGACCGATTCTGATGCAGCTTGGACGGTATGTCCTTATGGATCTGGAAAATGACAGGAAAACGGTTGCAAAAGAATCGGAAGTGGTCTATAATGAATTTAACACGTTAATTCGTGAAAGTGAAGAAATTACAACAGAACCAGAGATAGAAGAAAACAAGGAGGAAACAGAGCATGAGAGAGATCACTTACAGCAGGAACGGGGATTATCTGATCCCGGATATCAAACTGGAGGAGACCAGGGGAACCATCGGGAAATACGGGATGATGCGGAAGGAATATCTGAGGAACCACAAGAAAGCCAGATTCAGCATACTGGCACTGCAGAACAGGCTGGACAGCCATCTGATGGAAGTGGACAGCGAAGCCAGACAGAAAGTGGAAGACCTGACCATGCAGCTTCTGGAGAAAGACCCGGCACCGGAGAAATCAGCCGACAGCATGGCATGGACCCGTCACATGAACCGGATCCGGGCACAGGCAGAGGAACTGGTGGTTCAGGAGATTATATACAATTAAGCCTGTTCCCCACAGAGGAAGAACAGTTTGGAGAGATCAGGAAAGCGGCAGCTGCACTCACACAGCCAGCCGCTTTTTTTGTTTCGGATGAGATCGTGGATGATGTGCTTCGTACCGGAAGCGGACGGAAGAATACGTTATTCCATATCACTGCAAAACTTGTGGAAGGAATTGACCATGAGAAACTGAGAAGTTTTCTCATCCAGGAATATGGTACCGGCGGGAAAGGGTTTGAGTTTTCCGGACAGAAATTCAGCGTCTGGTATGACGGGGACGGTATGCGTTTCCGACGTGGGGAATCCGCAAGACACAATTATGACCGTATGCTTACCTGGGAAGAAGCGGCAAACCGCATTCAGGATATGTATGATGCGGGGACTTATGTTTCCAACGTGATTATGCAAAATTCCATTAAAGTGGAATGTGATGAGCTTTCCAGCCAGCTGGCACTGCATTTCCGGGATACCGGGGCTATCAGGGGAATATACAGCCATACAGAAACGACCGAACGGTTCCGGGCAGGTCTGGATGATCCGGAACAGACAAGAGAGTATTACCAGATGCTTGTGGAACTGGAACGGGATATGGAACGTCATCCGGAAAACTATATGAGGTACCAGATCCGGAATAATCCGATATACAAGCAGAGGGTCTATGACCTTGGAAGGACGCTCGATTGGAGTCGGCAGGAAGATACTGTAACACCGCCGGAAATGGCTTTTATTACGCAGGATGAGATTGATTCTGTTTTACGAAGAGGTGGAAATGTAGCTGGCGGAAGGAGCCGTATCTATGAGTTTTTCATGGAACACCACGATGAAAAAGAAGCAGCCGACTTCTTAAAACATGAGTATGGAGACGGAGGATGCACACCGGGAATCCAGGGAAGCGACCTTTCCGATGAGTGGCATGACGCAAAAGGGATTCGTTTAAGCAAAGGACAGATATCCAACCCAAGCCTGACAACACTGGTCAAGTGGAAACAGGCAGCTTCCA
>JBJEMC010000247.1:0-4740 GCA_051879475.1 Muricoprocola sp. | reverse complement strand
ATCACACCAGGATAATTACCGCCGAATCTATTACTCAAAGCTTTCGCTCCGGCAGCTGCGCCAGAATGATCGCACCGAACATCAGCACACAGCCGAACAACTCTTTGGCACTCAATGATTGCCCCAGCAATACCCAGCCTGCCAGCACCGACACCACCGATTCCAGACTCAGGATCAGAGAAGCCACCGTAGGGTCCATTCCCTTCTGTCCGATGATCTGCAGTGTATAAGCCACTCCACAGGACAGAACTCCTGCGTACAAAATAGGCATCCATGCCTGCAGGATTGCACCCAGATCTGGTTTTTCCGTAAGAAGCATACATATTCCCGACAAAAGTCCGCACACCAGAAACTGGATACAGGACAGCCGCACACCATCCGCCTTTGGGGAAAAATAATCGATCACCAAAATATGAATGGAAAAAAAGAATGCGCAGAGCAGCACAAGAAAATCACCTTTTCCAATCGAAAATCCTTCTGTAATACACAGCAGATAAAGTCCTGCCACTGCCAGCGCCACACTGACCCATACCTTCACACCAATCCTCTTTTTCAGGAAAATGCCCAGCACCGGCACCAGAACGATGTACATGGCTGTGATAAAACCGGCTTTCCCCACGGACGTATACTGAATCCCAACCTGCTGGAGATTGCTGGCGACAAACAAAGCAAGCCCACAGCAGACACCGCCTGTCAGGACCGTTTTATCCGATTTTACAGAAACCTTTTGGGGCGTCTCTGACTGCATGCTTTCCTTTCCTTTGAACCGATCCAACAGCCAGATACAGGGAATCAGCACCAGACCGCCGATCAGACATCTGATACAATTAAAAGTAAAAGGACCGATATACTCCATTCCGACACTCTGAGCGACAAAAGCCACTCCCCAGATCACGGCAGTCAGAAACAGCAGCAACGGGTTTTTCCAGGATGTTTTTTTCATAATCTCCTCCAACGTCACATAAGTTTTCTACAATTCTACCACTGTCACATCATGATGTACCGCCGGCAGGAATTTATCCATAATGTCCTTTGTCTTTGCCTTCAAACTGGCAGTATTGACGCAGGGATGAAATCCCAGATACTCTGTCTCCACGATTTCACGTTCCATCAGCAGCCGCACATGTCCTTCTGTGTCATTCATCAGTCCCATCACACTGACAGATCCCGGTGTAATATGCAGATATTCTTCCATATGCTCTGCATCGGCAAAAGAAAGTCGTGCGCAGCCCAGCTGCTTCGAAAGATCCTTCGTATGAAAGGTCTTATCCCCTGGCATCATCAGCAGATAAAAATCCGTCTTCTGACGATTGCACAGAAACAGATTTTTACAGATGCGGATCCCCAGTCTTTCATCCACTCCATGACAAGCCTCAATAGACGGCGTCACCTCATGATCCAGCCTCTCATAGGGAATCTCCAGCTCATCCAGAAGGTCATAAACCGCCATTTCCTTCTCCATTCTGCCTTCTGAACTTTCCGGTCTGCCCTGAAAAAGATCCGAAATCCAAATTTTTGTTTCCTTTATTTCCTGTTGTGTTTCCATCTTCAATTCCTCCTTAGCATCACATACGTTTTCTTCAAATCTGTTACACATCATAGCATACGCAAAGAGAATTATCTATAAAAACATGCTATTGACACTATTCGAGTAAACGTTCCATAAGCGTTTACCTATTCGAGAATTGATTTCAGAAATCAAAAACGATTTTACCTTATTTCAAACCCTAAAAAAGAGATGTCTTTTACCCCCAAATTGAGTATTAGGCATCTCCCATATCTATTTATCCTTATATTTTTAAAAGGCCTTTTAGAAACATATATCATTCTAACTGAGAAAAAGCGAATATTACAACTCCAGACGGTTCCAATAAAACTTTTTGTTCTATTTTCGTTCCATAAGACAAATATAGACAATCACCTATAAATGAAACTTCTATTGTTTCCTCTTTAGAACGGTTAAATACAAATTCATAACAAATATTATTAGCAATTCTCTGAATTCGCAAAAGCATTGAAGTACTCAGTTCTCTTTTTTCTTCTCCCAAAATATATTGAGAAATCAATTCTGCAGCGCTTTTTCGATCTAGTTTGGTTCCTATATATAAAGCCTGTCCTGCTTCCACCTTTCTATTAGTAATGATAGGTTGTCCTCTCAAAGATTTATCTTCCGCAGTATCATCTATATACGCAATTACTTGACAATCATTTGTAATTTCTGTAATATCATCCGCCCATATGCTTCCGCTCCAGCCATTACTCAACATAATTTTATGATTTTCGTCAATTGCCGAAAATTCTTCTACGCGAATCCCCAAGATATCTTTAAATGCTCCCGGATATCCTCCCAGATAAACATGATCACAGGAATCTGAAATTCCAGAACCGTATGTAACTACTAAATGTCCTCCATTTCTCACATATTTTTCCGTTCTTCCAGTAATTGAAGAATCCACAAGAAAGGTAACAGGAAACATTACTGTTTCATACTTCTCCCAGTCATCTTCTATTCCAACCACATCAGCTACCACTCCCACATCCAGCATAGCTCGATACCAATGGTAAAATTCACTGCGATAATCGAATAATTGAGTTAATAAACCATTCTCATAAGCCCACCAGGAATCATAATCATAAATCATAGCTACTTTTGATTGCTTCACACGACTTCCTAACACTGGTTTTATCATTTCTAAGGCTTCTCCAAGACTACAGACCTCTCTAAATACTTTACTATTTTCCCCTGCATGAGGAAGCATAGAAGAATGAAATTTTTCAGCCCCAGCCTGCGACTGACGCCATTGAAAAAAACAAATTCCATCCGCTCCATTTGCCACATGTACCATCGCATCCCGTATGATTTCCCCTGGCTGTTTTCTTAAATTAATTCTTCTCCAATTTACCGAAGAAGTAGAATTTTCCATAAGAAACCATGAATTTTTATGTGCTGCTCCACTTACAATCGCTGCAGACATCACCATTTCATCTAAATGACGTTCATCCGGAAGATAATAATGATCATTGGAAACAAAATCCATATGTCTTCCCCATTTCATACAATCCACTGGATTCACCTGATTTTCCAATACCATCAGATTTGTAGTCACTGGAATATCTGGGGTAATTCGGTGAAGGATCTCCTCCTCTGCCTGATAATATTCCAATAGTGCATCAGAAGAAAATCTTTTAAAATCCAACATAGTAGTAGGATTTATTCCACCCAAACATTCTCTAGGCGGAATAATTTGTTCCCAATCAGTTACTATTTGAGACCAAAAAGCCCCATTCCACGCTCTATTCAGTTCTTCTAAACTTCCATATCTTTTTTTCAACCATTCCCGAAAACCTGCAGCTGCATCATCAGAATAATCAAACCTATTATGGCATCCTAATTCATTAGAAACATGCCATGCTACAACTGCCGGATTATTTTTAAAATGCTCTGCCATATGTTCCGTAAGTCTTAGAGCATACCTTCGAAAAACTTTAGAAGTTGGTCTCCAATGCTGACGACCTCCTGGCCATATTACAGCATTCTGATTATTTCTAGGTAATATTTCCGGATATTTACTTGTGAGCCAACGGGGAGGCGTTGCTGTAGCTGTTGCCATATCTACTGCTATTCCAGCTTTATAAAGCTTATTAACAATCTGGTCTAACCATTCAAATTTATATACTCCATCTTCCGGCTCTAAAAGTGCCCATGCAAATACCCCAAGAGTTACCACATTCACTTTTGCCTTTTTCATAAGCCGGATGTCTTCCTCCCATATTTCTTCCGACCACTGTTCTGGATTATAATCTCCCCCAAACCAAATCCGGTTTTCTTTTCCTTTTATAGCCTTGGGCCAACGATATTTCATTTTTATTTTCTCCTTTTAGTATATTTATTCCTGGTTTCATCCCTTTTCTGCTCCAAGTGCCAATCCTGACTGCCAATATTTTTGCAGGCATAAAAATGCAATAACTAGTGGAAGAATCGTTAAAAGTGCTCCTGTTAAAACAAGATTCTGTATCATTTCTCCGTTTCCTCCAGCTGATGATCCCATTAAATTCCATTGATATAATCCCAACGTCAGCGGATACAAATTGGAATCTTTTAGCATAACCAATGGAAGGAAAAAATTATTCCATACTGATACAAAAGCAAACAAAAATACCGTTACCAGTGCTGGTGATAAAAGAGGCAATGAAATCTTAAAAAATGTACGCCACGGACCTGAACCATCAATTTCTGCTGCTTCTAAAAGTCCTGTTGGCACCGCTTGTCCAGAAAAAATCCACATTAAATATACACCAAATGGAGATACAAAAGACGGAATAAATACTGCCCATATTGTATTTGTAATCCCCATCTTAGAAAACAGAAGAAACTGAGGAATTGCTAACGCTATACCAGGAACTGATATAGAACCAAGTATCACCAGAAGTACAATACGTTTTCCACTAAATTTTAATTTAGCAAGCGCATATCCAGCCAATGTAGCCAATAATGTCGACACACTAGCACTTATTACCGTATAGAAAATCGAATTGAACAACCAACGAATAAAAATACCATCATGATAAGTAAATACCTGAATAATATTATCCCACAATGCAAATTCTTCCCCAAAAGAAAGCCCGAAGGTAGTAGCAAAATCTCGTTGCGTTTTTGTCGAGTTAATAAATAACCATGCATAGGGCAGCAGAGAATAAATACAATACAAAAAAGCAAAAAACGTCAAAAGATTACTTTTC
>JBJEMC010000246.1:0-4757 GCA_051879475.1 Muricoprocola sp. | reverse complement strand
GCATCCTGGCTGTGCTTTAAGCACAGACCAGCATTGTGTTACAATGAAGTAACCGAAAACCTCGAGGTGTTTTGATGACGTAGTCTCTCAAAACCCGAGTTTTGCTTGCGCCAACATGCTCTGCATGTTGTGTGCATCCTGGCTGTGCTTTAAGCACAGACCAGCATTGTGTTACAATGAAGTAACCGTAAGGTTGGAAATCTCTACACCTCGAAGAGAAGATCTCCATAGGATGGCATTGGCCAAGCTTCTTTTCCTACAAGCATTTCCAGTTGATCTACCGGTGCGCGCAGGGCTGCCATTGCCGGAACAATACTGTCATGGAAGAATCTTGCCTGAGCTTCTACTGCTTCTACTGTAGCAGCTTCTTCCACCAGTTCTTTCAATTTCTCCATTGCTGTCTTTGTTTCTTCTAAGAGATCGCTGCATTCATTTAACAGATCAATCTGAACAGTTGCCTTTGCACCGGCTGCTGTTACTGAGTTGATAGTATCTGCCAGAGTCTTGGTATATCCAATTACCGCTGGAATAATCTGCTTGCTGGCAATATCAATCATGGTCTTTGCTTCTATATTAATTGCCTTTGCATAAGATTCGTACTGAATTTCTGCACGGGCTTCCAACTCTACTCTGTTGTAAACGCCAAATTTTTCAAACATAGCAACGGATTTTTCTGTTACCAGTGCAGGGATAGCATCTACCATAGATTTCAGGTTTGGAAGACCTCTTCTCTCTGCCTCTTCTACCCATTCTTCAGAATAGCCATTTCCGTTGAAGATGATTCTCTGGTGTTCTGTCATGTTTTTCTTAATGATCTCCTGAGCACATGCCTGGATATCATCTGCTTTTTCCAGTTCGTCGCAGGCTTCTGAAAATGCTTCTGCCACGATGGTATTAAGTACGATATTTGGAGATGCGATGGAATCCTTAGAACCTACCATACGGAATTCAAACTTATTTCCTGTAAATGCAAATGGTGATGTTCTGTTACGGTCTGTCGCATCTTTGGAGAATACTGGAAGAGTCTTTACACCGGTATCCAGCTTATCTCCCTTAATACTGCGGGTTGCAGTACCTTTATTTAATACCTGATTTACCACATCCTGCAGCTGATCTCCAAGGAAGATGGAAATAATAGCTGGAGGCGCCTCGTTTGCACCAAGTCTGTGGTCATTTCCCACATCTGCTGCTGCTTCACGAAGAAGGTCTGCATGCTCATCTACTGCTTTCATAATACAGCTCAGCACCAAAAGGAACTGTGTATTTTCATGAGGATTCTTACCTGGGTCAAGAAGGTTGATACCATCATCTGTTGTAATGGACCAGTTGTTATGTTTACCAGAACCATTTACACCTGCAAATGGTTTTTCATGAAGCAGACAGTGAAGACCATGCTCACATGCTGTCTTTTTCAGAATCTTCATAACCAGCTGGTTCTGGTCTACTGCTACGTTAGCTTCTGCATAAATCGGAGCCAGCTCGTGCTGAGCAGGAGCCACTTCATTATGCTGTGTCTTGGCAGTAACACCCAGTTTCCAGAGCTGCTCATTGACATCCTTCATGAATGCTGCGATTCTCTGGCGGATAGTTCCAAAATAATGGTCATCCATTTCCTGTCCTTTTGGTGGCATAGCACCAAATAAAGTACGTCCTGTAAAGATCAAGTCTTTTCTCTGTAAGTATTTCTCCTTGTCAACCAGGAAGTATTCCTGCTCAGGTCCTACAGAAGGTGTTACTTTCTTAGAAGTTGTATTTCCAAATAAACGAAGAAGTCTTAAAGACTGTTCATTAATTGCCTGCATGGAACGAAGCAACGGAGTCTTTTTATCCAATGCCTCTCCTGTGTAGGAACAAAATGCAGTCGGAATACAGAGAATCACACCTGCGGCATCTCTTCTTACATATGCCGGTGAAGTACAATCCCAGGCTGTATAACCTCTTGCCATAAATGTTGCACGGATTCCTCCGGATGGGAAAGAAGATGCATCCGGTTCACCCTGAATCAACTCTTTACCGGAAAGTTCCATAAGAACAGTACCATCTTCTCTCGGTGGAGTGATGAAGCTGTCATGCTTCTCTGCTGTTACACCGGTTAATGGTTGGAAAATATGGGTATAATGTGTAGCACCTTTTTCCACTGCCCAGTTTTTCATGGCCTCTGCAACTACATCTGCTACAGAGATATCCAGTGGAGTACCTTCACTAATGGTCTTTTTCAATTCCTTATAAACTTTCTTTGGAAGACGTTCCTGCATCACTTTATCACTGAATACGTCTTCGCCAAAGATTTCAGCCACATTGACTAATTCACTCATAATTCTCCTCCTCTTATAAAAAAAAGAGGCGTTCCACCCATGTGGAACGCCCTTGTCCTTAATCATTCATGTTTTCATTTGTCAGTTAATAAAATACTCCCCTTTTCTAAAAAAAGCAAGGTGTTTTTGTGATTTCTATTATTGAAAAATATGGTTTTTTCTATTTATTTTTTAGATTAATAATGTGAGTGCCTTTTCCTCATTGCGGATATCCACCTCTTTATGGTTCCCTCCAAACTCTCCATCCAACGTCCAGGGAACCTCCTGCTCTGCAATAAACTTCACATGTTTGGTGCGGAACTGATAGAAATGTGTATCATCGGGTTTGCCTGCGATTACCCCTGTCAGAATTTCATTTAACTGGATAATATCCTTTGGAGTCTTGATCAGTGTAACCTCAAATTCCCCGTCATCTAAGAGAACATTCTTTCCTGTGATGTTCTGAAGTCCTCCCACAGAAGTGGAATTTGTCACCATTCCATAG
Organism: Muricoprocola sp.; assembly: GCA_051879475.1. Lineage (GTDB taxonomy): Bacteria > Bacillota > Clostridia > Lachnospirales > Lachnospiraceae > Marvinbryantia. The sequence goes on along the minus strand of JBJEMC010000246.1, from coordinate 1,958 downwards.
AGGAAGTTCCCCTCCACCGTCATTTCATCGGCTTCTACCTTCATCTGGTATGTCTGGACAGACATCAGGCTTTTGACTCCCTCCAGAAGATAGGCCAGATGCCCCAGGACATTCTTGATATCCTGATTGGTACCATAGGATACTTCTGTAAAAAGTCCAAAGGCTGCAATGTACACAAAGTATTTTTCATTGAACACTCCCACATCACAGGGGAATTCCTTCCACTGTGTAATGCTCTCCGCTGCCGCAAGCATTTCCTTGGGAAGCTTCAGACTGTTGGCAAAATCATTGGTACTTCCACTGGGAATATACCCTATCTTACATTTTGCATCTTCCGCCATCATCACCCCATTGATCACTTCATCCAGAGTGCCGTCCCCGCCGCTGCAGATAATCACATCATATCTGGAAGCAGTCTCCAGAGCCTTTGTTCTGGCATCTCCTGCAGCCTGAGAAATATATATCGTCAGGTCATATTCTGCCTTCACAAAGATATCCACGATATCCAGAAGCTTTGACCGGATCGTCCCCTTTCCGGATTTTGGATTTACAATAAATAATACTTTCTTTCGCATATCAGCTTATCTCTCCCATTTATCGCATAAACTATTAATCTGATCTGCAAATTTACTCAGATCTTTATTGGTCCCGCTTTCATTTCTTCTGATCACAGCAAGGAGTCTCTGTCCTGCTGCCCACAGGCGCTCATATACTGTATTCTTACGGTTATAAGAAGCTGTCGTTTCCTTCTTCTGGACCTTGATTCCTGCCGTTTCTTTCAGGAACCTGTTCTCCCCTAGATCAAAGATCGTTCCACTGTAAGGCGCATAAGCCTCATAGTTTTCCTCTCTTTGTAACTGTTCCGTAAATGCCACGCAGGAATCATCATCCCCATGTACCACAAATACCCTGTCAGGGCGTTTTTCAAAAGAAGTGATCCATTTCAGCAGACCTTCCCTGTCGGCATGGCCGCTGACACCCTGCAGCACTTCAATATTTGCCTTTACTTCCACTTCTTCTCCGAAGAGCTTCACATGTTTTACACCTTCCACCAGTGCCCGGCCCAAGGTTCCATTTGCCTGATACCCCACAAAGAGCACCGTACACTCCGGTCTCCAGAGATTGTGTTTTAAATGATGCTTGATTCTTCCGGCATCACACATACCACTGGCAGATATAATGACCTTCGGCTTCTGGTCAAAATTGATCATCTTGGACTCCTCACTGGTGACAGCCGTTCTAAGTCCCGGAAATGCAATAGGGTTGATTCCCTGATTCACCAGTTCTGTCGCTTCTTCGTCATAGTCTTCCATTCTCTCCATGAAGATCCTGGTCGCTTCCAGTGCCAGAGGACTGTCTACAAATACTTCAAATCCATCATGGTTATGAATGAGCCCCTCTTCCTTGATCTTACGGATAAAATACAACATTTCCTGGGTTCTGCCCACGGCAAATGCCGGAATGACCACATTGCCGCCCTTATCGAAGGTCTTCTGAATCACCTTAGCCAGAGACTGCACGTAATCAATCCTTGGCCCATGGCTTCTGTTTCCATAGGTGGATTCCATGACCACATAGTCTGCTTCTTTGATATAATTCGGATCCCGGATCAGCGGCTGATCTAAGTTGCCGATATCTCCGGAAAAGACGATTTTTTTCTCCGTCTCGCCTTCCCGAATCCACACTTCAATGGATGCAGAACCCAACAAATGCCCTGCATCTGTAAATCGGATCTTCATGCCCTCTGCGATATATCGTTCCTCCCCGTAATCGCAGCCTACAAAGCATTTCAGAACACCTTCTGCATCTTCTATGGTATAAAGAGGCTCTACCGCATCATGTCCGGCTCTTTTTCCCTTACGATTTCTCCACTCTGCTTCAAACATCTGAATGTTCGCACTGTCCCTTAACATGATCTGGCACAGCTTCTCCGTAGCTGTTGTAGCAAATACCTGCCC
>JBJEMC010000245.1:0-24951 GCA_051879475.1 Muricoprocola sp. | reverse complement strand
GCAGACCTCGGGTTTTGCAAAGCAAAACACCTCGCGGAACAATGGCACCTGAACTGTAACGTTTTATCCCCTATGGGGTGTGGTTGCCGGTTAATCGTCCTGATTAACTATCCTCCTGCGCGTGAAACACTTCCGCGTCACGCACGAACCTAGTATACAAATTTCCCATTCTCTTGTCAAGATATTTCTTGTATACAAAACAAAAAAATTATGACAGAAAAGCATCGAAGATGCTTTTTCTCCGATGCTTTTCTATTAAAAATATGATTTATTCGGTAATCTCTTCTTCTGCATTCTCTGCTGATGTTTCTTCAGCAGTTTCTTCTGCCTCTTTCATTTCTTCAGAATCTTCTGTCATTTCTTCTGTTGCTTCCAAAGTGTCCTCTGCTTCATCTTCAAAGAAAATTTCTTCTTCTTCCACTTCTTCCTTATCTGTATTCAGACGGACATTGCGGTATCTCTTCATACCTGTACCTGCCGGAATCAGCTTACCGATGATTACGTTTTCTTTCATACCAATCAGTGGGTCAACCTTACCCTTGATTGCTGCTTCTGTAAGAACCTTTGTGGTTTCCTGGAAGGAAGCTGCTGACAGGAAGGAGTTCGTTGCCAAAGATGCTTTTGTAATACCAAGCATTATCTGCTTTCCTTCTGCCGGAGTTTTGCCCTCTGCAATCAATTCTTCATTCTTATCTTCAAAATCAAGGATATCAACCTGAGTTCCCGGAAGGAAATCTGAGTCTCCACTCTCCTCGATTCGAACCTTCTGAAGCATCTGTCGAACAATGACTTCGATATGCTTATCGTTGATCTCAACACCCTGAAGACGGTATACTCTCTGAACCTCCTGAATCATATAATCCTGTACAGCACGAACGCCTTTAATTCTCAGAATATCATGTGGATTTACACTACCTTCTGTCAGTTCATCACCGGCTTCCAGAACTGCTTCGTCCAGGACTTTGATTCTCGATCCATAAGGTATCAGATATGTCTTGGACTCTCCTGTTTCCTGGTTTGTTACAACGATTTCACGTTTCTTCTTAGTATCCCGGATTTCTACTTTACCGGCAATTTCTGTGATGATTGCAAGACCCTTAGGTTTTCTTGCCTCGAAAAGTTCCTCGACACGAGGAAGACCCTGTGTGATATCTCCACCGGCAACACCACCTGTATGGAAGGTTCTCATGGTCAGCTGTGTACCAGGTTCACCGATAGACTGTGCTGCAATGATACCAACAGATTCCCCAACCTGAACAGGTTCACCCGTTGCCAGGTTTGAACCATAACATTTTGCACATACACCGATATGGGACTTACAGGTTAATACGGTACGAATCTTAATCTTTTCAAATGGCTTACCTTCTGCGTCAACACCATCTTTCATAATACGGGCTGCACGTTTCGGTGTGATCATATGGTTTGCTTTTACGATCACTTCACCATTTTTATCGCAAATTGTTTCACAGGAGAATCTTCCTGTAATACGTTCCTGAAGACTTTCGATTTCTTCTCGGCCTTCACGAAGAGCCTGTACATACATTCCCGGAGCTTCTTTTCCTTCACAACAATCTACTTCACGAATGATCAGATGCTGGGAGACATCAACCAGACGTCTTGTCAGGTATCCAGAGTCCGCTGTACGAAGCGCTGTATCGGACAGACCCTTACGAGCTCCATGAGCAGACATGAAATATTCCAATACGTCCAAACCTTCACGGAAGTTAGACTTAATAGGAAGTTCAATGGTATGACCGGTTGTATCAGCCATCAATCCACGCATACCAGCCAGCTGTTTGATCTGTTTATCAGATCCACGGGCACCGGAGTCAGCCATCATGAAAATGTTGTTGTATTTATCAAGACCATTTAACAGAGCCTTGGTCAAAGTATCGTCAGTATTCTTCCAGGTTTCTACTACTTCTTTGTATCTTTCTTCTTCTGTAATCAGACCACGTTTATAGTTACGTGTGATCTTATCTACTGTATCCTGTGCTTCCGCAATCAGCTGTGGTTTTTCAGGCGGCACAGTCATATCAGAAATAGATACTGTCATCGCAGCTCTTGTAGAATACTTATAACCCATGGACTTAATATCATCCAGTACTTCTGCTGTCTTGGTTGCTCCATGTGTATTAATCACCTTTTCCAGAATCTGTTTCAAACCTTTCTTACCAACATGGAAGTCTATTTCCAGTTTCAGTTCATTTCCTGGAATGCTTCTGTCTACAAAGCCCAAATCCTGAGGTAAAATTTCATTGAAGATAAATCTTCCCAGAGTAGAATCTACTACTCCAGTCATAACAGAGCCATCTGGCATTGTTTTACTGCAACGCACATGAATCTGGCTCTGCAGCGTAATTACCTGGTTTTCATAAGCAAGGATTGCTTCATTTACACTCTTGAAGTACTTGCCTTCTCCAGCAGCTCCCGGTCTTTCCTGTGTCAGATAGTAGATACCAAGAACCATATCCTGTGAAGGAACGGCTACCGGACCACCATCTGAAGGTTTCAGCAGGTTATTCGGTGATAAGAGCAGGAATCGACATTCTGCCTGTGCTTCTACAGACAGTGGAAGATGTACCGCCATCTGGTCACCATCGAAGTCCGCATTAAACGCGGTACATACCAGCGGATGAAGCTTAATTGCCTTACCCTGTACCAGGATTGGCTCAAATGCCTGAATGCCAAGTCTGTGCAATGTAGGAGCACGGTTCAACATAACCGGATGCTCTTTGATAACCTGTTCCAGGATATCCCACACCTGTGGTTCCAGTCTTTCTACCATCTTCTTTGCATTCTTAATATTATGGGATATTCCCTGTGCTACCAGTTCTTTCATAACAAATGGCTTGAATAACTCAATTGCCATTTCCTGCGGAAGACCACACTGATAAATCTTAAGTTCCGGACCTACTACGATAACGGAACGTCCTGAATAGTCAACACGCTTACCCAGAAGATTCTGACGGAAACGTCCGGATTTACCTTTCAGCATATCAGAAAGGGATTTTAAAGGTCTGTTTCCTGGTCCTGTTACCGGACGTCCTCTTCTTCCATTATCAATCAGAGCATCTACAGCTTCCTGCAGCATTCTCTTTTCATTACGAACGATAATGTCCGGTGCTCCCAGTTCCAACAGTCTCTTCAGGCGGTTATTTCTGTTAATAATACGACGATACAGATCATTTAAATCAGATGTTGCAAAACGGCCTCCATCCAGCTGAACCATCGGACGGATATCTGGTGGAATAACAGGTATTACAGTCAAAATCATCCACTCTGGTTTGTTTCCGGATTCGCGGAACGCTTCTACAACTTCCAGTCTCTTTACGATTCTTGCACGCTTCTGTCCGGAGGCATCAGCCAAAGCTGCCTGAAGTTCTGCAGATTCCTTTTCTACATCAATGGCTTCCAGAAGTTCTTTAATGGCCTCAGCGCCCATTCCAACGCGGAAAGTATCACCATAGGCTTCTCTTGCTTCCTGATATTCTCTCTCAGTCAACACCTGTTTGTACATCAGATTTGTGTTTCCTGCATCTAATACGATATAGTTAGCGAAATACAGGACTTTCTCCAGAATTCTTGGAGAAAGATCCAGCATTAACCCCATTCTGGAAGGGATTCCCTTAAAATACCAGATATGGGATACGGGAGCTGCAAGTTCAATATGACCCATACGCTCTCTACGCACACTTGATTTTGTTACTTCTACACCACAACGGTCACAAACGACACCTTTGTAGCGAATTTTCTTATATTTTCCACAATGACATTCCCAGTCTTTGCTTGGTCCGAAAATACGTTCACAGAACAGGCCATCTTTTTCCGGTTTCAGAGTTCTGTAATTAATGGTTTCCGGTTTTTTTACCTCACCATGGGACCATTCTCTGATTTTTTCCGGAGAAGCCAACCCGATCTTGATCGCATCAAAAGATATTGGCTGGTATGCTTCTTTATTTGTAGTTTCTGGCATGAATGGCACCCTCCTTATTCAAAATCATCGTCAAAACTGTCTTCTGATTCATCAAATATATCCATTTCCGATTCATCATCTACGTCAACGAAATCTTCGCCATCAATTTCCTGCTGTGTAAAGCCACGGTTTCCAAAGGATTCTTCTTCCCGCTTATAACCTCTGTCTCCTTCGATTACGGAACGAATATCTGTCTCACCGTAGTCAACAGTTTCCATAATTTCAACTTCCTGCTGGTTTTCTCCAAGCACCTTTACATCAAGAGCAAGAGCCTGAAGTTCTTTGAGCATAACCTTGAAGGATTCCGGAATACCCGGTTCAGGAATATTTTCGCCCTTAATGATTGCTTCATATGTCTTCACACGTCCTACAACATCATCAGACTTCACTGTCAGGATTTCCTGCAAAGTATAGGATGCACCATAAGCTTCCAGTGCCCAAACCTCCATTTCTCCGAAACGCTGTCCACCGAACTGAGCTTTGCCACCCAGAGGCTGCTGTGTAACAAGAGAATAAGGGCCAGTGGAACGAGCATGAATCTTATCATCAACCAAGTGGTGCAGTTTCAGGTAATGCATATGTCCGATTGTTACAGGACTGTCAAAATATTCACCTGTTCTACCATCACGCAGTCTTACTTTACCATCTCTGGAGATAGGAACTCCTTTCCATAGTTCTCTGTGATCTCTGTTCTCATACAGATAATCCATAACCTCCGGAAGCAATTCTTCTTCATGTTTTGCTTTGAACTCATCCCACTCAAGATTTACATAATCATTGGCAAGATCCAGTGTATCCATAATATCTTCTTCGTTTGCACCATCAAATACCGGTGTGGAAATGTTAAATCCAAGTGCTTTTGCAGCAAGGCTTAAATGAATCTCCAATACCTGTCCGATATTCATACGAGATGGCACACCCAAAGGATTCAGTACAATATCCAGAGGACGTCCATTTGGAAGGAATGGCATATCTTCCACAGGAAGGACTCTGGAAACAACACCCTTGTTACCGTGACGTCCGGCCATCTTATCACCAACAGAAATCTTTCTCTTCTGTGCGATATAAATACGAACGGCCTGATTTACTCCCGGAGAAAGTTCATCTCCGTTTTCTCTTGTAAATACCTTCGCATCTACAACAATACCATACTCACCATGGGGTACCTTCAGAGAGGTATCTCTGACCTCACGGGCTTTTTCCCCAAAAATAGCACGAAGCAGTCTCTCTTCTGCTGTCAGTTCTGTTTCTCCCTTAGGAGTAACTTTGCCAACAAGAATATCTCCGGCACGAACCTCGGCACCTACACGAATGATGCCTCTTTCATCAAGATCCTTCAGTGCATCATCACCAACACCCGGAACATCTCTGGTAATTTCTTCCGGCCCTAATTTAGTATCACGTGCTTCTGCTTCATATTCTTCAATATGAACGGATGTATACACATCATCCATAACAAGTCTTTCACTTATCAGAACCGCATCTTCGTAATTATAACCTTCCCAGGTCATAAATCCGATCAGTGGATTCTTACCAAGAGCAAGTTCTCCATTCGCAGTAGATGGTCCATCTGCAATAACCTGTCCTGCTTCTACACGATTTCCCTTGAATACAATAGGTTTCTGATTATAGCAGTTGCTCTGGTTGCTTCGAAGGAATTTGGTAAGATGATATTCATCTCTCTTTCCATCATCTGTTTTAATCACAATTTCTTTAGAGGTAACCGTTTCTACCACACCTGCATTTTTTGCCACAACACATACACCGGAGTCTACTGCTGCTTTTGTTTCCATACCTGTACCAACAACAGGAGCTTCTGTTGTCAGAAGCGGCACTGCCTGACGCTGCATGTTAGATCCCATCAGCGCACGGTTTGCGTCATCGTTCTGCAGGAAAGGAATCAGTGCTGTAGCAACAGAGAATACCATCTTAGGAGATACATCCATGTAATCAAACATAGAACGTTCATATTCCTGAGTTTCTTCTCTGTAACGACCAGATACATTCTTACGAACGAAATAGCCGTTCTCATCCAGTGGTTCATTCGCCTGTGCTACATGATAATTATCTTCTTCATCGGCAGTCATATAAACTACCTCATCTGTAACACGAGGATTCTTAGGGTCAGACTTATCAATCTTACGGTATGGTGCCTCAATAAAACCATACTGGTTGATTCTGGCGTAACATGCAAGTGAGTTGATCAGACCGATGTTTGGTCCTTCAGGAGTCTCAATCGGGCACATTCTGCCATAATGAGAGTAATGTACGTCTCGAACCTCAAATCCAGCTCTGTCTCGTGAAAGACCACCAGGTCCCAGAGCTGATAAACGTCTCTTATGTGTCAGCTCACCCAGAGGGTTATTCTGATCCATAAACTGTGACAGCTGAGAGGATCCAAAGAACTCTTTTACTGCTGCAGTTACCGGCTTAATATTAATCAGGGACTGCGGTGAAATTCCCTCGATATCCTGAGTTGTCATTCTTTCACGGACAACTCTTTCCAGTCTTGACAGACCGATACGGTACTGATTCTGGAGAAGTTCTCCAACCGCACGAATACGTCTGTTACCCAAATGGTCAATATCATCATCATTTCCAATACCATATTCCAAATGCATATTGTAGTTAATAGAAGCAAGGATATCTTCTTTTGTAATATGCTTTGGAATCAGATCGTGAATATCTCTTCTGATTGCATCTTTAATATCTTCCAGATCTTCATATTCATCCAGAATCGTTTTCAGTACCGGATAATAAACTAATTCTGTAACGCCAACTTCCTTAGGGTCGATACCGTCTACCCATTTTGTAATATCCACCATCATGCTGGATAATACCTTGACATTGCGTTCTTCTGTCTGGATCCAGACAAATGGTACTGCTGCATTCTGGATATCATCTGCCAGTTCTCTGGTAACCTTGGTTCCAGCTTCTGCCAGAATCTCACCTGTTGTAACATCCACAACATCTTCTGCCAATACATGACCTGCGATACGGTTACGAAGCATCAGCTTTTTATTAAATTTATAACGGCCTACTTTTGCCAGATCATATCTTCTTGGGTCAAAAAACATGGACATGATCAGGCTCTCTGCACTTTCAACCGCAAGAGGCTCACCTGGGCGGATCTTTTTATAAAGTTCCAGAAGACCTTCTTTATAGTTAGTAGAAACGTCTTTTGTCAAAGTTGCCAGAATCTTAGGTTCCTCACCAAACAGTTCAATGATCTCAGCATTGGTACTGATACCCAAAGCACGAATCAACACTGTAACCGGAACTTTTCTGGTTCTGTCTACACGAACATAGAACACATCATTAGAATCTGTTTCATACTCTAACCATGCTCCTCGGTTCGGAATTACTGTAGAAGAGAACAACCTCTTTCCCAGCTTATCATGAGCAATTGCATAATAAATACCCGGAGAACGAACCAACTGGCTTACGATAACTCGCTCGGCACCATTAATTACAAATGTGCCTGTCTCAGTCATCAAAGGAAGATCTCCCATGAAGATCTCATGCTCGTTGATCTCGTCGTTTTCTTTATTATGAAGTCTCACCTTAACTTTCAATGGCGCAGCATAAGTGGCATCACGCTCTTTACACTCTTCAATAGAATATTTGACATCATCTTCACACAATTTGAAATCCACAAACTCAAGACTCAGCTTATCACTGAAATCGCGAATTGGTGAGATATCATCAAACACTTCTTTAAGACCTTCATCCAAAAACCACTGATAGGAATCCTTCTGAACTTCTATCAGATTCGGCATTTCCAAGACTTCCTTTTGTCTTGAATAGCTCATTCGAAAACTATTGCCGTTGGTAATAGGACGTATCCTGTTTTTCTCCATAGACGTTTCACCCCTGTCTTTTTATATAAACGTGCAGTTCTTTCTCATTCAAAATTTGACAGATTTTCCCAAATATCTTTTGGGCATAGTTCACCCAATGGGCGCACTCCCACACAATAGTGCAACTTATACTATAGCACAACTGTCAATATCCGTCAAATATTTTTTTCTATATTTTTTAAATTCTAAGCGCAGTCTCTAATGCAACTTCCATCATATTTCTAAATTCATTCTGTCTCTGCAGTGCATCCATAGCCTCCCCTGTCACCACTGAATCCGATACAGAAAAAATTCCAAGGGCTTTTACTCCGGCTCTGGCCGCTTCACAATAAAGTGCATAGCTTTCCATTTCAATGCAGAGAACCCCCATCTTTGCCCATTGTTTCCATTCCGGTGTCTCAGTATAAAATAAATCTGATGACAGGATATTGCCCACTACATAAGGATAGCCCTTTTCTTCTGCTATCTCCTGGGCATTTTTCAGAAGAGTGTAATCACAGATTGCACTCATTGTGCCCGGAAGCTGATACGTATGTGCATAATTGCTGTCCGTACATGCCCCCTGAGCCATAATAATATCTCCCAGATTTACGTTTTCTGTACATGCCCCACAGGAGCCGACACGAATCAGATTTTTCACCCCATAAAAATGAATCAGTTCATGGCTGTAAATCCCGATAGAAGGCATTCCCATTCCAGTACCCATAACAGATACTTTTTTTCCTTTATATGTTCCTGTAAAACCAAACATATTTCTCACACTGTTAAACTGAACAACATCTTCTAAAAAGGTGTCTGCAATCACCTTTGCTCTGAGAGGATCCCCCGGTAATAAAATAGTTTCTGCAATCTGTCCCATTTCTGCGCTGTTGTGCGGTGTAGCCATAATATCTCCTCCTTATTTCACCTCGTGTAAAAACAAAAGGGCACTTCCATGTAGTCATGTAAGTGCCCTGTACTTTACTGCTCTTATACAGCTTATCGAAATTATTTAAGTGTAACTTTAGCGCCTTCTGCTTCAAGTTTAGTTTTCAGTTCTTCAGCTTCTGCCTTAGATGCACCTTCCTTAACTACCTTTGGAGCTCCGTCTACAACTTCTTTAGCTTCCTTCAGGCCAAGACCTGTTGCTTCACGAACAACTTTGATAACTTTAACTTTGTTTGGTCCTACTTCTGTAAGTTCTACATCGAATTCATCTTTTTCTTCAGCTGCTTCTGCTGGGCCTGCTGCTGCTACTACAACACCTGCTGCTGCAGATACACCAAATTCTTCTTCACACGCTTTTACTAAATCATTTAACTCTAATACTGTAAGCTCTTTGATAGCTTCAATAAATTCAGCTGTTGTTAATTTTGCCATTTTATTTTCCTCCATAATTATAATTTTGTTTTCATTCATGCAACACAAGTTGCATATGCACTATAAAATCTTATGCTTCTTCCTTTTCTGCAATCTGCTTGATTACACGAGCAAAGTTTGCAACTGGGGACTGAATACTTCCCAGCAGTCTTCCAAGAAGAACTTCTCTTGATGGTACATCAGCCAGTGCCTGAATGCCCTTTTCATCATAATATCCGCCTTCAACGATACCAGCTACTAACTGTAATGCCGGAACAGTCTTAGCATATTTAGCAATGATTCTGATTGGTGCTGTTGCGTCATCTTTACAGATTGCAACTGCGTTTGGTTTTTCCAGATGCTTTGTGAGTGGTTCACACTCTGTTCCCTGGAATGCAAAATTCATCATTGTGTTTTTGTAAACCTTGTAGCTGATTCCAGCTTCTCTCATCTCTTTACGAAGAGCTGTATCCTGTTCTACAGTAATACCACTGTAATTAACCAGAACAACAGACTGAGCGCCCTGAATCTTTTCGCTGATTTCATCAACGATAGGTTTTTTCTGTTCTACTTTCGCCATGAAATGGTGCACCTCCTTTATAGATTTACCGCCAAAGAATTACACCTTATGATATGAAAAACCTCTCTGTCAGACAGAGAGGTAGATAAATCATTCTATAAGAATTCTCTACTTCCTCGGCAGGCGTTTTCCACTTATGCCTCACGGCACCTGCTGTCTTCGGCAGTTCTTGATTAGGTTATCACATAAATTCACATATGTCAAATGTTTTTTCAAAAAATAACATAATTTTTGTATCAAAAGTTACAGTTCAGGTACCTCTGTTCCGCGAGATGTTTTGCTTGGCAAAACCTGAGGTCTGCAATGAAAAAGCCATCACCGAAGGTGATTTGCATGGCTTTTTCATCGTTACTGGAACGCACGTGAACAGTAATTATCAAAAACCCCAGGGCAATTGCCCTGGGGTTATCTAAGAACTTTTCTTCAAATCTTATGCAAACTTAGCAGTATTTAATTTTACACCAGGTCCCATAGTAGAAGTGATTGTAACACTCTTCAGGTACTGACCCTTCACTGCTGCCGGTCTTGCTTTGAGAATAGCTCCAATAAGCGTCTGGAAGTTGTCGCTCAGTTGTTCTTCTGTAAAGGAAGCTTTTCCGATTGGCACATGAATGATGTTTGTCTTATCCAATCTATATTCAATCTTACCAGCTTTGATATCGTTGATTGCCTTTGTTACATCCATAGTAACTGTTCCAGCTTTTGGGTTTGGCATTAAGCCCTTTGGTCCAAGTACACGACCCAGACGTCCAACAACACCCATCATATCTGGTGTAGCTACAACTACATCAAAATCTAACCAGCCTTCGTTCTGAATCTTTGGAATCAGTTCTTCTGCTCCTACAAAATCAGCTCCAGCTGCCTTTGCTTCGTCAGCCTTTGCATTCTTAGCGAATACAAGTACACGAACGGTTTTACCAGTTCCATGAGGCAGTACAACTGCGCCACGAATCTGCTGGTCTGCGTGACGTCCATCACAGCCTGTTCTGATATGAACTTCGATTGTCTCATCAAATTTTGCTACAGCATTTTTCTTTACTACGCTGATTGCATCAGCTGCATCATAAAGCGTTGTGCGGTCAATTGCTTTAGCCGCTTCAACGTATCTTTTTCCTCTTTTCATATTAAATAACCTCCTGGTGGTATTCGCGGGAATTACCCTCCCACTTTATTGTCAATTTACTCCTCAACTACGATACCCATACTTCTTGCTGTACCGGCGATCATACTCATAGCTGCTTCAACACTGCCTGCGTTAAGGTCTGGCATTTTCATTTCAGCGATTTCGCGTACTTTATCTTTGCTGATTGTTGCAACTTTATTCTTGTTAGGAACACCTGAACCGGATTTGATGTTGCAGGCTTTCTTCAGAAGAACTGCTGCAGGCGGAGTCTTTGTAACGAAGCTGAAGCTTCTGTCAGCGTAAACAGTGATTACTACCGGGATGATCAGGTCACCCTTGTCAGCTGTTCTTGCGTTGAACTCCTTTGTAAACTGAACAATATTAACACCATGCTGTCCAAGAGCAGGACCAACAGGTGGAGCTGGTGTAGCTTTGCCAGCAGGAATCTGTAATTTAATATAACCAGTTACTTTCTTTGCCATAATAAGGCACCTCCTTGTGGTATTGTCGGGGGATTTCCCTCCCACTATCTGACCGTCTGTAAATTTGCGGCCGATCTCATGTTACATTTTCTTAATTTCTGTGAAACTTATTTCTACCGGTGTTTCACGACCGAACAGTTCAACATTAATGGTAACGATCTGCTTGCTTTCATTGATACTTTGGATCACACCTACCGTATCTTTCCAGATACCGCCAATGACGCTCACTGTATCTCCAACCTCAAAATCAATCACCACATTGTCTGCCTGAATTCCCAAAGGTTTCATCTCTGCTTCAGTAAGCGGTACAGGCTTGGATCCTGGTCCAACAAATCCTGTCACACCTCTGGTGTTTCTTACAACGTACCAGGTGTCATCATTCATAATCATGTTGAGAAGCACGTAGCCCGGAAACATCTTCTTCTGAACTGTCTTCGAAACCCCGTTTTTCACTTCCACAACATCCTGCAGAGGCACTCTGACCTCAAGGATCTGGTCTTCGAGATGTCTGTTCTCGATGGTTTTCTCAATGTTCGCCTTTACCTTGTTTTCATATCCTGAATAGGTATGAACAACATACCAGTTTGCTTCTGACATATGCTCACCTTGTCCTTACTTAATAAAGAAATTAATACCATACTGTACAATACTGTCGACGATTGTGATTATCACACCGAGAACTGCTGTTACAGCTACAACTGCGCCAGTCTCTTTTACAAGATCCTCTTTCTTCGGCCAGATAATTTTGTTGAACTCTGCTTTTAAGCCGTCTGACCAGCTCTGTTTTGGAGCGTTCTTGTTAGAATTATCTCCCATAGCTGCTCTCCTTTCACAAATAAGCCGAATTATTTAGTTTCTTTGTGCAGTGTGTGTCTCTTACAGAATCTACAATATTTCTTTGTTTCCATTCTGTCAGGGTGATTCTTTTTTTCTTTTGTAGTGTTGTAATTTCGCTGCTTGCATTCTGTGCATGCCAATGTAATTCTAGTGCGCACAACTTCCACCTCGCTCTCAAACAAATTTTGTGTGATGACCCGCGACAGTCATCATATTTTAGGCATAAAAAAAAAACCTACTTCCATTCGCGTAATCATATTAACACAGGCTCTGCGGGCACGTCAAGTTTTTTCTGACAAAGTTTTTGCAGAAATCTGCATGAGTTTTTATAGCATGGAATAAAATAAAAAAAAATATTTCAAATGGAGTATCTTCATGTCCCACAAAACACAGATTTTCCTACTTGGAATTTTATTCACTGCATGTTTTTTTACCGGACGGATCTCTGCAAGATTCCTGAAATCCCAAACTTCTCTCTCCGTTCCTGCTGCTTCGGTTTTTTCTGCCGAAGCGGATAACTGGGGGCTGAGTTTCCAGGAAGAGGGAAAAGCTCCTGTGGGAAATGTCTCCCCAGAGGAACTTGCAAAATACGATGCCTATTTTGTCAAAGACACAGAAGAAAAAGTGATTTATTTAACCTTTGACTGTGGTTATGAAAACGGAAACTTACCCGCTATTTTAGATGCACTGAAAAAGCATCAGGTTTCTGCCACCTTTTTTGTTGTGGGTAATTTTCTGGAAACTGCCCCGGAGCTTACCATCCGAATGACAGAAGAGGGACACACCGTCGCCAACCACACCTACCACCATCCCGACATGTCTTCTATTTCTACAAAAGAGGCCTTTAAAGAAGAACTGGAAAGTAATGCCTCACTCTATAAAGAAATCACTGGAAAAGATATGGCTTCTTATTATAGGCCTCCTCAAGGAAAATTCAGCTTCTCAAATCTGGAGATGGCCAAAAGTCTTGGCTATAAGACCTTCTTCTGGAGTCTGGCCTATGTAGACTGGGAAACAGATAATCAGCCCACAAAGGAAGAGGCATTTAAAAAATTATTAGGCCGTATCCATCCCGGTGCCATCGTCCTTTTGCACTCCACCTCCAGCACAAATGCGGCGATACTGGATGAACTTCTGACCCGATGGGAGGAAATGGGATATCATTTTGGCACACTGGATGATTTTTAACTGGTATGGTATTTTTTGCATAAACTGGAACTTTTTTCAATGCCAGTTGTATGCTATTCTTTCACCATTAATAATTCAAAAGAGGTGACTATCTAAAATGAATCAAAATCTGAAAAAACTGATCTATGCAGCCCTTTTTGCAGCCCTTGCCTGCGTTGCAACCATGTCCATCCGTATCCCAACACCAGGAACCAACGGATACATACATCCAGGTGATGCTGTTGTAATCCTCTCTGGAATCTTTCTCGGCCCTGCAGCCGGCTTTCTTGCAGGCGGCATCGGAAGTGCCATGGCAGATCTGATCGGAGGATACTTTATCTATGTACCGGCCACTTTTGTGATCAAAGGACTTATCGCCCTTGCCAGTGCCTATATTTACAGACAAATCGGCAAAAAAGACAAGAAAACAAGATATCTTTCTGTTATTCTTTGCGGAATTGCCGATATGGTACTGGTTGCCGGCGGATATTTTATCTTTGAATATTTTATCTACGGAATTGGTGCCGCAGCAAGCATTCCTGCGAACCTGATCCAGGGGCTTGGCGGACTTGTCATTTCCCTTCTCCTTTATCCAGCACTTATGGCCGTTCCTGATCTGGCACAGTGCGCAAAGAATAACTAAAATAATGTATCATAAAAGAGCTTTAACGCAGCAGCATACTACGCCAAGGCTCTTTTATTTTGTATTATTTTTTCCGCCAAAATAATGTCTTCCGGTGTTGTTATTTTAATATTATCATAAGATCCCTCCACCAGTTTTACCGGGCAGAGCCCCAACTCTTCTACCAGCATGGAATCATCCGTAATTCCTGTCATTTTTCTTTTTCTCATCTCTTCATGGGCTTTTCTAATCAGAGAATAAGAAAATGTCTGAGGAGTCTGCACATTCCACAGGACACTTCTGTCCAGTGTTTCCACTACGAGTCCCTGGGGATTTCCTACCTTCACGGTATCTTTTGAAGGAACTGCAGCTATACTGGCGCCATATTCTTTTGCTCCCTCCAGAGTTCTCCTGATCACATCTTCTGTCACAAAGGGGCGCGCACCGTCATGAATATACACGTAGGAACAATCCTCACAGGCTTTCAGCCCTTCATAAACAGAATCATATCTCTCCTTGCCCCCGGAAATAACTTTTCTCACTTTGTGAAACCCAAACTTTTCTACAATTTCCTTCTGACAATACTCCTTTGTCTCTTCCCCTGTTACCAGAATCACTTCATCTACCAACTCGGACATTTCAAAACTCTGAAGCGTGTAATAAATAACCGGCTTTCCTTCTATTTCCAGAAACTGTTTGGGAATGGCTGTCCCCATTCTTTTTCCTCTGCCTGCTGCCAGAACGATTGCAATATTTTTCATATTCATCTCACCGCTATCTTTTTTTCCTGTCATGAAGCATCTCTATGAGTTTCTCTTCGTAGTCACCAAACACATCCTCCTGGCTTCCACCGGTACGGATATTCGTTTCTACTCCATATTCCCCATCAAAAAATTCCCAAATATGATAAGAAATGCCACGATATAGAAAATCAATGCTTCCAAGTCCTTCCTCTTCGGCATATGTAAACTCAAATCCCAATTCCTTCATACAATCCTGTACTTTTTGTAATCTCACAATTTCCTCCTGCGATGCGCTTTCTGTTACCGTTACTGTTACTCTCTTCTTTCCTCTGGAATCGCATCTTCCCGTAACAGATCCGCAACCTTTTCATATTCAAATCCAAAACCTTTTGCAAATTCCTGTCTCTCCCAGGTTCCAAAAGGAAACCACACTTCAAAATAATCCTGCAGAAACAACATACTCGCCTGATCTATCGCCCCAATGACATCTTCATCAGAAACAGTATTATCCGCATCTGCACATAATAAAGCCAGTTTTTCCCTGGCTACATCCTCTTCTACACAGAAAAGATCCCATACATCCAATATTTCTCCCGTCTGAATGTCAAACAACGTTTCTTTTCTTTTTTCTATCAGCCCACCATCATAGTGTTCTTCTTTTGGTTCTGTAGATACAGTGAGATACCCCACATATCTGTCTGTTTCCACCGCCGGATTAAAATCCTGTTTTATCTCATGTACCGTAAAAATCTGAAAGTTTCCCTGGCATCCACAATAGTCCGCATACGCTTTTTCCAGTCCCTCTTCCAGATCATATAACGTCTCTTCCTGTGCCCAGTATTCCAGAACTTTCTCCTGAAGTTCTTCTGGATATTCATTCAACGGTGTCATACCTGCAATATCGTTCTCAGAAGGGTTTATCATATGAGTCACATAAAGCAATTCTTCTCCGTCCTCTGTTTTGTACAAATCCTCTGTATATGGGTCATTCGTCCAACGGTCAATCACTGTGCCATCCTGTAAGGTGAATGCCCCCTCTTCTGCCAGATTCCATTTTTCAAATCGGTGAACTTCTTCTGTAGTATTTTCTTTCTGGCCGCACCCGACAAGTAGACACATGCCAATGCCCAGACCGATGATTCTACCTTGATTCTCCATCTTTCTCAAAATATCAATCCTCACTATTTCTGTAAGCCAAATCGGCGACATGCCCTTACGTCATATCGCCGCTTTCTGTTTTTTATTAAATTATGATACCTACGAATTGTTCCGTGCTTTGCACTTTCACAATTTATTATACCAAAGGTTTTCCTGTCAGCATTTCATATGCCTGAAGGTATTTTTCAATTGTCTTCTGAACGATTTCTTCCGGAAGTGTCCAGTCATTTCCAGGATTTGCTTTCAGCCAGTCCCTGGCAAACTGTTTATCAAAAGATGGCTGTCCATGTCCTGGTTCATAGCCATCTGCCGGCCAGAATCTGGAACTGTCCGGGGTCAGCATTTCATCACCGATCACGATATTTCCATTCTCATCCAGACCAAATTCAAACTTGGTATCTGCGATGATAATACCGCGGCTCAGGGCATACTCTGCACATTTCTTATATAAAGCAATGGTATAGTCACGAAGTTTCTCTGCATATTCCTTTCCTTTTCCAGGGAAACGTTTTTCCAGGTACTCAATGCTCTGTTCAAAAGAGATGTTTTCATCATGGTCACCAATCTCAGCCTTTGTAGATGGTGTATAGATTGGCTCAGGCAGTTTATCGGACTCTTTGAGACCTTCCGGAAGCTTGATTCCACATACTTCACCGGTTTTCTGGTAGCTTGCCCAGCCGCTTCCTGTAATGTATCCGCGGACAATACATTCTACCGGAAGCATCTCCAGCTTGCGACATAACATACTGTTTCCATCAAACTTTTCCTGCTGGAAAAATTCAGGCATATCCTTTACATCCACAGAAATCATATGATTCGGAAGAATGTCTTCTGTCAGTTCAAACCAGAACTTGGACATCTGTGTCAACACAGTACCTTTTTTCGTCACCTGATTATTCAGAATTACATCAAAACAGCTGATGCGATCTGTTGCAACCATAATCAGACTGTCACCATTATCATAAATCTCACGTACTTTTCCTTCTTTCATTGGTTTCATTTCCATTGTTTACTCCTCATCTCTGAATCGATTTTCATTGTCACAGCTTTTATTATACCTTCTTTTACCATATAAATGCAATAGCTTTATACTGCAAGAGCATAATATAACGCTCTGATTGCTTTTTCAAAATCTCTGTTAGACACTCCAACTGTACAATTGATTTCATTGGAACCCATATCAATCATCTTAATATTCACATTTGCAGCTCCCAAAGCACTGAAAAATCTTGAAGCAATTCCACTGACAGATCTCATTCCCTTTCCTACTACTGTTACCATTGCCAGATCTTCATCCAGCTCGATTTTATCTGGCCTTACCCTGGTTTTCAAAGATTCCATAATCGCATCTTTCTTTTCCAGATACTCTGCCTTTGGAATGATGATACTAATCGTGTCAATTCCTGAAGGCAGATGCTCAAAGGTCACATTATTATCATCAAATACCTCCAGCAGTCTTTTGATAAAACCAATCTGAGATTTCTTCAGATTCTTGGCAATGCTGATTGCTACAAAGTCTTTCTTTCCTGCGATTCCCGTAATAGGTGATTCATCTTCCGGACGGATTTCACTGCAAATCAGGGTTCCATTATGTTCCGGATCGTTAGTATTACGGATATGAATCGGAATTCCTTCCCTTCTTGCCGGGAATACGGCATCCTCATGAAGCACCGTGGCTCCTCTGTAAGCCAGTTCTCGTAATTCCGAAAATGTCATAACATCAATCTTTTTGGGTTTTTCCACAATCGAAGGGTCTGTCAGCAGAAATCCTGACACATCTGTCCAGTTTTCATACAGTGCTGCCTTTACGCCTCTTGCCACCAAAGCTCCAGTTACATCTGAACCTCCCCGGGAAAAAGTATGGATATTCCCTGCATCATCCGCGCCGTAAAATCCAGGGATAACTGCATTTTTACAGGTACTGAGTTTTTTCTCAAGGAAAAAGTTTGTTCTCTCATCCTCAAGTTGTCCCTGAGGAGAAAAGCGAATCACTTCTGCCGCATCTACAAACTCAAATCCCAGATAAGCCGCCAAAAGGATTCCATTGAGGTACTCTCCTCTGGAAGCTGCATACTCTTTTCCAGCCCCGGCAAGAAAAGCTTCCTCCATAATGGCAAACTCCCTCTCAAGGCTTACTTCCAATTTCAGGTCATCTATAATTTCCTGATATCTGTCTTTGATTTTTTGCAGTTCTTCCTGATAGTCTTCTCCCCGGCTGGTCTTCTCATAGCACTGATATAACATATCTGTAACCTTGATGTCATCTTTATAACGTTTTCCCGGTGCAGAGGGTACAACAAATCTACGCTGTGGATTGCTCTCCAGTATTTTACGAATTTTGCGAAACTGCTCCGCATCTGCCAGGGAACTTCCTCCAAATTTGGCTACAATTGTCTGTGTTTCTTCCATAATTTTCTCCCCATGCTGTTATTTAATATATGATAATCGGATATCCCGCCTCAATGTAATTATAGATTACTGCTGCCTGATCAGAAGGCAGATTGACGCATCCATGGCTTCCTGCATACTGATAAATATTACCGCCAAATGCTGCATTCCAGTCTGCGTCATGCAGTCCCTGTCCTAAGACAAAAGGCATCCAATACTGCACCTCTACTTCATACCCGTAGATATCACTGCTGAGCACAGCCGGGCTTTCCTTATATGCCAATGGATATGCACCTCTATAGGTAGACCAGTCTTCCTGCTCTCCAGTCTGAGGATTTGTTCCCACCGGCTGTCCGGTAACTACCGGTGTTTCTGTCACCAGATCTCCATTCTGATACATCCACAGGTACTGGCTGTCAATGCTGACTTCTACATAATTTCCCATCAAGTCATCTGCACCATTCCGGTTATATCCTTCCTGAGAATAGATGGGATCGCGTTTTACTTCTGTCCCGCTTTGCAGATCTTTGCACAACTGCTGATATTCAGCTTCCTGGTCAATCACATATCCATATTCATTATTATCAATATATTCTGTATACCCAAAAGTAGTTTCAAACTCTCGCATATCATATGCCGTATTATAT
The DNA here is from genome assembly GCA_051879475.1 of Muricoprocola sp. Classification (GTDB taxonomy): domain Bacteria; phylum Bacillota; class Clostridia; order Lachnospirales; family Lachnospiraceae; genus Marvinbryantia. The sequence continues at coordinate 6,030 of JBJEMC010000245.1, read as the reverse complement.
CTGGCTGCCAGCTGGGAAACATATTCCCGCATCGCCTCTTCATCCAGGGAAATAGATTCATTGGTTTTTAAAATCCAGGATTCTATTATACCCGCATCAATTTCTTCTGTGGTTTCTCCAAAAGTATATACTACCTTACTCTTTGGATACTTCTCAAGTTTTTCGTTAAATTCCTCTTTTTCTTTTTGAAGCAAAGAATCTTCTTCCGTCACCTGCGGTTGAATATATACTTCTGTATTTACAGGTATTTCAATCTTTTTAGGCAGAAGGTTCTCTTTTAAAGCCTCTTTGATCACTTCATCTGAAACAGTTACAATTTTTCCTTCATCAATCCGGGTACCTATAGAAGAATCTATGATCTCATACTTTCCTGTTGCATCATTATAGAGAATCGTTGCATCCTGAGATGGTTCTCTTTTAGAAGGATTTCCAAACTTCTCTGCTTTTAATGCAGACTGTCTCTTTTCCTGTTCTTCTTTGAGATGATAGGAAATTTTTCTCTTCTTCCCCCACTCCAGGATTCCCAGACATGGTTTCCGTTCTGCTTTCACTCGTTCCAGTTCCTGCAGCACATATTGATCGTCCAAAGAATACCCCAGTTCTCCCATGGTTGTCTGATAGATGTTCTTCCCATTTTCCACAAAATCAATCTCTGTATCCTGAAATCTTGCCTCTATCTTCTCTGCTGCCGCCTCCGGTGTCTCCCAGGAAACATCCTGACCATATACCTTGATTCTGCACCCCATGGTATCTTTATCGAGAACTTTGTCAACTACGGTATAAATCAGACAGCCAGCAAACAACACACCTACTCCGGCTTCTATCATAAGCCTTTTCTGCCTGTTTTTCTTCTTTTCCAGGCGAAGGTTTGCCCTTGCTTTTTGCTGACGTTTTTTTCTGGCACGTTCTTCCATCCTCTCACTCCCTTAATATTCCTTTGCAAATGCTGGATTATTACTGTTCACGTGCGTTCCAGTAACGTAAGTTTCTATAATGCAAACTGTGCGATACAGAATGCAAAATAAACCAACAACAGCACAATTCCCTGAAATCTGGTTATTTTGCCCCTGATCAGTGCCGGTATGGTTAGAAAACTCATTACAAAAAGCATAACCGGAATATCCATGACCAGAGATGCATTCATACCATGAATCATCTTTTCCTGCGGAATACTGAAAGGATTTAATGTAACAGATACTCCACTGACTAATACAAGATTAAATAAATTGGCACCGACAACATTTCCCAGAGATAATGCTCCATGTCCCTTTACCAGAGAAGTAATCGCAGTTACCAGTTCCGGCAGAGATGTACCCAGGGCAACAAAGGTCAGGGCAATTACGGCTTCCGGCACTCCAAGTGCTGCAGCAATATACGTACCGTTATCTACCAGAAGATTGGCACCTATGGTAATAAGGGCTGCTCCCCCCACCAGACAAAGCACCAGCATCGGCATGGACATTTCCTGCTCCTCTACTTCTTCCACCGCCGCATCTTCCGGATGTTTCATGACCTGCCATACGGTAATTCCAATATAAATTACAAAGATCAGCAACAAAACAATTCCTGATAATCTGCTGAAGCTTCCAAATGCATAGGCATTGATTACATAAAAAATCGCTGCCACAAAGAAAAATGCAATGGGAATCTGAAATTCCTTTTTATTAATCTTTGATGGTCTCACTGCTGCCGTCAATGCCGCAATCAGTGCTGTATTACAAATAATGGAACCGATGGCATTTCCATATGCGATCTCGCCATGTCCTCCCAGTGCAGAAGTGGCTGATACCATTACTTCCGGAAGTGTAGTTCCTATAGAAACAACCGTTGCCCCGATCAATAACTCAGGGATATGAAACTTCTGTGCAATTCCGGCTGCGCCCTGCACAAACCAGTCTCCGCCCTTTACTAATAAAATTAATCCTAAAATAAAAAGAAGAACTGCTTTTATCATATTTTTTTCTCCTTTACCGATATTTTCTCGCAGTTCTTCCATTATAACACATATATCTGTTTTTTGAGAAGCTATATATCAAATAAATATGATATCCGCTTATCTTTTTTATCCTTGAGTATATCTCGACAGAAACTGTTTGGTTCTTTCTTCCTGTGGATGGTCGATGACCTGTTTTGCATCTCCCTGCTCCACAATATATCCATCATCCATAAAAATGATCTGATCTGCCACATCTCTGGCAAATGCCATTTCATGGGTAACAATAATCATTGTAGTTTTCTGATCTGCCAACCCTCTGATCACTTTTAACACTTCCCCTGTCAGTTCCGGATCAAGTGCTGAGGTCGGCTCATCAAAACACAGAATGTCCGGTTTTAACGCCAAGGCTCTGGCAATGGCCACACGCTGCTGCTGTCCACCGGATAACTGATGTGGATAGTGAGAGATTCGCTCTGACAATCCCATCTGATCTAACAGTTCCTTTCCATGCTGCTCAATTTCCTGGAAAATCTCATTCTTTCTGGATTTAAAATCCGGCCGTTCCTTTGCCAGCAGTTTCTCTGCCAGCGTTACATTTTCTAAAGCCGTATACTGTGGAAAAAGATGAAAAGACTGAAATACCAGTCCAAAATGCAGACGTTTCTTTCTCAGCTGATTTTCACTTTGTGCCTTATAAGTTGCTGCATCAAAAAGTGTCTCACCATTTACCGTGATTACTCCCTGATCCGGTGTTTCCAGAAAATTCAGGCATCTGAGCAAAGTCGTTTTTCCGGAACCTGATGATCCGATAATTGCCAGTGCATTTCCTTTTTCCAGTGAAAAGCTGACATCCTTTAAAACCTTGGTATTTTCAAAATGTTTCTCAATATGTGTTACTTCCAACATTGCCATGCTTTCCACCTCCTATCTGAAATAATCTAATTTTTTCTCAATATAATTAAACAGCAGTGTCAATATGCCTACAAAGGCCAGGTAAAATACGCCTGTATAGAACAGCGGCCAGATAAGACCCGCTGACTTCATGAAGGAATATCCCCTCTGTGTCAGTTCCTGTGCTGCAATGATACGGGCAAGAGAAGTATCCTTTACCAGGGTAATGATCTCATTTGACATAGGCGGTACTACTCTTTTTACCATCTGTAATAAAGTGATCTTAAAGAAAATCTGTGTTCTTGTCATACCCAGAACCTGTCCGGCTTCCCGCTGCCCTGCCGGAATTCCTTCTATTCCGCCGCGGAAAATAACAGAAAAATAGCAGGCATAATTAATAGAAAATGCCACTACAGTGGCGGTAAGGCGTCCCGCTTCACTTCCACCCCAGATATTCTGTCCCAACCACATACCCGGACCATAAAAAATAATGATCAGCTGAAGCATAAGAGGGGTACCTCGGATGATCCAGATAAATACCTGCATAAGATAACGCAATGGTTTCCACTTACTCATGGAACAAAAGGCAAATATCAATCCCAGGGGAAGGGAAAACAGTAATGTAAATATAAAAATCTTTGATGTTGTCACCAGACCTCTGGCAAGCTCCATCGTAACCTGTCCCAGCATATTTTTTCCCTTTCTTACATCATAATAAAGGAGGCAGAGAGCAATCTCCCCCTGCCTCTTCGTTTCTCTTGTACTCAGTTTATATGATTCTACAGATTATTCTGCAGGTACCACAACTACCTGAGCATTGTTGCAGTATGCATTTGTACAACCCATAGCTGCTTTTACTTCATCTGTCAGAGTCATTCCATTCCATACAACGTCAATTGTCTTGGAATCCAGTTCCATGATCTTATTGTCCCAGTCGATTTCTACAAATTCAATATCAACTCCAAGTTCTTCTGCAACGATTCTTGCCATATCAGCATCAAAACCGATCCATTCTCCATCTTCTCCCTTGTAGTCCATTGGTTCAAAATCTGTGATACCTACGATCAGAGTGCCTTTATCCACGATATATGCTAAATCACCGTCTTCTGCAATTTCGAATGTATCAGCAGCTTCCCCCTGTTCTACCAGAGCTTCCTGTACACCATATTCCTCTGCAATTTCTTCCATCTTTCCATTTTCATAAGTAGTAGCAAAGATCCAGTTGATGTAATCTGCAAGGTCGGAATCCTTACGGCATCCTACGCCATATTCTTCTGTTGTAAGTTCCTCTGTATGTACCAGATTCTCATAGCTTGTACCTTCACCGATCATAGCACCTGCCATAAGAAGGTCAATGATTGCAGCATCTGACGTACCAGCTGCCACTTCCATCAGAGCATCAGCCTGAGATGCTACGGAATTAATCTGAAATCCTTTTTCATTGGCAACAGCTTCTCCTGCAGAACCTGCTTCTACTGCATAAACCAGATCTGCATCTTCTGCGCATACCGGAGCTGCAAGTCCCATTACCATTAATGCACTTAACACAAATGCGATATTCTTTTTCATAGTATTATCTCCTCCGAAATTCACACATAATCACAAAGTCTTTGATATTTTATCATAGTAATACGCTAAAGTAAAGCATTTTTATTACTTTCTTGCATTTCTTTTTGGAATATAGTACATTGTATCGTATGAAAGTGCGCAGCACGAAACAATCCATAAATATCTATACATTGGAGGACTATATGAACAAAACACAACGATCCTGGAAAAACAAATTCTTTGGTGACCGGGCATTTTATAAAATGATCCTGGCCATCGCAATTCCTATTATGATACAAAACGGTATCACCAACTTTGTAAACTTACTGGATAACATCATGATCGGTCAGATTGGTACAAACCAGATGTCCGGAGCTTCTATTGTGAACCAACTGATTTTTGTTTACAATCTCTGCATTTTCGGTGGCGTATCCGGTGCAGGGATTTTTACTGCCCAGTATTATGGACAGGGGGATCAGGAAGGTGTCCGCAACACGTTCCGATTTAAGTTCTGGCTGGTAATTCTTCTTACCGGGGCAACCGTCATTCTGTTTTTACTGAAGGGAGAATTTCTGATCCAACTGTATTTAAAAGGGAACGGAAATCCTTCTGATGCGGCCAAGACTCTGGCCTACGGTCTTCAGTATATGAAAATCATGCTGATCGGCCTGATTCCTTTTATGATCAGCCAGGCATACAGCAGCACCTTGCGTGAATGCGGGGAAACTATTCTTCCTATGAAAGCCGGGATTGTTTCCGTACTTGTGAACCTGATTTTTAACTATTTACTGATTTACGGTAAATTCGGCTTCCCGGTTCTTGGCGTCCGGGGTGCAGCCATTGCTACTGTACTTTCCAGATATGTGGAAATGCTGATCATCATCATCTTTTCACACCGTGATCCGCAGAAATATAAATTTACACAAGGCTTATACAAAACCATGACTGTTCCCCTTGACCTGATTCAGAAAATCATCATCAAAGGAATGCCGCTTCTGGTCAATGAAACCCTCTGGGCTGCAGGTATGGCCATGATTACTCAGTGCTATTCCGTCCGCGGACTGCACGTGGTTGCCGCGTTAAACATCACAACTACGATTTCCAATGTCTTTAACATTGTTTTCATGGCCCTTGGAGACTCCGTTGCTATCGTAGTTGGACAGCTCCTGGGAGCAAACCGTATGAAGGAAGCAAGAGATACCGATACCAAGATGATCGTATTCGCTGTCTTAAGCTGCAGTGTTGTGGCAGTGCTAATGCTCTTTGTCGCTCCTTTCTTCCCAAGGCTATACAATACCAGTGGTGATGTTCGCGCTCTTGCAACACGCTTCATTATGATTGTGGCGATTTGCATGCCGCAGAATGCTTTCCTTCATGCCTGTTATTTTACCTTAAGATCTGGAGGGAAGACCATTATCACCTTCCTTTTTGACAGTGTCTTTCTCTGGTGTATCAATGTAACCCTTGCCTTTACCTTAAGCAGGTTCACTGCACTGTCTGTAGTGGCGATCTATATTATCGTCCAGTTTGGGGATACCTTAAAAGCCATCCTGGGATACATTCTTGTGAAAAAAGGAATTTGGATAAACAATATCGTATCATAAAGGGGCTGTGAAAAAACATAGCCTATAAAAAAGAAGGACCGCGGGTTCATA
>JBJEMC010000244.1:0-4781 GCA_051879475.1 Muricoprocola sp. | reverse complement strand
AGCTCCATGCTGGGGTTAAGGGGCAAAGCCCATTATCGGGTCAAGGGTGAAACGCCTTGCCCAGTGATTTGATGCCTGCGTCAAGTCGTACTGGGTATTATCTGGCGAATTGTGTTACCCAAAATCATTTTCGGGAATGACCGCCACATGAAAAAAAGCTTGTGAAACGCAAGAGGCAGATAATGGAAAGACCACAGAGAAGGGCAGAATGGGAAAAAAGAAAAATGAAAAAATGCAGAATGGATGAAAGGGGGAATCAGAAGAATGAGAGCTACAAGGCATAATGGCAGATCGGGGAAACATGGTGTTTATAATCCGAAGCACAATGACAGAAAATTCGATATTGCCAACAGTGAGCATATTGATGCGGAGAGGGAAAAGCAGAATATCTATTGGGACTGTTACCGGGGATATGTCCAGAACCCTTCGGATGAGACACTTAGAAATTGGGGACCGGTCGAGCCGGAAGCAAGTTTTCATGATATTGAAAAGATGTATTATGAAGACCATTACAGCGATTTTATAAAAGGGCAGAATGCCAGAAATGAGAAAAACCGCCACCCGGAAAGAAACCGGACAACGGAAGATCTGCTAAAAAATAAAATGACCTGTCCGGAAGAAACGATATTCCAGATCGGAAAGGAGGGGGAGCATATATCGGGAGAACAGCTTTTTCATATTGCGGATTCTTTTATGAAAAGGTTCGAGGGGATGTTTGGAGACCATGTGCATATTTTGGATTTTGCACTCCACATGGATGAGACCACTCCCCATATCCATGAACGTCACGTGTTTGACTGCGAGAATAAATATGGGGAACTGTGTCCGCAACAGGAAAAGGCATTGGAAGCACTTGGCATTCCTCTTCCCGATCCGGATAAGCCCAGAGGAAGAAACAATAACCGGAAGATGACTTTTGATCTGATCTGCAGGAATCTTCTGTTTGATGTTTGCAGGCAGTATGGGCTGGAGATTGAGGAAGTGCCGGAATATGGCGGAAAGAAGTATCTGGAAAAGCAGGAGTTTATCATACAGGCACAGAAAGAAAAGATTGCCAGGCAGGAACAGATGATAAAGGAACAGGAAGAAAAAATCATGGATAATGAAACCCTGATCGATGAAGTGTCAGAGATCGCTTATGACAAGGCGGTGGAAGTCGTTACGGAAAAAGTAAGGGCACAGACACAGGAAGAGGATATCAGGCTTCTGGATCAGCTTTGCAATAACATTGTCCAGAATCCAAATAATTCTGATAAGGCAAAAACAATTACCAAAAACGTGATTAAGATGGCGAAAGAGAAATTACGGAATGCAGCAAATGCAGTTATTGAAAAAGTGCAGAAAACTCTTCAGGAGCCAGAGGTCAGGAAAGCGAATACGGAACAGATCAAGAAGAAGGCAAGGACGAGTGTTCTTGAAAAACTGGCTGCCAATAAAAAGCGGGTCGCAGAAGAAAATGCAGCCAGAAAGAAAACAAAAACAAAATATTATGACATGGATTCTCTGTAAAGAGCATTTTGATTTATTCAGTTTTGGATAAAAGTCAGGATGCTCTTTTTTTGAACCCGGTCATATCTGAACGGGTTGGAAAGGAAGTGGATAAAAAATGAATGTGTTTGAAGAAGTAAAGCAGAATGTGACGGTCAGGCAGGCTGCGGAACTTTATGGATTTAAGCCCAACAGGAGCGGATTGATCCGGTGCATTTTTCATAATGACGGTACACCGAGCATGAAAGTTGACCGCAGATATTACTGTTTTGGATGCGGGTGTACCGGGGATGTGATCGATTTTACCGCCCAGCTCTTCGGACTAAAATCCAGAGAGGCTGCTTTGAAGCTGGCAGATGATTTTGGGATTTCCTATGGGAACAGGGCAAGGGATTCTCCCAAAAGTGGGAATAAGTCTCTGGTGAAAGAAAAAGGAAAGGTATCAGAAACAGACTGGAAAACAGAATGCGCCAGACTTACAAAAGCATATCTGGATTACCGAACCCTGCTTCTGGAATGGAAAGAATGTTATGCACCCAAAACACCAGAGGAAGAATGGGACGGGCATTTTGTTACCGCACTGAGGGAGCTGAGTATCGTTGAATATTATCTGGATATTCTTCTGTTCGGTGATGAAGAGGATAAGAAAATGCTCGTCAAGGAAAAAGGAAAGGAGGTGGAAAAGATTGAGCGAGAATGTAAAGGAGCAGGACGCTTTGCAGGTGATGGAGCAGATGGCGGATGTGGATGCCATAAGGGAGATCCGCTCCCATCTGGCTGTGACAAATCAGGGAACCGTCAAAGGGACGATGCAGAATTATATGATCGTGCTTCGGGAAGACCCGCTCCTGAAAGGGAGCCTGAGATTTAATCTCCTGAACCAGAGGATCGATATCGTCAGGAAACTCTGGTGGAATGATGGGATCACCTCTATGACAGATGCTGCCAGAGATTTCTTTTATCTGTATTTTGAACAGTTTTATAGTCTGGGAAATGAGAAAAACATGGATAAAGCCCTGAGGGCGGAAGCAAACAGCAAACAGTATCATCCGATCTGCGAATATCTGAACCGCTTAGAGTGGGATGGCACAGAACGTATCCGTTATGTATTGAAGCGGTATATGGGGGCAGATGATTCGGATATGGTCTATGAATGCCTGAAGCATTTTATGATGGAAGCACTGCTCCGTATTTTTAAGCCGGGGTGTAAGGCAGATGAAATGCTCTGCCTTGTAGGAACACAGGGGGCAGGGAAATCTACATTTTTCCGGTTTCTGGCTATTAAGGATGAGTGGTTTTCAGATGACTTGAGGGATTTGGGAGATAAAAAGATTTATGAAAAGCTCCGGGGACACTGGATTATGGAAATGTCGGAGATGATTGCTGCGATCAGTGCTAAGAGCAATGAAGAGATCAAGTCCTTTTTGAGCCGGCAGAAAGATACATTTCGGAATTCCTATGGAAAATTTGAAGAGGACAGACCGAGACAATGTCTGTTTGCCGGGACAACCAATACAAAGCAGTTTCTGCCTTTTGACCGTACAGGAGCAAGACGTTTCCTTGTAATCGAGGTCGATTCCTCAAAGGCGGAAAAACATCTTCTTGATAATGAAGAAGAATCGAGGGCATACTTCGACCAGCTTTGGGCGGAAGCAATGGTCATCTTCAATTCCTGCAAGGACAAAAGCAGTCTTCTGAAACTTCCAAAAGAAATGGAGGAGCAGATCATTGATTACCGGAAACAGTTCATGCAGGAAGATACGATGGCAGGGCAGGTTCAGGGATGGCTAGATGGATATGCCGGGACTTATGTCTGCTCCAGACAGATCTGGAAAGAGGCATTTAACCATTATGATGGTGAACCAAGGAAATATGAGACCAATGAGATATGCCAGATCATGGACACACAGATCATTGGATGGAAAAGAGGCGGTTATCATCGTTTCTCAAAAGAAGGATTTGGTACACAGCGGTGCTGGATCAGAGAGGGAAAGGATGAAACAGAGACTGTCAACCAACCGGACAAAGATGGCTTTATAAAACTTACGGAAGGTGAGCAGATGAAGATACCTTTTGATTAGCCTGACAGGGAGAGGATGGTCATAACAGTTGATTTTTCATTTTTTGACTGTTTGTGTACTGGTTGTTGACATTCTTGTTGACGGGGAAAAGCCTTTAAATATCAGCTTTTTTACCATATTTCTTAACTGTCAACAAAGATATTTAAAAAAGAAAATATTATTTAGAGTAGGGATGACTTTGATAAAGATATTATTTTATTAAAAGTTTCAAGTGCCTTGTTGACATTGACGGAGAGACAGAATTCCAGATTGAGATACCGTTCCAGATGGGATAATAACTGTCCTCTCTCTGTCGGGCTGAAAAGAAAGTGTTTTTGTATATGTTCGTTAAATCATTTTAGTGATATACTTACTATAATATTTTTTACATTTAGGGGTAGTATCAGCGAGGTGAAATTATGACATATACTGTTCGTTCTTCTGAAAAATTGAGAAAATCCGGGGCAGAAGCTGAGACAAAAGCATTATTGTATTTGATGAATTTTTATCCAAATTCTCAAGATATACATTATTTTGTCATAGATTTTTTTAATGACCTAACCGGTATGAATAGAACCGCAAAGAAATTGTGGGATTTACAATCAAAAGGTGCGAAAAATTCATCTCCAAAATCTATTGGTAAAGAACTCGTAACATTATTTAAAAATTATATTAGCGAGATTGCCTTCGATGCCTATATTTTGTTCCTTGGAGGGGTAACACCTTCGTTTCGTATTGACGATTCAAAAACATCATTTGGCATCGAGAATATTAAAGACAATGCGTTAAAAAAATTAAAAGAAGGATTGATTGAAGAATGTAAAGATAAAACATATATTCCAAATGAACAGATAACAGACGAAAAGATATGTGAATTTATTTCACATGTGACTTTCGTCATAGATGAGAGAGAGCCTACGGAATATGTAAAAAGTATTATTAAAATGCATCCTCATTTAATTCCAGAAGATACTATTCTTGAAGCGATATTCAACGAGATTAGGGATAAGCAATCTTCAAAAAAGAATATAAATACTGTAGAGGGAGTCACTATAGAAACGACCGAAGAAGCATTAGATTATTGCCGACATTTGACCAACAATGAAATTCGGTTGTTGACATTGCAAAGAATACTTAATTGGGATATTTTGGGTCGTGGAATCCCGGCATCATTTGTTGAAATCTATAATAAGTTTCCGGCAGAACAAAGACAAGATAAACTGAATGAGTGTC
>JBJEMC010000243.1:0-4798 GCA_051879475.1 Muricoprocola sp. | reverse complement strand
ATGTGGTCATGTCAGCTCTGATGCAATGCGGAGGATTACCAGAGCGGTGGAGATTCAGACAGGAGTTTATGAGGAGGGGGATTATGACAGCAGAAGAATATAGAAAGTATCTGGAACAGGATTTTAGTGATGTAAATATTGATGAAATGACAGATTTACTGACGGTAAAAGCAGACAGGAATAAAAGCCTGAAGGAACGGCGGGAATCATATCTGAATAAGGTAGGAAATCCGTATCTGGTCCGGATCGGGAATATGAAGGTCAAAGTAAGGTTTGCCAATAACGGAATATCTTTGGAGCAGGCATTTGAAAATATGCTTCTGAGTGTCTGAAAAAGTACTGGAAAGTTTGGGGTGGCTGTGCTAAAATGTCTGTAAGGACAAATTATGCAGCCCCCTTTTATTACATGGGTTTTTTGACGTAATAAGAGGAGGTAAGATATGTATCAGAATTTCAATAAAATCTATCGTGCCGCCATCTATGTCAGATTATCCAAAGAAGATGGCGATCTTTCCAGTTCTGCAAAAATGGAAAGTAACAGCATTTCTAACCAGAAGGCTCTGATTCTGGATTTCCTGAAAGACAAAAAAGATATAGAAGTTGTTTCCGTCCGGGTTGACGATGGCTACTCAGGCTCTAATTTCGAGCGCCCTGCATTCCAGGCTATGCTGGAAGATATCAGGCGTGGGATTGTTGATTGCGTAGTGGTGAAAGATTTATCTCGGTTTGGGCGGGAATACATTGATTCCGGGAAGTACATTGAACGTTTATTCCCGGCTCTTGGTGTGCGCTTTATTGCCATAAATGACAATTATGACAGCCTTCAGGGAAAGAATCAGGCCGATGAAATTATTATCCCATTCAAAAACTTAATCAACGATGCTTATTGCCGTGACATTTCCATTAAGATCAGAAGTAACCTTGAAATTAAGAGGAAAAAGGGAGAATGTGTGACACCTTTTGTGGCATTCGGGTATCAGAAAGTTAAGGCAGACAAGCATAAGCTGGAGATTGATCCGGTTGCAGGCAGTGTAGTACAGGACATCTTTAAGATGAAACTGCAGGGAATGAGCCAGGATGCGATTGCCAACCGCCTGAATGAACTGGGTGTGCTTTCACCATTTGAATATAAGATCAGCAGCGGCAGTCATTATGAGACCGGGTTCCGACAGAAAGAGCAGGCTCTTTGGAGTTCTGTTACGGTACGCAGAATACTGGAAAATGAGGTTTACATTGGAAACCTTGTGCAGGGGAAACGTACGACACCGAACCATAAAGTGAAGCAGTCCTACGTAAAGCCGGAAGATGATTGGATCCGTATTGAAAAGAACCATGAGCCGCTGGTAAGTGAAAGGGATTTTGAGATCGTCCAGCGGCTTTTGGGGATGGATACCCGTACTTCTCCTGACCAGAAGCAGGTGTATCTGCTGTCCGGCATTGCTATATGTGCGGATTGCGGGGCACCGATGACGAGAAAGGTCTCAACAGTGGCTGGAAAGAAATATGCCTATTATTTATGTTCCACAAATAAAGAAACGAAACGCTGCTCCAGTCACAGAATCCCGGAAAAAGATCTGGAAAACGTGGTATTGGTAATGCTGAAACAGCATATCCAGAACATCATGCATTTGAAAAGGGTGTTGGAGTTTATCGGGACTGTACCATTTCAGGAAATCAATGTGAAAAAACTCCAGGACAGGCTGGAAAAGAAAAAAATGGAGACAGAACGCTGTAAGGAACTCCGCATGATGCTTTATTCCGATATGAAAGAGGGCATCGTATCAAAAGAAGATTATGTAGAACTTCATGCAGCATATGGAAAAAGGCTTAGGAATGCAGAAGAGAGTATCCGGGCAATCCAGAAAGAAATGGATAACATGCTGGAAAAAGCAGATGCTTCTAACACATGGCTGGATTATTTTGTGAAATATCAGGATATTGAAGTGCTGACCAGGACAGTAATCGTGGAATTGATTCGGGAAATCAGAGTCCATGACAAAAAGAATATTGAGATCGTCTTTGACTTTGATGACTGTTATCAGGCATTGCTGACACAGCTTCCGGCTATGGGAGTGGAGGTTGCAACAGATCCGGATAACAATCTGCAGGTCAAGATAAAGGAGGTTGTATAAAATGGCACGAAAAAGCAGGAAAAGCATTCCTGAAACGGTCAGCAGTGCAGCCGTTCAGGAAGAGATCAAAAGACCGTTCCGGGCAGGGTTATATGCAAGGATTTCTATGGAAACAGAGGAAACGATAGAGAGGGGGACGATAGAAACCCAGGTGGAACTGATGAAAAACTATGTGGCTGATACAGAGGATATTTCGGTTGCAGAAGTTTATAAGGATTCTGATTATTCCGGTACAAATTTTGATCGTCCTGGATTTACGCAGATGATGGAAGATATCAAGCATGGGAAAATCAACTGCGTGATTGTAAAGGATTTGTCCAGGCTTGGCAGGAATTATGTAGAAACAAGCAATTATATTGAGCGTGTATTCCCGTTCTTTCATGTACGGTTCCTGGCAGTGACGGATGATTTTGATTCTTTCCGTGAGGGAGTAGATCTGACTGTTCCCTTAAAGAATATTATCAATGAGTTCTATTCCAAAGACCTTGCAAAAAAGAGCAGCAGTGCAAAAAAAGCATTGTGGAGAGAAGGGAAATTTACCGGTGCCTGGGAACCCTATGGATATAGGAAATCAGAACAGGACAGACACCAGCTGGTAGTTGACGAGGAAGCTGCCGGACATTTACGGGAAATTTTTTCTATGTATATGGATGGATGCAGTTACAGTGATATTGCAAAAAAACTCAACGCTGATGGCGTCTTGTCCCCAACTTTGCAGAGGGAATATTATAGATTCGGGGAAAAGCCATCCCCAGAGTCCAAACCGTGGAATAATTATGAAGTAAAACGTGTGCTTCAGGATGTTCATTGTACCGGGGATTCCGTATATGGAAAATATCAGCAGAGCGTTTTCCAGGGAAATAAGCAGAGAAACAGACCGGAGAGTGAGTGGATCTATGCAGAGAATACCCACGAAGGGATTATAGATAAAGAGCTGTTCCGCCAGGTACAGGAAAAAATCCGGGAATTTACGGAAGAATATAAAAAGAGGCATCAGCTGAATAATGGAGCCATCCGGAGCCAGAATTTTTATACCGGCAAGATCAGGTGTGGAGGATGTGGCAACCGCATGATCCTGTCCAGGGAAAAGTCCGGGACATTTTATTATATCTGCGGTGCCAATGCAAACCATAAATCAGGAGGAAACCAGTGCAAGGGGCACAGGGTCAAAAAAGAATACGTGGATGAAGATGTCCTTCGTCTGATCCAGTCACATATGAAAAACGTACTGGATACAGAAAAAATGATCCGGGAAATGAACTCCGCTTCCAGAAACCAGACGCAATATTTGCTTTTGGACAAGGAAGTAGGGAAACTTCGGCGGGAACTGAGCCGGATCAGTAAGCGTAAATCTGATTTATATGAGGATTATTCGGAACGCCTGATTACAGAAGAAGAGTACATGCAGTTTTCCCGTATCTATTCCAATGAAATAGAAAACATCAAGAGCCGTCTGGATGCAGTATTGACGGCGCAGGTACGGTATTCCCAAGATTATCATATCGAAGAAGGATGGGGGAAAGTGATACATACTTATATGTCTAAGCGGAAGCTGACAAAAGAAATGGTGGATGCCTTTGTGGATTCCATTATTATCCATGGTAAGTATGATTATGAAATCAAACTGGTATATGATGACCAGTTCGCTGAATTGCAAAAGATAATGAAAGAGAAGGAGGCACAGTCAAGATGACAGAAAATAGGAAAACAGCTGTCTATATCCGTTTATCTATGGAAGATGAGAATGTGGATGGCAGAACCAAACTGGAAAGTGACAGTGTGACTTCTCAGAGGATCCTGTTGAAATCGTTTGTGATCGATCAGCTTGGTGTGGATGAGTCGGATATCCTTGAATATGTGGATGACGGTGTTAGCGGCACCCATTTCAAACGCAATGGTTTTCAACAGTTGCAGGAGGATATGAAAAGCGGACAGATCGGCTGTGTAGTTGTGAAAGATTTCTCCAGGTTTGGCAGGGACTATCTGGAAGTGGGATTTTATATTGAGTATATTTTTCCGCTTCTTCAGATCAGATTTATTTCCATTAATGACAGTTATGACAGTGCAGCCAGCTCTGGAATGACCGGCGGTATGAATGTGGCTTTGAAGAATCTGGTTTATAACATGTATAGCCTGGATTTGTCGAAAAAAATCTCATCCGCAATACAGACCAGAATGAAAAACGGTACAAGGCTTCCGGTAAATGCCAGATATGGTTATAGAAAGGGCAAAGATGGAAGGTTGGAAATTGATCCGGATTCGGCTAAAGTGGTGAAGATGATCTTCCAGATGGCTGCAGAAGGTATGAGCTTTGCAGAGATCACAAGGGAACTGAACAAACAGGAAATTGCCACCTGTGATGAGCAGAAAATGTCAAGAGGAGAGCAGGTTCAGTTCCGACGATTTGATACCATCATGAAAAAACGCTGGAATCCAACCACAGTATCTGCAATCATCCGGGATGAGATTTATATTGGAACCCGGATATGGGGTAAAACACGCTGCAGTATGCACACCGGTCATAAGGCGGTTCTTAATGACGAGTCTGACTGGATCAGGCTGGAAAACCACCATGATCCGATTGTTGACAGGGAACTGTTTGAAAAAGCGAACAGACTGCATCCGAAAAAATCCAGAGGTGTTGCAGAAACAAGAACCAATTATAC
>JBJEMC010000242.1:0-4853 GCA_051879475.1 Muricoprocola sp. | reverse complement strand
ATATCATATTCTTTCCTATTCCATCCCCATTATCTTCCCATCAGACCACTTTATTTTTCTCACATAAAATTTAATCTGCATCATTTAATAAATCTTGTTCTCTAATCCCAAGTTTATTCTTTAAAACTTCACAGTCTTTATAAAGATATGGATCACGCATTCACCGACTCCTTCATTTTATATTTCCTATCTAAAAATTTCTTTGCATCCTCCATCGTAATTTCACCACGTTTTTCTTTTTCTATATATTCTTTAAATTCTTCTGTAGGTTTCAGACCATCAACTTTGATCATTCCAATAGCATAATCCCACGCCTGTGTATTCGTCATAGTATCATTGCCCCTTTCTACGTGTCGAAACAAACTTACAGCACATCTTTATCTGATTATTACTATATCATAAGTTATCTTTTATTTCTATTAGAGAAATATTTTTCTTATAATTTTTGTTCCATAAATCTTCCTTGATTTTTCTTCCCACTTTTTCTTTAAAATTGGAAAAATCAAAAAACATCCAAAAAACAGGTTGGAAAAGTTGCAAAAAATGCATATAATAAGGTTGGAAAAATTACAATCCATACATTGAAATCAATTTTATAGAACAGCCTGAACTCATAGAATTATTTTCTGGTGCAAAAGACTCCAAAGAATTATTATTACGCCTTAGCCTGATCAGTCCAAAGCCGCTGGAACCTGGCAAAACAATTATTTTTCTGGATGAAATTCAGGAATTTAAAGATATTGTTACACGTATCAAATTTCTCGTCGAGGATGGTAACTATCGCTACATCATGAGTGGGTCTCTGCTGGGCGTGGAATTAAATGACCTGCGTTCTGCTCCAGTTGGATACATGGAAATCTACGACATGTATCCACTTGGGTTAGAAGAATTCTCAAAAGCTATCGCCACATATATTCAAACCAATGACTTATCCAAAGTCGCTCAGGTTCACGAGAAAATTATCCGACTGTATAAAACGGATTTCTCCAAGTATGAAAACAATTACAAATTAAAGCTCCAGGAAATATATGACGCAATGCCCAGTCAATTAGCTCAGAAAAACAAACGCTTCCAATTAAACAGTATTGGAAAGGGAATCTGTTGTGACCGCGTCGCCAATGATTTTCTATGGCTCAAGGATGCCGGTGTTGCAATTCCTGTATATAATATCAGCAAACCAACACCTTCCCTCATCATCAGCGAGAATCGGAATCTATTTAAATTATTTTTCTCAGATGTAGGTCTGCTTACCAGCCACTATTCGACTGCAGTTAAGATTGCCGTACTAAATAAAGAATCCAGCATCAACAACGGAGCCCTTTTCGAAAATGCAGTTGCACAGGAACTTCTTTTCAAAGGACACAAAGAATATTATTTTAATAGTAAAAAACAGGGAGAACTTGATTTTGTAATTGAACTAAACGGCAAAGTAACCCCTCTTGAAATTAAATCAGGTAAAGATTACAAACGGCATTCTGCCCTAAACAATGTCCTGTCTAATGATGATTATAATATTCCTGAAGCCTATATTTTCTCAGAAGGAAATGTTAAGATAAACCAGAACCGAATATATATGCCAATTTATATGATCATGTTTCTGGAAGATACTCCACTGGAAAACACCATTTACAAACTGGATTTAAGTGGTTTAAACTGAAAGAAATCACGGGCAGGCTGTCCGATAACTTCGGCCAGCCTGCCCACCGGTTTATTGAATGATCACACACTGGCTTCCTCTTTCCTCATAAATTTCTTCAAACCAATCAGTGGGTATTTTCAGCCATCCAACAATGGAATCTGCAATTACAACCATATCATCCTGATAGTCAACCAGAACAAGACCATGATCATTGGTGCTCCACTCCATGTAATCTCCATCATAGGTATACCATCCGCTGGTTTCCTGCCGTTCTTCCATTCCAATCGTTCCCCAGAATATTACGGGAGTTCCTTCAGAAACCAATTCATACAAAGTCTCAGGATCTTCTCCTGTTCCATCCACTGCCCGCTGGCTGCTTCCGCAGCTTTCCAGATAAGCATTTGCCGCGGTCACGATTGCCGGAGCTCCGCAGATATATCCCTCCTCTGTTGTGGGATCTCCCACAAAGTAATTCACCATATCATTTCCATATACGATTCCTCTTCTTCCATAAGAAAATGTTGCCGGAAGGCATGGCAGATACTCCGTTGCCATAGTTACTTTATCCACATCATAACCATAATAATTTAATACCATGGTCAGCGCGGTCACTTCACATCCTGTTGGAAGTTCCGGCTCCTGATAGATCAGAGAAAACTTTTTGATTTCTTCCTCTGCAGACACCTGTCCAGTCCCTCCCCAGATACCGGTGCAAATTGTCACTGCCAATATTGTGATCCAAATTCTTTTCATATCATGCAATCCTTTTCTCTGTGGTTTTGTTTACTTATGCATGGATGCATTATATGAGTAAAATTTGGAAATTATATGTTCTCTCTTAGGAATTTATGTGGAATTATAGATTGGAAGATTCTTTCGTCTTTTTTAGTTCAAACCAGAATCTGCATCCTCCATCGGAACAATTTTCTGCTCCAAATAAGGCTTCATGATCCGTCAGAATCTCTTTTGCAATGGCAAGCCCCAGCCCGGACCCCTGGTGAGAACACTTTCTCTGCCTGGAAGTAAAATACCTGTCCCAGATATAGGGAAGTTCTTCTTCCCGAACTCCCACCCCATAATCTCTTACTTCCACCCGGACCTGATCATCCTTTCCTTTCACTGTCACATCTACCCATTTCTCTGCCCCTGAATGAGAAACTGCATTATCGATCAGATTATAAAAAACTCTGGCGAGGTGGGCACTGTCTGCCCCGGCTATCTGCCCGTTTTCTATGAATGTATGGATCTGATACCCATCATGTTCCCACAACGTCTGGAATTGACGGACAACCGTCTCTGCCAGCATACCGATATCCGTCGGGATAAGTTCACAGAAATGTCTTTCTGCCTGCAAGGCGGAATACTCCAGAATTTCCTCCACCAGATTCGAAAGTCTGTCCGTTTCCCTCAGTATGATAGCAAGATCTTCCTTTCGTTCTTCCGGATCCTCTCCTGAAATATCCCGGATCAGCTCCGCATAACCCTTGATCATGGTCAATGGAGTACGAAGATCATGTGATACATTGGCAAGAAGTTCTCTGCGATAGTTTTCTGATTTTCGGAGTTCTTCTGCGGTATCCTCCAGTGTATCGGAAAGCTGATCCATTTCCCAACAGAATCCTTTCTCAAAGGTTACCTCAAAATCCCCCTTTGCAATCTTTTTCGCCTGTATAGAAAGCATCTCAATGGGCCTGGAAAACCGTTTGGAAATCATAAATGCAACAAAAAATCCAAGACACAAGGACAACAGTGTCACCCAGATCAGCTGCATCCGTATAATACTGACGGTCGATCCCACCGCATCCAGAGATGCACTGATATATAAAATGGATTCCCTTTTCTCAGAATCCGGGAGATAAGCTCCATACACATAGTTTTTCTGTGTATCGTTCCTATACCTTACGATCCCTTCCGTACTCTCTGCAAGCTTTTCCAGAAAATCATCGAATTCCCGAGGTAATTTTCTGGACACCCCATCCTTCCAGTCGGAGAGCTTTTCCACATTCCCAGGTTCATTATCCAACTTTTCTTCTCTGCTGTTTTTATGCCTGTCGTTATATGGATCAGAACTGAAAAAAGGCTCTCCATTCACATCTGTAAGAAAAATAAGCAATGAATTATCTCGCGACAGCTCGTTCATTATGCTCTCGATGTCCTCACTGTCGTACTGACGTATGATACTCTCTGCTGTATCCTCCACATTCCTGATAACCATACCATCATAAAACTTCTGTAAAAACACAGTCTGCAGCAGCCATAATACAAGGAAGATCAGTACTGAAAACATTGCAAAATACGTCCACAGCTTTACGTCAAAGGATTTTCTGTTAAATCTCAAATTTGTATCCCACCCCTCTGATCGTAACGATGTATTCGCGGCATACCCCAAGTTTCTGCCGCAAAAGCTTGATCTGCCAGTCCACAGTTCGGTGTTCTCCAACGGATTCGTATCCCCACACCTCGCTGAGGATTCTCTCTCTGGAAAGAACGATTCCTGTATTTTTCACCAGAAAAATCAAAAGCTCATATTCCTTTGCCGTCAGCTCCACTTTTTCTTCTTCCACATATACATTTCTGCCGGATTCATCGATACACAGTTTGCCCAGACAGATTTTTTTCTCAGGATGATTTTTCTCTTTTGCTGCCTCATGTCGTTTTATGATCACACGAATCCTGGCCATCAATTCTTTCGGAGAAAAGGGTTTGATCACATAATCATCAATTCCCGCATCAAATCCTGATAATTTATCAAATTCTGTCCCCTTTGCCGACAGCATGATCACAGGAATATCCTTCTCCTCCCGAATGATTCTGCAGGCTGTATATCCATCCATTTCTTCCATCATAATATCCATGATGATCACATCAAACTCCGTTTCTCTGCAAAGCTGCACGGCTTCTGTTCCATCATAGGCAGAAACGGTTTCATATCCTTCTCGTCTGGCATATCTGGCAATCAGCTGCTGAATATCCGGTTCATCATCCACGATCAATATTTTTTTCATGCCGCTCCCCTTTCTTTTTTCTTATAAAGTAAATGAGCGGCACATATGCGCAACTAGTCTTGCGCATATGTGCTGCTCATTGTAATCCTATTATAATAGCAGTTTTGTTTTTTTGAAAGAAATTTTACAAATACAAAGGCCAGCTCGCAAATTTCGTTACTGTTCACATACGTTCCAGTAACGATGAAAAAGCCATGCAAAATCACCTT
>JBJEMC010000241.1:0-4864 GCA_051879475.1 Muricoprocola sp. | reverse complement strand
ATTCTTTTAGAATTTTCAAGGTTGTATCACTGTTCAATTATCAAGGTTCTTCGCTTACGTCTCTCAACGAAGCTTTTATAATTTAACATTTGTTTCGGCAAATGTCAACCCATTTTTTGAAATTTTTCAATTTTTTTGATTTTTTTATTTTTATCGTCATTTTTTAGGCCAGTGGGGACAGATAAAAGCCGTCCCCGCTGGTCAGTTAGAATCTCTTGATTTTCTTTGATGGGGTTTTTTCAAACTCTGTTTCACGTACGATCAGGCTGTAGATTCTCTTATAAGCTGGTGCTCCCTGATTATACTTGTCAATGATATCCTGAAGGGCAGCATGCAGATCTAAGATCTGGTGTTTCTCGGCGTATTCCAGATCCGGATAGATTTCAGCTTCTATTACGCCCGCTTTTTCCCTTACCAGTACTTCTTTTACAAGATGTTCTCTGTTAAGCTGATTTTCCAGTTCTTCCGGAGATACATTTTCTCCATTTTTTGTGATGATCAGGTTTTTGCATCTTCCGGTCAGATGGACATACTGGTCTTCATCTACGTATCCCAGATCGCCGGTGCGCAGCCAGCCATCTACCAGTGTCTGTGCTGTTTCTTCCGGCATATGATAATATCCCATCATGACACTGCTTCCGCGTACCCAGAGCTCACCGTCAACGGTTTTGGCCTCACAGTTTGGCAGCAGCTTGCCAACTGTATCTTTTCGTATATCCCAGCTTAAATTCGTACTGATAACCGGTGAACATTCTGTCATTCCATATCCCTGAAGAACTTTGATTCCATATTTTTCAAACAGGTCGATCATCGCCGGATCCAGATATGCCCCTCCGCTGCAGATGGTATGTAAATTTTCTCCAAATACAGCTTTTCGTACTACTTCCGGAGGAAGTCCCTGAGCATCTTCCAGTTTTCTTGCCAGGGTTTCAATCATCATGGGAACCATCAGCATAATATGCGGCTGGAAAATCTGAATATTCTTCACCATACGCATTAAGGATTCATTGATGCAGATTACACATCCTGTATAGAGACATTTCATAATATCCATGCTCAGGCAATATGCGTGATGGATCGGAAGAACGGAAAGAATGACCATTCCCGGTTCATATCCCATATCCAGGCAGGTGGCATTTTCCGCAATATTGCGCTGTGTCAGCATCACACCCTTGCTTTTACCTGTGGTTCCGGAAGTAAACATGACAGTGCAAAGCTGTTCCGGCTGTGGTTCTATCTCACAGCCTGTCCCTTCTTTGCTCAGAAGTTCACACAGAGATAAAATATTTCCCTCGGAAGCTTCTTTCTGCATGGAAATGACATATTTTAATTTCGGACATTTATCCTGCACGATTGCCAGTAAGTCCTTACGCACTTCATCCACTACAACTGCTGCTGCATCTGCCCTGTCGATCAGTTCACACAGATCATCTGCCGGCAAAGCTACATCCAGAGGTACCGCCACACTGCCGCAGCATACCGTTCCAAAATAAGAAACGATCCAGGAATAGGAAGTCATACCGGTGACTGCAATCTTTTCACCTTGAATTCCCAAAGTCTTTAACATATTGGAAAAACGCGCACTATCTTCATAAAGCTGTCTGTAGGATTTGGATTCTATTACATCTTTTTTTACTTTATAACGGATTGCATCTGCATGGTCATATTTTTTACATGCAGTGGTCAGCAATTCTTTAATTGTCGAACAAGCCATACTCTCCTCCTGTTATGCTTTTTTAATTTTCCAGTTCAAGTTGATGCTCTCGGAGACCTGGCGCATGATTCTGGTCAGCTTTCGCTGACATTTTCCACACAGAATCACTGCGCATCTTCGCAGCTTATCTTACTAAGATAAGCTGCTGCTTCTCCTACAGTACGGATACCGGATACTTCCTGCTCTGAGATTTCTACATCCAGTTCCTCTTCCAGTTCTCCAAGCATGCTCATGAAATCAAAGGAGGTGAAACCAAGATCTTCCATAAAACGGGTTTCCGGATGAATATTTTCCGGTGCTACTTCTACATAATTTGTAATCACTTCTTTTAACTTTTCAAACATAATATCCTTCTCCCCTATACTAACTTCATAATTTCTTCTATTGAAAGATTTGGATTTTCAATTCCCTTAAACATGATTTTGCAAAGGTAATAGTAAAAATGCTCCAGTTCCTGTCTGGAAACCGCCTTAACCTGATGTTCAAAATTAAAATCCATACCATTGTCATCCGGCCGATGCATAACGGTGAGATACATTGCCTGAGTGGTTGCTCCATTCGAATACCACACTGTTTTATATGAAATATTTCCCATATCATTGAGTCTTTCTGACTTTAACGCCAGAGGCTGATAGGTCAGGGACATCGGTTCATAACTCGCTCCCTGTGGATTTCCCGGATATACTTGGGCTCTGTGATCAAAATATTCTACCGGGTCATAGTTTGCATGTCTGAACATCTCATTCTGTGTACTACGGATTTCTTCCAATGCTTCCAGGAAGGTATATTCTTTTGGAATAATAGTCCGGAACGGGAAAGAATGGATTCTCGTTCCACCGCATTTTTTTTCTTTTAAAGTTGCGCGTCTGGCAATGGCAAAGTTGATGGAAACATCATCATTTCCATTCACTTTCTGGAAATAGGTACGAAGTCCCAGCATCAGAAGATTTGCCGGAGAAACATGATACTTCTCACAGAAATCGATAATTCTTGCAGTTGGCTCTGCCTCCAGGTGGAAAGAATCCAAAGCAGACTCCACAGAATCAGAAACACTGATTGCCGCACGTAATTCCGGCAAACCGAAATATTTGCGCTGTGCTTCCAGAATTCCTGTATGTATACCATTAAAAATAGGTTCTGAAGATTCAATCTTTTTTTCAAAAAATTCTCTGTCTTTTGCCTGCGCCTTACTTCCTGCTTCATATGCCAGGTCACGTTTCAGCTGTTCTATGTAGGAAGCCATAGGCTTTGGATATGGAACTTCTGCAAAAAGTTTGGAACAATAGATCTCAATAATATCTGACATGAAGCAGATCAGCGACTGTGCATCCATCAGAGTATGATCCACCAGGAAATAAATTCCGCTGTATCCGTCTGAAGTACGAATCATTTTGATTTTACTCAGGGAATTATTTTCTCTCTCAAAAGGAACCTGTGACCATTTTGTCATGATTTTCTTTGCATCTTCCATGGATAAATGAGAGAAATCCACCATTTCCACATACTGCGGTACTTCGTCTACCACATACTGATACCAGTTTCCCTCTTCATCTTTCGTGAAGCGAAGACGCAGGCATTCACAGCGGGCATATGCCTCCTGTATGGATTCCCGAAGAACACTCCAGTTTATATCTGTCTGGATCGTAACACTGGTTCCAATATTCAGTACTTCTTTCTTCGGGCAAAAATTCAAATAGAAAAAATGAAACTTCTGTGCACTCGTTAATGGGTAACATTCATGTCCGTTAATTACTTTGCTCATAAAATCAAGCCTCCCAAAAATGTAGTCATCGCTGCTTCATATGCAGGCATATCTTTATAGTAGCTTTCTGCATGAGCCGCCCCTTCTATAATTACCTTTGTTACAGGGCCTTTGCAGTTTTTCTCTATCTCATGACACATTTCTACCGGAACAAATGTATCGCCGGAACCATGGATCAGAAGAATTGGTACTTTTGCATTTCTTACTTCCCTGGCAGCATTGCAGTCATCCAGTCCATACCCTGCCAGGTAACGGTTCATCCGATCTGTAATATTCAACATAGGTGTAGCCGGCATGTGATACATCGTATGAAGCACATGGGTAAACACCTCTTTCGGTGAGGTAAAAGCGCAGTCAGAAATGACTCCCTTAACCTGAGGCGGCAATTCCAGACTGCTGGTCATGAGGACTGTGGAACCACCCATGGAAATTCCATGCAGAATCATCTGCACTTCTTCTGTACAGGCAGAAATGACCCAATCCATCCACTTCATGGCATCTTTTCTGTCAAGACAGCCAAATCCGATATACTTACCCTCACTTTCTCCGTGTGCACGTTCGTCGATGAGCAGCATGGAATACCCATGCTTGAGATAATAACCGGAAAGTCCTATATAATCATTTATTCCCTGGCTTGTGTACCCATGAAAACAAATGACAGTTTTCTTTCTGTCTCCCTGAGGGAACCAGGTGGCATGAAGTTTCAGACCATCAAAAGAAGTAATGTACACATCCTCATGAGGCTGAGAAAAAAGAAATTCTTTTCGTTCTCCCATGAGTTCTTTATATTGGTTCCAATCTGTTCCTGCCATTTTCATGGTACGTTTCATATCTACTTTGTTTCTGCACATCGTACGTCTGTACATATACGCAGCTCCACCAAACTCTGCTGCTGCAGCTACACCTGCCAGAGCCGATACTGCTTTTAATTTTTTATTCATTCTTTGCTTCCCCTTGGCCTGCTTTCTTCTGACGGTTAATCAGTTCCTGAAGCTTTAATGCTTTATCCATATTACCTTCTACTCTTAATTTCTTTAATGTAAACGCAAGTACCGGATCTAATTTACCTGCTGCAATGTCCAGAAATACATCTGCCGTAGCAATAAAGATCACATCCCTGTCAAAATACTCATACGGTTCTACATAAAGCACACCGTCTTTTACCTCCACATAAAAGATTCCTTCTGCTTCCCCAATCACATTAAACTGATAAGCAAGATGTTCCTTCACATCACTCACATCAGCAGTCATAAACTGACTTCTGAATTCCGAAAATAAATCTGCGTATGTCATAAATCCTCCCATATTTTGTTACTGTTCACGTACATTCCAATAACGATGAAAAAGGGGCTGTGAAAAAACATAGCCTATAAAAAAGAAGGACCGCG
>JBJEMC010000240.1:0-4959 GCA_051879475.1 Muricoprocola sp. | reverse complement strand
TACTTTTTTGTAACATAGCGTGGATGAAGGAGTATCGAGGAAATGAAGATGGAAAGGATATTCCGTTAAATGGTGGAAGCTATGTTGATGAGACAGGAGATGCTCATGAAAAATATAATTTTACACCGGTGAATATGGAGGGAAGGGAAGGCTTATATTGTCTGGGATTTTTTGAGACAAAATCACATAATGGTAAAGATGTCAATCAAATGCGGATTGAGAATATTGCAGGTTGTGAACTATTAAAAAAAGAAGAATCAGTAGATGATGTGCTTGTTGTTTATTGTGCAAAGCATCCGGCACATAAGTTTACGACGGTCGTGGGATGGTATAAACATGCTACAGTTTACAGACATTATCAAGAGGCAGTGTTTGCTCCAGAAGATATACAATATTACAATGCAATTGCAAACTCATCTGATTGTGTCTTACTTCCTGCAGGGATCAGATCAAGAAAGGTACAATGGGAAGTCCCAAGAAAATCAAATGGTTGGGCTTATGGATTTGGACGGGCAAATGTGTGGTATGCAAGTGAAGAAGATAGCCGGTTACAAGATTATCTTACGAGATTAGTAAAACAGATTGATGAATATGATGGCGAAAATTGGATTGACAAGTACGCTGAGTAATGAGGTACATATATTATGGGAAACGAATCAGGTGAATGGATTATGCATGGCATGAAGTGGGACAACCCGGAATGTATCCATTCTGTAGATGAAGCAATCAAGTATATAAATGAATTTGGCTTTTTACCATTATTTAAGAATGATATAGATGGGTTTTCACTTGAAGAAAGAACTGTTCCAGAGTACTGGTGGAGTGATAATCCGGAGATTGATCCATGGATGTGGCGGGCTATTATAGCAAGGCGGCATGATATCGTCTATGGAAAGTTCTTTGATAAGAAGGCAGGATTTATATCAAAAAAGTGGCTTCCTGTATTTGCTAATTATCGCCGGGATGGATATGATTTTGATGCATTATATGATGATGGGAAAGCACCTAATAAGCATAAAAAGATAATGGTCAATTTTATGGAAGATAATGCTGATTCAGAGATTTATTCAAATGAATTGAAAAAACAGGCTGGATTTGGTAAGGATGGAGAAAAGGGATTTGATGGTGCTATAACGAATCTTATGATGCAGACATATCTGTGCAACTGCGATTTTAAGAAGAGAGTGAATAAAAGAGGTATTGAATATGGATGGGATGTTGCAGTGTATTCATCTATTGAGCATATCTATGGATATGATTATGTGACTTCCTGCTATAAGGATAATCCACAGGACTCATGGAAACAGCTTGTAGACTATATGCATGAGATGTTTCCGGATGCAACGGATAAGCAGATAAGGAAAGTGTTAAAATAAAACAGTGAATTTTTGAGGTGAATATACATAAAATGAATGCAAAAAAATCCGCAGCTTATTGCAAGCTGATAGAAAATGTAAAAAACAAATATCTTAAAAATCCTATATACACAAAGAACCTGACACTTGGCTGGTGCGATTTACGTCAGGGAGAAGATTTGTGTCAGGAAATTAACCTATGGACATATTGGCAAGGGAGAGATTACGCCAAGAAGACACCACATATTAAGTATATGCTGATAGGTCAGGATTTTGGACCGCCTGAAAAGGAAGAGATAAAGGGTACGATTGCAAATGTCCGTAAGATGAATGATGGCGTAGATGTGATGTTCCATGAAAATGTAGATTTGGAAGCAAGGGATTCACAGACGGATAAAAATATTGTCAGATACTTTGAACTGCTTGGTAAAAATGAAATTGACAAGAAAAAATATCCAGATTTGTTTTTCTGCAATTGTAATTTGGGCTATCGCAGAGATAAGTATTCTGGAAATATGACCAGAAAGATATTGGCAAATGATGCAGCCGAAATAAAATCACTGATTGACATTATAGAGCCGGAAAACATAATCTGTCTGGGTCTTGATACATCTGTGGTTGTAATACGAACTCTGATTGATAAAAAGTTTTCCTGCAATAGAGTATCTGAACTTATAGGAACTGGAGAACCTTATATTTATGGAGAAACATATATATACCCTGTAGCACATCCGGGGTATTGGGGTACAAGTACAAGAGGAGAGGATAATGTTATTGCAGATTGGAGGAGGATTAGAAAATAAGGAGGAGTCACAATGCCATTTAAGATTGTCCGAAACGATATAACAAAGGTAAAAGCAGATGTAATCGTGAATACTGCCAATCCAAATCCGATATGTGCAAGTGGCACGGACTTAGCAATATATGAGGCAGCAGGAAAAGAAAAGCTTCTCGCAGAAAGAGCGAATATCGGCAAAATTGCAAGAGGTGATATTGCTGTCACTGGTGCATATAGCCTAAATGCAAAATATATTATTCATACAGTAGGACCGGTATGGACGGATGGATTGCACCATGAATTTGAAATTCTGGAGCACTGCTATCGTAAATCATTGCAAAAAGCATTGGAACTTAAGTGCGAGAGCATTGCATTTCCATTAATTTCGACAGGAGTATATGGATTTCCGAAGGATAAGGCATTACAGATTGCTGTGTCAGTATTCAGCCAGTTTCTTACTGAAAATGAAATGGAAATTATACTGGTAGTGTTTGATAAAAGGTCTTTTCAGCTGTCCGGTCAGATTGTTGGGGATATTGATTCTTATATAGATGCTAATTACGTCAGAGAAATCCATAGAAAAGAGTATCCGTTAAGGAGCAGAAGAAGTACTCATGTAAAAGAATTGGCAGAAGAAGATTTCAATGAAGAAATGCTTCAAAGAGAAGAAGACAACTATCCACTTGAGGAAATGACAGATACTGGCATGACAGAATTGCTCATGCCGTTAGAAAATATTTCATTGGAAGATCAGCTGGCCAATATAGGAGTTTCCTTTCATGATAAATTATTTGAGCTGATTGATGAAGCACATCTTGATAATAAGGATGTGTGGAAACGGGCAAACCTTGATAGGAAACATTTTTCAAAGATTCAGTGTGATCAGAATTATCATCCAAAGAAAAAGACAGTAATGGCACTCTGTATTGCACTTCAGCTTGATCTGGAACAGTCAAGAGATTTACTTGCCAGAGCGGACTGGGCATTTAGTCCAAGCAGTAAGGTGGATCTGATCGTGCAGAAGGCTATTATAGATAAGCAGTATGATATTATGCAGCTGAATGTAACATTGTTTAAGTATACGAATGAAATTCTTGGAGTATAGGAGAAAATATTCATGAGTAGAGAGACAGATATAAAACTTTTAATGGACAATTGGGAAGAAAAACATAAAAATAATGGATATAAGCGTTTTATCAGAGATGGTATAGTGTGTGAAGAAAAATGGGAAGCACAGCATACACCAAGAGTATGTTATTTCTTAAAGGAAGCATACACTTCTAATGAAAATGGTTATAATCTGGTAGAAGATTTGCATGATTGTGAACGTCCATGGACTATGTGGAGAAAGGTAGCAATATGGACACAGGCAATATATAATGCATTTAACGATAATATCTGTGAGTATGACGATGAAGTATTACGTTCTAAGGAAAAAGAAATCATAGACCGTATTGCAGTGGTCAATGTGAAAAAAAGCAATGGCGGAAGCGAATCTGAATATGAAGATTTGAAAAAATACGCACTTGAAGACAGGCTGGAAATAAAGCGTGAATTGGAAATTATACAACCGGATATCATTGTATGTGGGAATAATCTCAGTCTATTGAAACTTGTATTAGGGGAAGAATTACAGAATGATGATACATGGGATAATATGTTGGCGCTTTGGAAGGATACATTGGTGCTTGATTATTATCACCCTGCTGTGCATTATCCTAATCGGGTTAATTATTATGCTTTAATGGCAATTTGCGATGTGGCAAGAAAAAAATATGGTACGCCAGTATGGTCAGAACAAAATGAAAAATATTAGAGAAATTAGTGTCGGTGCAATATTGTACCGGCATTTTTATTTTCTGAAAGTGTCGCCCAAACAGCGACCATATGAAGATGCCTTTTAATTATACTCATATTGTAACAGAGAAAGAGAGGTGCCGGAGTAATCCGGGAATTGGAGGCATATATGTACGGAGCAATTTTAGGAGATATTATAGGAAGTCCGTTTGAGTTTGACAGAGGTGATAAAACAAAGAATTTTGATTTGTTTAGTGAAGGCTGTGGCTTTACAGATGATTCTGTTATGACAATAGCAGTTGGAGAAGCTCTCCTGGCAGTCGGACCAAAAGCTGCAGTAAAGGAAATTGAAGAGGCGGTAGCATCCAATATGCAGGATTGGGGAAAAAGATATCCACATGCAGGTTATGGTGGAAGCTTCAGACATTGGCTTAAAGAAAATAATCCGAAGCCATACGGAAGCTATGGAAATGGTTCAGCCATGAGAGTGTCAGCGGTAGGCTGGCTTTATGATTCGATGGAAAGAACCAGAGAGGTAGCTAGAGCTACAGCGAATGTGACACATAATCATCCAGAAGGTATAAAGGGTGCAGAGTCAACTGCAAGTGCAATATATATGGCAAGGAATGGATCTTCAAAAGAAGAAATCAAAGCTTATATCGAGAGGGAATTTCATTATGATCTGAGTAGAACATTGGATAATATCCGAACCTACTACCATCATGTTGAAAGCTGTCAGGAAACAGTACCAGAGGCAATCATCGCATTTCTGGAATCCAAAGATTTTGAGGATGCCATACGGAATGCAGTATCACTTGGTGGAGATACGGATACGCTTGGTGCTATTACAGGAAGTATTGCAGAAGCATTTTATGGGATCCCAGCTGTGCTGATTGCAGAGTGTAAAAGCCGGATTGATAAGGGACTGATGACGGATGTTCTTGATGAATTTGATCATGTACTTGGCAGGAGCGTGGATACTTATTCAGATGAAGTGGATGAGACACAGGCAAATCAGATGATTGAGGC
>JBJEMC010000239.1:0-4969 GCA_051879475.1 Muricoprocola sp. | reverse complement strand
CCATTGTCAAAAGAAAAATCTTTGCTTTCCGGGCTGTCCATAAAATCCTCAAATACTTCATATAAAAATTCAGGCTGGTTCATCTGGTTACTTTCGCTGATATGATACAATGAGCATTGCGCCGGGGCATGCTTGCATGCACAGGCATAATGCGAAAAAACACATGGAGCCGTTAGGCGACATGATTTTTTAAACATGTCATTATGGAGCTAAAATCGCATCGATCCAATCGCAATCCCACCTTTTCGTATCAATTCTGTTTGTATCTGGTACTAAACTTCCTATATCATAACACAAACATATGTTCTGGACAATGGTATTTCAATTATATGAACCAAAATAAATGAGAAACAGTCAATTCACTCTCAATTTCTGTTCAATGCCTTCTAATTTATTAAAGGATAAAATTGGTTCAGGCTTTCGAAAGCTGAATTCAATTCATACGGAACTTTTGTACAATCCTGCCGGCATAGGATGTAAAGAGGACTGTATGCTGAAGGAGGCATATAGCATGAATACGTTATTTATTCCCACAGTGCATACGGCATCAGAAATGAATACTCAGAACGTAAATAATACGCATATGGAATCTGACGAGACTCCATATGAAGATGTAAGTTATGAACATGAGGGATATCAGGTTCGTGTACATTTCAATGGTGATAAAACATTGATACAGTGTATTCAGAATCTGGCAGAAC
This sequence comes from Muricoprocola sp., assembly GCA_051879475.1. Classification (GTDB taxonomy): domain Bacteria; phylum Bacillota; class Clostridia; order Lachnospirales; family Lachnospiraceae; genus Marvinbryantia. The sequence continues at coordinate 4,268 of JBJEMC010000239.1, read as the reverse complement.
GAAGAATTGGAGGTTGATTTTCTCAATCTTCTATTGTAAGATAAAGACAATTAAAGACAATGACCATTCAAGACCAAAGAAAAGAGGGATAGGATGTATCAGGCAGGAATTTATTGCCGTATTTCCATAGAGGAGCAAACAAAGGAGGGTGAATACAGCAACAGTATTCACTCTCAGATTCAAATGGCAAGAGATTATATTGCTGATCAGAGCGATATTGCGGAAGTAAAGGTTTATGCAGATGACGGGGCTTCCGGAAGTAATTTTGACAGAACAGAATTTCGAAGGATGCTTGCAGATATTGAATTGGGTGTCATCAATATGGTAATTCTGAAAGATGTATCACGACTGGGAAGAGAACATATTGATACCAATTTTTATCTGGGCAAATATTTCCCGGAGAAACAGATTCGGGTTGTTTCTATTTTGGATCATTATGATTCTGCTGTCAGTACTTATGATGAACTTCTGGAAATCAAGACTTTGTTAAATGATATGTATCTGAGGGATACATCAAAAAAGATCAGGACAACAATCCAGACCAAAAGAAATATGGGAGAATATACACCCAAGGAGCCACCATTTGGTTATAAGAAGAGTAAAACCATTCGTAATCATTTGGAAATTGATGATTATGCAGCGGGGATTGTCGGCAGAATTTACAGAATGTATCTGAATGGTTTTGGCTGTACGGTAATCTGCCGGGTATTAAATGAAGACCAGATTCCTTCACCGGCGAAATATAAAAAAGAGGTTTTGAAAACTGGATACGCATGGGATGTGGGAAAAGGATTGTGGACCCCGGCAACTGTGCGCAGCATTTTAAAGAATCCGGTGTACATGGGGGCAATCGTGGTCAGGAAGTTTGATAAACCATCTTATAAACTGAGTTATAAAAAGGCAATTCCTCTGGAAGAACTGGAGCTGATACCCGATGCACATGAAGCAATTATTTCCAAAGAAGATTTTGAGAAGGCTCAGCAGATAAGGAAAAAGAATCATGTTCCTTATTTTGATAAAAACAAAGAACCGCATAAATATGTTGGGCTGCTTTTTTGTGGAAAGTGTAAGACAGCTATGCGTAAACGATATCTGACTTCGCATAATGGTTATGACGGGTATATGTGTGGATTTCATCAGAAAATGGGGCAGAATTATTGTGAGTTAAATCATATCACATTTAAAAAGCTGGATGAACTGGTGGTATTTGCAATCAATCAGCAGCTAAAACAAATGAAAAGTGATCTGAAAAATCTGAAATATCAAATCAGCCAAAAGAAACCGGAAATGGATCGTGAAATTGCCCGGTTAGAGGCAAAAATAGAGAAGAATACAGAGTATCGAAAAAAGTCTTATGAACAGTTTATGGACGATATTCTCTCCAAATCAGAATATATGGAATTAAAGCAGATGTATGACGATGAGAATAAACAGCATCAAAGAAAATTGCTGGAATTGAAAAACGCACAACAAGAACAAAGAAAAGTTGTACAGGATACGGAAAAGTGGCTGGAAAATTTCAATCAGAGAAAATTGACGGTGAAACAATTGACAAGAGAAGTTCTTGTGGAATTGGTTGACAGGATTTATGTGTATCCTGATCAGAAAATTGATATTTATTTTAAATTTGCCTCTGAGGACAGCCACGCAGGCAGTGAAATGAAGAAAGATGGGGTGAGATGATGTATCAGATGGCGGCATATTGTCGTCTGTCAAAGGACGATGGAGAAAATAAAATCAGTGAAAGTATTGAAAATCAGATGAAGCTGATTCGTGAATATGTGAGTAAATCGGATGATCTGGAAATTGCAGAGATTTATATTGATGATGGATATTCTGGACTTTATTTTGCAAACAGACCGGAATTTCAGCGCATGATGGAGGACATTTACAAAGGGAAAATTCAGGGAGTGATTACGAAAGATATTTCCCGTCTTGGACGTGAGCATATCGAAACCAGTAATTACATAGAACGTGTTTTCCCTTCCCTCGGTATCCGGTATATTGCAATTTTGGATGGAGTGGATTCTGTTTCCCACAGTAATGAAGAACTGGCGCAGTTTAAAACCTTATTCAACGATATGTACAGCCGTGATATATCCAAAAAAATCAGAGGTGCGCTTTCAGCACAGAAGAAGCGGGGGCAGTTCATGTCTGGCTTTGCACCCTATGGATATATCAAAGATCCAAAAGATAAACATCATTTTCTTGTGGACGAAGAAGCTGCAAAAGTTGTACGGAAGATTTTTTATATGTATCTGGAAGGGTATTCCAGAGATAGTATTGCAAAAAAACTGAATGAAAAAGGAATTTTGACTCCATCCGAGTATAAGAGAAAAGTTCAGGGACTGAAGTATTCCAATGCACAGGAAAAAGCAGGAGCAAAAGGATGGGCATATCCGACGATCAATGTGATTTTACGAAACCGGGTATATACAGGTGCCATGGTGCAGCATAAGTCGGAAAAGATTTCCTATAAAGTAGAAAAATACCATTATATTCCAGAGGAGCAACAGTATATTGTGGAAGGTATGCATGAACCAATCATCAGCAAAGATACCTTTGAGCAGGCACAGGAAATTATGAAAAGAAGAACACGAACTCCGGGATTTCATAGTGAAGTAAAAAAAGTCAATCCGTATGCAGGTATTCTTGTCTGCGGAGATTGTGGATATAATTTCCAGAGAGTGACCTGCCGGGACGGTTATGAGTGCGGTTCCTATCATAAGAAAGGAAATACGATTTGTTATTCTCATTTTATTAAAAAAGAAGTTTTGGATTCCATTGTGAAAAATGAAATTCAAAGGCAAGCGAAACTGGCACTGAAAGAAAGTGATAAGGATGAAATATTAAAAGCTGCGGATCGTAGAAAGGAGGTAAAGCGGCGATGTGAAGAAGCAGATCAGCAGATTGAAAGCTTGCAGAAAGAACTAGCAGGAGTTCAGAAATACAAAAAGAAAACCTATGAAAATTATGTGGATGGTATTCTGGACAAAGAAGAATATCTCTCTTATAAGGCAGAATATGAAAAGCAGGATAAAGAAATCAGAGAGAAAATCCAAATGGCAGAACAGGAAAAAGACAGCTTTGGAGAAGCCGAGGAATCTTATGAAAACTGGATAGAAAAATTCATCAAATACGGAACGGTGTCCAAGGTGACAAGAGAGATTGTGACAGAATTGATTGAGAAAATTGTTGTGAATGGGGATAAGAGCATTGATATTGTATTTAAGTATCAGTCACCTTATCCATCAGAAAAAGCGGCAGTGTGACGGCTGCAAATTTTTTTACAGAAGCTTTCCCCTAGTTATAATGAACACATGACGGAACAGGGCTTTTGGAAATCTATCTTGACAGCATGGCGCAGCAGTGGAAAGCTGTAATCGTAGCAGGAACTGGAAATGAGGGAAATACAGCAGGACATACCAGGAGAAGATTAGTGGATTCTGCACCGCCCCAGATGAATACAGAAAATACCGTTGAAATTGGAATCGCAGAAGGGGAAACGAATTTGAGTGTCCAATTGTGGAAATCTTATGCGGATACTTTTCAGATTTTTTTAAGTGCGCCAAATGGAGAAGAAATTGGTCCTCTGTATGAAATTCTTGGTCCCCAAAGATATGTACTTTCTGACACAGAGCTTTTGATCTATTATGGAAAACCCAGCCCTTTCAGTGTTGCTCAGGAAATCTATTTTGATTTTATTCCCAGAAATAATTATGTGACCAGCGGCATCTGGAAGCTGCGGTTTGTTCCAGAGAAAATTACGGACGGACAGATCAATCTGTGGCTGCCGGAACAGAAACTGTTAAATGTCGGCACCAGATTTTATCGTCCGGTTCCTGACAGAACCCTGACAATCCCATCCACTGCCAGAAATGTGATAGCAGTAGGAGCCTACGATTCCAGGAGCCAGACCTATGCCTCCTTTTCCGGAAGGGGTGGCGGCATAGGAGTGAATCAGGTAAAACCAGACCTGGCTGCTCCGGGGGTCAACATCCGCACCACAGCAGTAGGTGGAACTTACACAACGGTGACAGGAACATCCTTTGCAGCCCCTTTCGTAACAGGTTCAGCAGCACTGATGATGCAGTGGGGAATCGTAGATGGAAATGACCCCTATCTGTATGGAGAAAAAGTGAGGGCATATTTAAGGCGCGGGGCAGTCCCTCTGCCGGGACAAAGAGAAGTACCTGATAATATGGTGGGGTATGGGGAGGACGTTATAATAAGGTTACATTGAAAAAAGTCAGTAAAATCAAGTGTTT
>JBJEMC010000238.1:0-25994 GCA_051879475.1 Muricoprocola sp. | reverse complement strand
ACGTAGGTATCTGTGGAGAACACGGCGGAGATCCATCCTCCGTAGAATTCTGCCACAAGATCGGTCTGGATTATGTATCCTGCTCACCATTTAGAGTACCAATCGCAAGACTGGCAGCAGCTCAGGCAGCCATCGCAGAAATGAGCAAATAAAACACATGTGTTCCGGTGCAAGCCCTATTTCAAAAATAGTGCACCCCCAAATTCAATAAATAAAAGATGAAGTTGAGACCTTATGAAGGGAGAAATCCTTTCATGGGGTCTTTCTTTTTTAGAATCATGGAGCGAAAAACCTTGTAAAATCAGGCTTTTTCATCGTTACTGGAACGCACGTGAACAGATAACAAGAGAAAAATATTTCAAGCATCCTGTCGGCTAGCTGATTGACATGGTTTATTCTGTGGACTATAATACAATAAAACGGACTAAGAAACGGACCATGGTCGTTTTTGCAAGATGCACAGATGTATCATATTGTGTAAAGCATGATGCGCATCTCGCAGTGGGAACGGCGGTGGTATTTTCAAATTCAGGAGGAGTTGTATGAAACAAGGAAAGCGCTATCAGCGCATGGAAGAGACCCGGGCACAAGTGCTGCAGTGCGCAGTTGTGCTTTTTCTGGAGCAGGGCTATTGGGAGACGACCCTGGAACAGATTGCCGGGAAGATTGGCCGCACAAAGAGTTCTGTGCTTCGCGCGTATCCCAATAAGGAATCCATTCTGTACGCACTAGTGACGCATATGTTTAGTAAGCAGTTTTCCAAGGTACGATCTATTCTGGGGGATCATGCGGATCCGCTGTTGGTTTACGGTATGGAAACGGCGCTGCAGCTGCACATCTGTGAACTTAGCGAACCGCTGCGGGATCTTTATACCGCGGCTTACACCCTGCCCACCACGACGGATTATATTTACAGAAACACTGCGCAGGAGCTGCAGCAGATCTTCGGCAAATATCTTCCTGATGCGGCACAGAGCGATTTTTACGAACTGGAGCTGGTATCCAGCGGTGTGATGCGCGGACTGATGACCTGCAGGTGTGATATGTATTTCACTATAGAAAAGAAGATCGCGTTGTTTCTGCGGTGTGTGCTGAAGATTTACGATGTGCCGGCCAGGGAACGCGAAGCGTTGATCCGAAGGGTGTTGGAGATGGATCTTGCGGCTATGGCGCGCAGTACAGTGGAGAACACGGTCCGGTTGGCTAAGGCAGGATTCGATCGGGATACGCTCCAGGCTTTTGCTGTGCAGGAGAGTGAGGTGAATGCAGGATGAATTATGAATCACCTAAGCGGGCGGGAGAATGTCCGGCCGTACCTGTTCGCATTGCCATGCCCCTTATGAACAGCTCCTATCCCGTGGGAAAGTGCCGCGAATACATAGAGATGATTCCGGACGAGGATGACAGAGCGATCGCTCTGGGAGAGTATTATTATTACAGTGGACAGGCAGAGCTGGCCGTCAGGACGATGGAACCCTATCAGGACAGCGCCGATCCTGCGCTGCGCTGCTCCGCTAATCTTGTGGCCTTCTTTGCCAGCTTCGCCAGAGGGCAGATCGATTCTGCCATGTATGCCTTCAAACAGCTTCAGGCGGATTTTCAGAAGGATCTGCTGACAGAAGATGCGCCGCTGCAGCGTGCCATCGGTGTATTTGCGGTTACGGCATCCTCGGTGCTGCTGCATCTGCCCATGACCTGCGGTGCGGAGCTTCAGCAGGTTATTTCCTGGCTGCCGGACGGTCTGAAACTGTGGGCGTGCTATCTGCTGGCGCATAAGGAGTACCTGGAGCAAAACTACAATGGTTCCCTGGCCATTGCGGAGCTGTCGCTGTCCATGAACCGGCAGCTGTATCCCGTAGCCATGATCTATCTGCATATCGTGGCGGTTATGGATCTAATGAGCCTTAAACGCGTCGAAGCAGCGAGGGAGCACATGGCACAGGCATGGGCGCTAGCGCAGCAGGACGGCTTTATTGAACCGTTCAGCGAGCATCACGGCCTTCTGCAGGGCATGATCGAACAATTCTTCCAGGAGGATTATCCTGAAATGTATAAAAAGATCATCGCCATTACTTATTCCTTCAGCGCAGGCTGGCGCAGAATCCACAGCCTGATTACAGAACATGAGGTGGCCGACAACCTGACTACTACCGAATTCACCATTGCCATGCTGTACAACCGCGGATGGACCGCCAAGGAAATCGCTGCGTACATGAATTTGTCCGGGCGCACTATTACCAATACCATTCAGGTCATTTATCAGAAGCTGGGTATTTCCAGCAAGCGGGAATTAAAACCGTTCATGCTTTTATAAAAAATATCTTCGTAGTATCGATTTCAGTAAAAACAGGTCTGAAATTACTCTGTGCATCCGACAGATCTTCCTGTAAAATGATTCCATCCTGAAGAAATGGCGAGGGAGGCGGTCTGATAAAGAGAGAGAAACGCAAAACCTTTCAGGTGGACGGTGACCGGATCACGGTGCCATATCATTATGACGAGGAAGCAGGGATTTTTATCGGACAGTTTCCTGCGTTTGAGGAGGAGCCGTGGTACACCCCCAGCGGGCGGCCGTGGAAGAGCGTTGTCAGCGTCGGCTGTCCCTATGCTGCCGGGACTATGACGATTGCGGTTCCTGTCCCTACCTGATCAAGGCACACGCCCGTGACATCATAGGCGTCTGTTTTCACGAACGGATGCGCAGCAGGGCATCACCACAAATTGTGAGCGATCTATCAGGCTTTTTTGATAAAAAGGTGGGATATTTGTAACAACGGAAACAGAAGAGCCTGAATGAGAATAAGGAACAAGGATATTGGACGAGCATACGGGCAGGAAAAAATCAGAAGGCAAAGCTTACATCAAAAACGAAATATTATGCGGCAGATGTAACTCAGTTTTATAAAGCAGCCAAGTTTGGGGATGGTTATTCTTATTATAAGGTAAAGCACCTGAGAAAACTTACGAAGAATCAGTTCTTTGCAAGCGGTGCAGTCTGTTATAGATTATATGGAAAAAACGATTATAAAGATATGGAATCCAGTTTAGCTATCACTGTAAAAAATGGAGAAATTACCAGGATCGTACAATATGGACACGTTGCTGGGTAAATCTTTAAATTTGTTTTTAGAAGCTGATCAGAAATGGTCAGCTTCTTGTAAATTATCCTCAAATCGTCTATACTAAAATCAGAAAGCAGTTTGGCTTCGGGAGGTGTTTATGGCGAGAACGGTAGCAATCGGAATACAGAATTTTGAAGATTTAATTGAGAGAGGATATTTTTACATTGATAAGACCTCTTTTATAAAAGAATGGTGGGAAAGTGGAGATAGCGTTACTTTGATCACCCGTCCGCGCCGATTTGGAAAGACACTGAATATGAGCATGCTGGAGTATTTTTTTTCTGTAGACCATGCGGGAAAGGGAGCATTGTTTCAAAATCTTTCTATCTGGACGGAAGAGAAATACCAAAAGCTTCAGGGAACTTACCCGGTCATTAGTTTGTCTTTTGCTAATATAAAGGAAAAAGATTACAAGACAGCAAGAGAAAAATTCAGTCAGATGCTGACAAATTTATATGTAAAATTCATTTTCCTGAAAGAAAGTGATGTACTGACATCTGCAGATAAAGATTTTTTTGATCGGATTCTGGCGCCAGAGATCCGTGACAGTGATGCGACTTCTGCATTGTACCAACTGTCGGATTTTTTATATCGATATTATGGGAAAAAAGTGATTATCCTGCTTGATGAGTATGATACTCCTATGCAGGAAGCTTTTGTAGGTGGCTATTGGAAAGAACTGGTTGTATTTACCAGAAGCTTATTTAATTCCACTTTTAAAACCAATCCATACCTGGAGCGTGGAATTATGACAGGGATTACACGGGTAAGCAAAGAATCTATTTTTTCAGATTTGAATAATCTGGAAGTGGTAACTACAACATCTGACAAGTATGCAACAGCCTTTGGTTTTACAGAAGAAGAGGTGTTTGATTCTTTAGAAGAATGTGGCTGTTCTGGGGAAAAAGAGCAGGTAAAACGTTGGTATGATGGGTTTATATTTGGAACACATAAGGATATTTATAATCCATGGTCGATTCTCAACTTCCTAAGTAAGAAAAAAATTATGACTTACTGGGCAAATACCAGTTCTAACAGTCTGGTAGGAAAGCTTCTTCGTGAGGGAAACCGTCAGATAAAGGAGAAATTTGAAAGCTTGTTGAGAGGAGAGACGATTCAATCACCGATTGATGAGCAGATTGTATATAATCAGTTGGATGGAAATGAAAGTGCCGTATGGAGCCTTTTACTTGCAAGTGGTTATCTGAAAGTGATTTCATATGAGGATTATCTGGATGTAGAGGAAGGATGCGAGCCAAAGTATGAGCTGGCGATTACGAATCTGGAAGTGAAAGTGATGTTCCAGTCGATGATCCGCGGATGGTTTCGAGAAGCAGAAGTAGATTACAACGATTTTGTAAAAGCGATGCTTCTGGATGATCTGGATGCTATGAATGAATATATGAATCGGGTAGCATTCAGTACATTCAGTTATTTTGATACCGGAAATGGACCATCTGGGGAACAGCCGGAGCGTTTCTATCATGGTTTTGTGCTGGGATTGATCGTAGATCTCCAGAATCGTTTTTTTATCAGATCAAATCAGGAAAGTGGATTCGGACGGTATGATGTGGTGCTAGAACCGAAGGATCCGCAAAGAGATGAGGCATTGATTCTGGAATTCAAGGTGAGGAATCCGAGAAGAGAAGCAAATCTGGAAGAAACGGTAGCTGCTGCCCTGGATCAGATTGAGAAAAAGCAGTATGCTGCTCAATTAATTGCCCGGGGAATCCCGTCAGAACGAATCCGAAGTTATGGCTTTGCATTTCAGGGAAAAACAGTTTTGATCGGAAATCATGAGAATGGTACTTCTTGTTAGAGTAGAAAAGGAAAGAAAATATAATGACAAAAGTAGGATACTTCCAGAACTAAATAATAAGCCACGGGTACAGTTTATTGTCCCCGTGGTTTTTGTTTTAACATGATAAGTATGACAAAAAATGTTACGATTTCAGAAACCAGAAATGACAGCCAGATACCATTCATGCCCCATATTTTTGACATAAGAACGGCGAATACGGCAATTGCCAGCGCTCCTCTTAGAATTGAGGCTGCAAAGGCCTGCATGGCTTTTGCTGTTGCGGAAAAATATCCCACCAGAAAAATATTGATTCCTGCAAAAAGATAACCAAGAAAATATAGTCTTAATCCATCGTGTGCATACAATAAGAGAGTAGGATTTCCTTCACTGTTAAAGATTCCAGCCAGGGAATCTGTAAATCCCCATGTCACGGCCACTGTTACCACTTCTAAAAAAAGACACATCAGGATACCTGTTTTCAGTAATTTTCGAACATCACTATGATGCCCATATCCATAAGATTCACTGATTAATGGCTGAACCCCCTGTGAGACCCCGTTAAAGATTGCCATAGTAATCAGGGACAGATTTGCTACTACACCATAGGCAGCCACACCGATGTTTCCTGCTATTCCCAGAATCAGCAGATTAAAAATAACGGTGGTAATAGCGGAGGACATTTCTCCTACAAAAGCAGAGATTCCTAATCCGCAGCAGGATAAAAGATGTCTGACAGAGGGAAATTTCCATTGAAATCCTACGTGATTCTTAGGACCGGCATAATGGATGCAGCAGATCAGACTGGTAACCAGAGGCGAGCATATAGTCGCAAGTGCAGCACCTGTCAGGCCCATTCCCATAGGAAACATAAAGATGTAGTCAAATACAATGTTAAATAAGCTTCCGGATATAGAACCAATCATTGCGATGGTGGGGGCATTGTCATTCCTGACAAAGGATGTAAATGTATAATTCATCATAAACAGTGGTGTAGCGGTCATGAAGATTCTTACATAGCTGCGTCCAAGTATCATGATTTCAGAATCAGCTCCCATGAGGTGAAGTACCCATTCAGGAGCAAAAATCCCAAGCAACATAAAGGGAATACTAAAAATCATATCCCATAAGATTGCCTGTGTAAAATAATGCTCAATATCTTTTTCTCCCTGAGCTTTTTTGATTGCGTATCTGGTTGCAGAGCCAACACCGATCATGGCACCGATTGCAAAAATCAGACCATAGATGGGAAGTGCAAGGTTCAATACCGTGATTCCGTTTGCACCAGAACATACAGAAATAAAAAATGTATCGGCCAGTATATATATGGAGATACCAATCATCCCTGCTACATTCTGAAACACATATTTAAAAAACAGTCTATTCATTTTTATAATATCCTTCTCTGATTTAACATTTGATTCTCTGGTAATATTATTATATTCATCTTGATTTGACAATAGTGGTTTGATAGAATGTTAAAGTATGTTCATGAAATACATATGAAAAGAGGAGAGAGAATGTTGGAAAAGATAAAAAAGCAATTGATTAAGCCCCAGATGGGCCGCAGAGTCCTGATGTTACTGGTTGCTCACGTGATCATGGGATTTGCTGTCGGAATGTTCAATCTGGTTTTACTGGGGAATGATCCATTTTCATCATTGATGAAAGCAATCACTGCGAAATCAGGACTGTCCTATGGTATGGTCTGTGCAATCATGAATACCGGATTTTTTCTCATTGAAATTCTGTGGGGAAGACAATACATTGGACTGGGAACCATCGTGAACTGGTTTGGTCTCGGTTACTTTGTTATGATGTGGAACTGGATTCTGGGCAACTTTGTAGGACAGCCGGAAAATCTGATTCTCCGCGTGATCCTGTCACTTGTAGCAGTAGTGATTCTTGGATTTAGCCTTTCACTGTATCAGTCTGCAGATGTAGGTAGCGCGCCCTTTGACAGCTTGCCCCTTGTTATGAAAGATAAGCTGGGTGTCCCTTTCTTTGCCAGCCGGATCATTTGTGATGGCGGAGCACTTCTTCTGAGTCTTCTCTTAGGCGGAGCAAAGCTGGGAATCGGTGTGTGTACCGTGTTTGTTGTAGTTGGGCTTGGACCGGTGGCGAATTATTTTAATAAACATGTGTGTAACAATATGATACAGAACTGATTGTTTGGGGAACATGGATGATAATGGATGGCAATTATGAACTGTAACGTTTCCCTGGTACAATTCATGACTTGACAAGTGTGCCAAAATACGATATATATTTATTATTGATTATAAAGGCAACAGATACGAGGATGTGGCTGTCTGTCTGAAAGGGACAGACGGCCTGTATTTTGTCACTGATACTTTAGCATGGTAAAACAATGATGTGATAACAGAAAGAAGTATACAGGTAAACATCCGGATATTTATATGATCGAGGATGACAGGAGATAGATTGATGGAAATAGACGCATTAAAGGAATTATTGTATCAGGCAGAGGAAGAGATTTCAGATCTGGGGGAGAGAGTCAGCCATGAGATTTTTGCTCATCCGGAACTGGGGGATGAGGAGTTTTATTCTGCAGATTATCTGACCGGTGAGATGAGGAAACTGGGATTTAAAGTTACATATCCTTACTGTGATGTCCCGACTGCTTTTCGGTGTGAGTACGGGGATGAGGAAGGTCCGACTGTGGCTTTTGTGGCAGAGTATGACGCACTGCCCGGATATGGTCCCAATCATGATCAGAATGGTCACGCCTGCGGGCATAACTGGATCGCCGGCAGTACGGTTCAGGCGGCGGCAGCATTGGCAAGGATGAAGGATCATTTCAAGGGAAAGGTCGTGCTGATCGGTACTCCTGCGGAGGAGACCTGTGGCAGGAAAATCGATATTGCGGCAAAGGGCGGATTTGATGATATTGACGCAGCTTTTCAGATTCATCTGGGAGGTTATAATGCGGTAGAATGTGTAGCTCTTGCATGTACGGATGTGACCTTTACTTTTCATGGCAAGGCAACCCATGCGTCTTCCTCACCGGAAGAAGGAATCAATGCGCTGGATGCCTGTAACCTGACTTTTATGGGGGTTAATGCGCTCCGTCAGCATGTGACCTCTGATGTGAGGATCCACGGCATTATCAAAGAAGGAGGACGGGCATGCAATATCGTTCCTGATCGATGTGAGATGCAGTATTTTATCCGGGCAGCCAATAAGGATTATCTGGAGACAGTGATCCAGAAAGTAATCAACTGCGCAAAAGGTGCTGAATTGATGACAGGAGCCCGGTTGGAATGGAAACGGTGTCCAAATACCTTTTATGATTATAAGCGTATTCCTGCATTGCAGAGCAGGTTCCAGAAAAATATGGAGGCACAGGGCGTTTCAGGATTTGAGACAGAGAGCATTTACCATTCAGGAAGCACTGACATCGGAAATGTTTCCTATTCCTGTCCTACCGCTTACGGTTATCTCGGTACAAAGAATTTCAGTCCGGCTGAGGTACATGACGCAGCATTTCTGGATGTAGCATGTTCTGACTTTTCAGATCGTCTCATTCATATCGGGGCACGGGCCATGGCTGCTACAGCACTGGAAGTGCTTTGCGACGAGCAGTTCCGGACAGAGCTCCATGAGGCCATGAAGAACATATAAATAATAAATCCGGCAGATTTTGCCGTATAATGAGGAGGAAATGATTATGAAAATGAAAAAACTTACCGCACTTGCAACAACAGCAGCTCTTGTATCATCGATCGCCTGCAGCACACAGGTATTTGCAGCAGACAATCTTCTGGAGCAGATCAAAGAGGATGGTGTGCTTCAGGTTGTTATGGAGCCTTATTTTGCTCCTTATGAGTTCTGTGACACCAGCAAAGAAGGTCAGGAGCAGTACTGTGGGGCAGATGTGGAGCTGGCAAAATACATTGCAGATGATCTGGGTGTAGAGCTGGAGATCGTACCCTTGGAGTTTTCAGCCGTACTTGCCAGTGTCGTAGCTGGAAAGTACCCGATGGCGATTTCAGGACTTGGCTATACACCGGAGCGTGCAGAGTCTGTGGAACTTTCCGATTCCTATCGGACAACAGAGGCAGTTCACGGTTTTGTAGTTCGTAAGGAAGATGCTGACAAGTATCCGGATCTGGATTCTCTTGCAGGAAAGACAATTGCTTACCAGAATGGATCTCTGCAGGATATGTACACCAATGCGCAGATCAAGGATCCTGTGACAAAGCCTTTCGACAGTGTCAACAATGCAATCCTGGCTCTGCAGTCCGGCAAATGTGATGCCGTTGCTGTATATTATGATAATGGAGAACTTTTCGTGGATGCCAATGATGACCTTGTCATGGCAGAAGCATTATTTGAGGATACCCAGGATACCACAGTTATTGCCTGCCCGAAAGGTGAGACAGAGCTGATCGGAGAAGTAAACCGCATCATTGCAGATGTGACAGAGCAGGGACTCTATGAGCAGTGGTGGGATGATGCCGTAGAGCAGGCAAAGAGTCTTGGACTGGATGAATAAAACAGGAGTGAAATAAAATGATAGAGACCATGGGTAAGATCCTGTCCAGATATGGATCGGTATTTTTGGACGGACTGAAAGGCACACTTTGGATATCGGCGGTGGCAATCGTATTCGGAACCATTCTGGGAGTTGCAGTTGCGCTTACCAAGATGTCGAAACACTGGCTTCCGAGAACAATCGCATCTGTTTATATTGAAATACTGCGGGGAACACCGCTTCTGCTGCAGCTCTACTTTTTCTGGCTGGGGCTTCCGGCGTTGATTCCGAAGATTTCCGATATGTCCTGTGTCCTGATCGCGATGGTGATCAATACCAGCGCCTATATTGCGGAATGTATCCGGGCAGGTATTCAGGCGGTAGACAGTGGACAGAGAGAAGCAGCCATGAGCCTTGGAATGACCGAGGGGAATATCATGTTTCGTGTCATTTTTCCCCAGGCCATCAAAAATATCCTTCCGGCTCTCGGCAATGAGTTTATCGTTATGATCAAGGAGAGCTCTCTGGCATCCGTATTCTTTATCGGGGAGCTGATGACTTCTTTCAAGGTTGTACAGTCCAATATGTTCCTTGCCATAGAGCCGCTGACCATCGTCGGATTGATCTACCTGGTGGTTACTGTCGTACTGACCCAGTGTCTGAAACTTTTTGAGAGGAGGCTGAAAGCAAATGACTGAGGAAGCATTGATCAAAATTGTGGATCTGCATAAGGATTTTGACCATCTTCATGTTCTGAAAGGAATCAACGAAGAAATCCATGAGAAAGAAGTCATTTCCATCATAGGTCCCAGTGGCTGCGGAAAAAGTACGCTGCTGCGCTGTATGAACCTTCTGGAGCAGCCCACCTCAGGAAAAGTCATTTTTGAAGGCGTGGATATCGCGGACAAATCCGTTAATCCCACGGAGCACAGAAGAAAGATGGGCATGGTATTTCAGCATTTCAACGTTTTCCCGCATCTTTCTGTACTGGAAAATGTGACCTTGGCTCCGGTGTGCAACAAGCTGATGACAAAGCAGGAGGCAGAGGAAAAGGCTATGGAGCTTTTGGAGAAAGTCGGGCTTGCCGACAAAGCGTCCGAACATCCACGGAAGCTGTCTGGCGGTCAGAAGCAGCGTCTGGCAATCGTCCGTGCCATGGCAATGGATCCCAAAGTTCTTTTGTTTGATGAACCTACCAGTGCTCTTGATCCTGAGATGGTCAAAGGCGTACTGGAAGTTATCAAAGGTCTGGCACTGTCCGGTATGACTACCGTGATTGTAACTCATGAGATGGGATTTGCCCGGGAGGTCAGCGACCGCGTCTGGTTCATGTATGACGGTCAGATCGCCGAAAAAGGCACTCCGGATGAAGTGTTCAACCACACGAAACATCCACGGGCGATAGAATTTTTGGGTCAGGTATTGTGAAAAAATAGTGAAAGTTCTATGTGTCAGGTACCCCTGTTCCGCGAGGTGTTTTGCATGGCTTTTTCATCGTTACTGGAACGTACGTGAACAGTAACAATCCAGAAAATAAGGAAAATAATTGACACAAAGTGTCAGATAGTGTTATATTTAAAACAAATTTTTCGATTAAAATAAAAAAGGAGACAAGGAGGTTCAGAATAGCAATGATGGTTCAGCCTCCCTGTCTCCTTTTATTTGATCTGTAACGAAAGGAGAAAACATGAATAAGAAACTGAAAACAGTTATGATGGCTGGTACCGTATGCCTTGCTGCGATGGGAATGGCAGCTACCGCATCTGCGGAGGGAAGCGTTTTTACCTATGCGATTGCAGGAGATCCCGGTGCCAATGTGAACCCGATTACTTCCAGCGACCGTTGGGGACTGATGACCAGCAACCTGGTATATTCACCGCTGTTCAAGATTGATGGATCGGATTATGACTGGTACCTGGCTACCGGATATGAATTGTCCGAGGATGAATGTACCTATACCTTTACTCTGAGAGATGATGTGACCTGGTCTGACGGAGAACCGTTTACTGCGGATGACGTGGTATTTACACTGGAGCAGATTATGAAACCGGAAAATGCCAGCGAGATGTACGGCAATTTTGTCTCTGAGGAAGGTGCGGCAGTAGTAGAGAAAGTGGATGACTACACCGTATCCTGCACATTCCCAAGTGCAAGCCCGGCTCATATGGAAGCCTTTGCCTATGAGGTATATATCCTTCCGGAGCATGTGTTCGCGGATGTGGATTTCTCTACTTACGAGTTCACAGACCCCACCGTTACTACGGGAGCTTATATTCTGACGGAGTACTCTGCAGGTTCCTATTTAAAATTTGAGAAGAATGAAAACTATTTCAGGAATACACCTTCCATCGATACCATCGTATTACGCATCATTACATCAGATGATACCGCCATGCTGGCAATCCAGAGTGGAGAAGTAGATGCATGGCCCACCACACCGGCTTACCTGAACCAGATCGATCTGGAGGCCAGCAACCTGACTGCCCATATTTTCAATCAGGGCCGTGTGGGATATATGCAGGTGAATGCAAGAACGGTGACAGATGTAAGGGTTCGTCAGGCAATTTTCTATGCACTGAATAAGACAGAACTGGCTACTGCCACCTATCTGTCCCCAGACAATTACGACGAAATCTACACCTTCCTGCCTCCTAACAATGCATATTATGATGATACAGAAGTTGAGAAGTATGATACCGATGTGGAAAAAGCAAAAGCTTTGCTGGCAGAGGCCGGAGCAGAGGGACTGACTTTGAATGTGGGATACTGCAGTAGCGATACCACACAGGAGACATGGGCTGTCCTGATGCAGCAGCAGCTGGCACAGGCCGGTATTACAGTGGAACTCAATCCGATGGAGTCAACTGCTTATTACAATGAACTCACTGAGGAGGACAAGCCGTTTGATCTGTTCTTCGGCGGATATATTATGGGAAGCGACCCGCAGACTTATGCAGATATGTTCAGAAGCGACGGTGCGTTCAATTACAGTGGCAGCAACAATGAAGATATTGACCGTCTGTTTGCAGAGGGTATTGCTACCTTCGATACGGATGAGCGTGCTTCCATCTATTCTGAGCTCCAGAAGGTGATTCAGGATGACGCTTGCCTGTATCCGATTGCTTCCAATAATTATATTGTTTTGATCAATAATCGTGTAGGCGGTATTGATGAGTGTGGTCTTGTTCCGATCTATACACTTTCTGATGCATCTTACCTGACACTGGAATAAAATCCGGAAATTTGCTTCGTGTACCTGCTGACAAAAAAGCAGAAGTGCGCGGAGCATTTTTGTTATGGCGACGAGGAAAATGCAATGTGCTCGCACAATTGCATTTGACGACCGCTAATCAGCTGATAAAACTCGCGAAGCGTGTTTTATCGCTGTGTATGGGAAGTTCCGCATTTCCTGTGATAAATAAGTTGTTTTAAATGAGGAGTGAATGTAATGGCAAAATATATTGCGAAACGTGTTGCCACGGCCATACCGTTGCTGCTGGCAATTTCGATTCTCTGTTTTATTATGATGAGCGCCGCCCCCTATAATGCGGTGGATACCATGATAAAACCGGGTATGTCGGAGGAAGTAATGGAACTGATGCGGGCCAAATACGGCTATGACCAGCCCGCATACATACAGTATGTGAAATGGCTGGAGGGGATTCTGCATGGAGAATTCGGTTATTCCATCGTAACTGGCCAGAGTATTTCTCTGGATCTTTCAGTTCGGATCGTGAATACGATCAAGCTGATTCTGCCGTCTTACCTGACAGCCTATGTGCTGGCACTCATTCTGGGGCTGGTGGCAGGAGCCCACAAAAATAAGTGGCAGGATAAACTGATCGATGGGTTTGCATCTATTGGAATTGCTACCCCCACTTTTTGGGTATCTATGCTGCTGCTCTATATATTCGGCTATAAGCTGCATATCCTGCCTATTATCGGAATGCACACCATCGGAATGGAAGATTCTTTTATCGATTTTCTGAGACATTTTATTCTTCCCTATACGGTTCTGGTGATTGCGTTTATGCCGGATCTGATTCGTTATGTGCGATCTTCTACCATTACCCAGTTTTCAGAGGATTATGTAATGGTGCAGAAAGCTTTTGGTGCGTCTAAGACAGAGATTATGTTTAAGCATGTCTGTAAGAATGTGCTGCTTCCGGTGATCACAAAGCTGGGTATGGCAATGCCTATGCTGATCACAGGCGCGATCATTACGGAGACGATCTTCAGCTGGCCGGGAATCGGACCGTATTTTACGACTGCGGTGGATGGCCTGGATTATCCGGTGGTGCTGGCAATTCTGCTGCTGTCTTCTACCATGGTAATTTTGGGAAATCTTCTGGCAGATATTCTTTGTTGCCTGACAGACCCGCGGATCAGAGAAATGGGGTGATCACATGAAAAAGACATCAAATAATAACCGGAAGCGCCGGATGGATCATGTACTTACGGCGCTTAAAAATGATAAACTGAGCATTCTGGCAATTGTATGGCTGGTGATTCTGATCACGGTTTCACTGTGTGCCCCTCTTTTGCCTCTGGATCCCAATACCGTGGATACCACCAATATGTTGCAGGGATTTTCCAAAGCCCACTGGTTCGGAACAGATGAACTGGGCAGAGATTATCTGGCCAGAGTGGTTTACGGCGGCAGAGTGTCCCTGATGGTAGGCATTCTGGCTATGCTGGCCAGCGCTTCCATCGGAATCATCGTAGGTACGGTAGCCGGATACTGCGGAGGCATTGTGGACTCTGTTCTGATGCGTCTGGTGGATGTGCTTCATTCGATCCCGTGGCTGATCCTGGTTACGGTGGTCAGCCTGTTTATGAAAAGGGGGATCAAGTCCATAATTCTTGTAATCGGTCTGTTTACCTGGATGGGAACAGCCAGGCTAACCAGGGCGGAGACGCTCTCAATCCGGGAGCGGGAATATATTCAGTATGCGCAGTTCATGGGAGTGCCCATGTGGCGGATCATTCTGTTCCACATTATTCCCAGCGCCTTTCCTACCATCATTATCGTGGCCACCACCAGTATTGCGGACGCAATCATGACAGAATCTTCTCTGAGTTTTTTGGGTCTGGGAATCGTTCAGCCAGATTCCTCCTGGGGAAGTCTTCTGCAGCGTTCCCAGACATATCTGCAGCGTTCCATCCACATGGCAGTGCTGCCAGGAATTCTGATCATACTTACCGTATTTTCTTTTAATAAGATCGGCAACCTGCTGCGCATTTATGTGGAACCGCGGGTCAGCGATGGAGATCAGGAGTAGGAGGCACCAGATGAACACAGAAGAAAAAGAATTATTAACAGTGAAAAATATCAGGACTTCCTTTCGCGTCCAAAAAGAAACGCTGGAAGCGGTTCGCGGTGTAGATCTTCACGTCAATGAAGGAGAGTTTTTCGCTATTGTGGGAGAATCCGGAAGCGGAAAAAGTGTGCTGATGAAATCAATACTGGGAATTCTGCCGGAGAATGCCCATGTGGAAGCAGATGAAATGCGATTCGGAGATATGGACCTGCTGAAGCTTTCGGAGGAAGCATATCGGAAGATCAGGGGAAAGGAAATAGCCATGATCTTTCAGGATCCCATGACGGCTCTTAACCCGGTAAAAAAGATCGGACATCATCTGACGGAGGTGATCAGGCGTCATCAGAAAGTAAGTAAAAGCCAGGCAGAAAAAATGGCGGTGGAAGCACTGGCAAAAGTAGGGATTCCTTCACCGGAAAGTCGGATGGAGCAGTATCCCCATGAGTTCTCCGGCGGAATGCGCCAGAGGGTCATGATTGCCATGGCGCTGTGCTGCGCCCCGAAGCTGCTGATTGCGGATGAGCCCACCACTGCCCTGGATGTGACGATACAGGCCCAGATTCTGGAACTTTTAAAAGAACTGCAGGAGAAGGAACATATGAGCGTTGTTCTGATCACCCATGATCTGGGCGTGGTGGCCAGTACCTGCAGTAGGATTGCGGTCATGTACGGCGGAATGATCATGGAAAACGGGTTGACCGGGGATATTTTTTATCATCCGAAACATCCTTATACCAGAGCATTGCTGCGTGCCATACCGAAGCCGGTGACTGGAGTGAAGGAACGGCTGGAGGCGATTCCGGGAGCGGCTCCGTCTCTGACCTGTCTTCCGGCAGGCTGCCCGTTCCAGACCAGGTGCCAGTTTGCCTGTGAAAAGTGCGTCAGCGACAAGATACCCATGAAGATTTATTCGGAAACCCAGCAGGCCAGATGCGTGTTTACGGATGAGGAGCTGGATGAGATGGAAAAGAATATGAAAGAGGGAGGAAAAAAGAATGGATGATCGGCAGAAGATCCTTCTTCAGGCAAAGAATCTGAAAAAATATTTTGCTGTCCGCAGTTTCCTCGGTACCTCAAAACGGTATGTGAAAGCAGTAGATGGAGTGACCTTTGATATCCGCCGCGGAGAGGCCTTTGGTCTGGTGGGAGAATCTGGCTGCGGCAAATCCACACTTGGACGTACCCTGATCCGGATGTATGAGCCCACGGACGGACAGATCATTTTTGACGGAGAAGATATTACCCATAAGAAGAAAAAAGAGATTTTACCTTATCATAAAAGAATGCAGATCATTTTCCAGGATCCTTATTCCGCGCTGGATCCTCATCAGAATGTGCGGGAGATTATGGAAGAACCGCTGCGCATGAATACGGATATGAGCAAAGCAGACCGGCTGGATCGCATCAAGGAGCTGCTGGAAAAGGTAGGGCTGCAGCAGGACGCGCTGGAAAAATATGCCTATGAATTTTCCGGTGGCCAGAGACAGCGAATCGGTATCGCCAGAGCACTGTCTGTAAATCCGGATTTTATCATGTGTGACGAACCTATTTCCGCACTGGATGTATCGATTCAGGCCCAGGTGGTCAATATGCTGGAAGATCTGCAGCAGGAATTCGGCCTGACCTATCTGTTTGTATCCCACGATCTTTCCATGGTGCGCCATATTTCCAATCGGATCGGTGTGATGTATCTTGGAAATATTGTGGAAATTGCGGATAATGATGAGCTTTATGACCATCCGCTGCATCCCTATACCCAGGCACTGCTTTCCGCGATCCCGATTGCAGATCCGGATCGGGCTGCAGCATCCAAACGCCAGATCATAAGCGGCGACTTGCCCAGCCCCATGCAGGTTCCGGAGGGATGCCGTTTTCATACCAGGTGCCCCTATGCCACTGAGCGGTGTAGGACGGAATGCCCTCAGATGAAACAGGTGAGCAGTAACCATATGGTTGCCTGCCATCTCAGTCAGGGGGATGGATTATAATGGATGAAAGAATATATAAAAGCTATATAGCAATATTAAAAGAAGAGATGGTGCCGGCAATGGGGTGTACGGAACCCATTGCCCTTGCCTGCGGTGCGGCTCGTGCCAGAGAAGTACTGGGCAGGGAGCCGGAGAAGATCATCGTCCGCTGCAGCGGAAATATCATCAAAAATGTCCGCTGCGTGGTGATTCCCAATTCTGGCGGACTGTATGGAATTCCTGCCGGTGTCATTCTGGGAGCGGTGGGCGGAGATGCTTCCAGAAATATGGAAGTGCTGGAACAGGTGACGGAAGAAGACCGGAAAAGAACCCGAGAACTGCTGGAACAGGGAATCTGCCAGGTAGAACTGTTGGATTCTCCGGTAGTGCTTCATTTCGTGATCCTGATGCAGGCAGGATCCGATCAGATAGAACTTGAGATCAAGTATGACCACATCAATGTGACTATGATCCGCAAAAACGGGGAGATTCTGTTTGAAAAGCCGGAGGAAGCGGGAAGAGAAGAGGCAGGAGGTAACTGTGGTACAGTCACACGGTGGATCAGGAAAACAGGCACTGGAGGTTGCAAATGGCCTGGAAGAAGACTCTGGATTTATTAGAAAAGGTGGTTTCTTCTGGATTTTGAAAATACGCTGTGCTACAATAAACTTGAAAGGGGAAACGTATTTTAATCTTTACAAATGATAATATTCTGAAATAACAGAAATTCATATACATCCGATAAACAAAATGAAAAGTACATGAGATAGCAAAAATAGGCTCAAGATTCCGAGAGCCTATATGTTGTATAACCCTCGTAGTAGTAGCTGTGATCAATGCCTTTCATATAGATTTCGCGGCTGTTGATTTCATCAGTCAGGGCATTTTTTAAAAGGAATTTGATTTCAATATCTTTTATGGGGCTGCGCTCCATGGCAAGAAGATAATCTTCTTTATCCACCTTACTCCAATCCACCACTTTACCGATTTCGGTTTTCAGGATATGGTCAAGCCAAATGCGCATACTGCGGCCGTTGCCCTCTCGGAACGGGTGGGCAATGTTCATTTCAACATATTTTTCTACAATTTCATCAAAGTTTGACTGCGGCATTTTATCAATGTTATCAAGTGCTGCCTGTAAGTACATGAGCGGTGCAAAACGGAAATTGCCTTTTGCAATATTGACTGTGCGAACTTTTCCTGCGAAATGGTAAATATCCTCAAACAGATAAGTATGGATTACCTGTAATGTAGAAAATGTACCTGGCACAAGAGTATCAAGAAGATGGTTCTCAAATAATTCAGCAGCTTTTTTCTTACTTATGCGTTCTTCCTCACGGGCGAGTTCTGCAGAGCTTGTGATCCCTAATTTGTTTTCAATCATAATAAATCTCTCACTTTCTTTCTCATACTATATGGTATTTAGAAACTGTTCCAAATAAAACAGTGCTGCGCCAACTGCCGGGGTATACTGTCCGTGTATTCCCACAAGAATCTGATCTTTATCCAGTGAAAAAGGAGAGGCGCAGTTGATTCGTTCTGATAAGTAGTCGATATCCTCATCTGTAATATATGGAGCCAGATAGCCACTTAGAATCATGGGTGCATCGATGATCAGATTCAGGTTTTTCATGGCAAATGCCAGATGATTTAAATAGTCTTCCCAGATCTGTGTAAGCTGGGGAGAATTTTTTTCTCTTAATAAAGAAAAAAATTCTTTGACGGACAAACCAGAGGAATCCTCCAGTGCATTGGCAGAACAGTAAGTCTCCAGGCATCCACGGTTTCCACAGTAGCAAAGCGGTCCGTCAGGATTGATACACATATGTTCAATTGCACCGCTGTGCATAGAACTTCCCTGATGAATCTGACGGTTTGTTATGACTGCACCGCCCAGATTTCTGTTCAGCAGGATGACAACGGCACTGTCAAGTTCTTGATGATTCCATAATTCCAGGCAGGCAGCAGATTTGGAATCGTGTTCCAGATGGCAGGGATAAGGAAGAAACTGAGAAAAATCCTTTATATCCATGCCAGTGCTCCCCATAATTTTTCCATAGGTTACAGAGGTATGATCAGAAGAGGTGATTCCCTGAGTTGCAATGGACACACCCAGGATCTTTGCATCCTCATACTGATTTCTTGCAATCAATTCTTTGATGTGATCTGCCACCTGTTCATAATATGAGGTCGTATTAGAGTAGGGAAGTGCAATCGTATCTGTATAGATGGCATTTCCGTATAAATCAACCACCGTCATATGAAACATATTTTTTAAGATCCCGATTCCGATAGAAAGCCGGAAGTCAGGAACAATCCGGATTGTCTGAGCTTTCCGTCCCCCTGTGGAGTCAAAGAATCCATTTCGTTCAATGAGACCTTCCTCTTCCAGCAGATTCAGGTTCTGGCTGACAGTAGACAGCCCCATTTGCAGATCCTGTACGATCTGAAGTTTCGAAGTTACTTTTTTCCTGTAAATATAGTGATAGACTTTTGATTTGTTTATCTGTTTCAATTGAATAGTGGTGAATCCTTTTTCGTTCATATAATACCTCTGGAGAAGTTTCGACTCTGACATAAGATTAAGTTATAAAGATATTATAGTATAAACCCGAAGGGAATACAATCATTGTAAAATAATTAGTAAATATACACAAAATTCAATCCTAAAAAATGTATGTTTTATCAATGGATTTTTGAAAAATAAAGATATATATTTTACTTACAGTTAAGAGTTAAACATAAGTTATGACGATATGAAAATAAGGAGGATATAACATGAAATTAACAATGAGTGGTATCAAAGAAAGGGAAGCCTGGGAAAAAGCAGGGATTGTACTTCCAGGCTATGATGTGGAGAAAGTTTCAGAAAAAGCAAAAAAAGAGCCGGAATGGGTTCATTTTGGAATTGGAAACATTTTCCGAGTATTTATTGGAGGAATTGCGGATGGTCTTCTGGAGGAAGGAGTGTTGGATCGTGGTCTTACCTGTGTGGAGACTTTCGATTATGATGTAGTTGATAAAATTTATAAACCCTATGACAATCTGGGCTTAAATGTAATTCTGCACGGAGATGGCAAACGGGAATATAAAGTGCTGGGGGCTTTGGCAGAAGCAGTAAAAGCACAGTCCTCTGACCAGCAGCAGTGGAATCGTCTGAAAGAAATCTTTTCCAGCCCCTCTCTGCAGTTAGTTTCTTTTACAATCACAGAAAAAGGATATGCACTGCAAAAAGCAGATGGCACATGGCTCCCTTTTGTACAGGCAGATATTCAGAATGGCCCGGATAAAGCTACGGGAGCTATGGCAGTTCTGGTGGCGATGCTGTTTGAGAGATATAAAGCAGGCAGATATCCTCTGGCGTTAGTATCGATGGATAACTGTTCCCAGAATGGAGCGAGACTTCGCCAGTCCGTACTGACCATGACAGAAGAGTGGAAAAAAGCAGGTTTTGTAGATGATGGTTTTGTAAGTTATGTAAGTAATGAAAAAATGATTGCTTTTCCATGGACCATGATTGATAAGATCACACCGCGTCCAAGTGAGCAGATTGCAACAGATCTGGAAAGTCTGGGTGTGGAGGATATGCAGCCTGTGATTACAGGAAAGAAAACCTATATTGCACCTTTTGTCAATGCGGAAAAACCACAGTATCTTGTCATTGAAGATACATTTCCAAACGGCCGCCCGGCTCTGGAAAAAGGCTTTGGTGTGTATATGACTGACAGGAATACGGTAAATCTGTCTGAACGCATGAAAGTGACGGTATGTTTAAATCCGGTACATTCCGCCACAGGACCTCTGGGGGTAGTGCTGGGATATGATTTGTTTGCCCATATGCTGAATACCAATGAGGACATGATGAAAATGGCCCGTATGATTGCTTATGATGAGGGGCTTCCGGTAGTTCCGGATCCGGGAATTCTTTCACCCCAGGCATTTGTAGATGAATTATTTGAAGATCGTTTTCCAAATGAATACCTTGGGGATACCAATCTTCGTCTGTCCGTGGATGTATCCCAGATGGTTGGTATCCGTTTTGGAGAGACTGTAAAAGCCTATGTAGAAAAATATGGGGATGCCTCCAGACTGACAGCCATTCCTCTTGGAATAGCCGGATGGCTTCGATATATGCTGGCTGTGGATGATGAAGGAAAGAAGTACGAGCTTGCGCCAGACCCTATGAATGAGGAGATTCAAGAACAATTCAAAGACATTGTGATCGGACAGCCGGAAACATTAAAAGAGCAGTTAAAACCGATTCTTTCTAATGAGAGATTGTTCTATACAGACCTCTACAAAGCCGGAATTGGAGAAAAAATTGAAACCATGTTCCGGGAAATGATTGTCGGCCCTGGGGCTGTAAAGGCAACGATACATAAATATATGCAGTAAAATAAATTCTCTGTTTGAGAAAAAGTTATTTACAAGAAACAGAAGTGAGTGTATACTAACCAAGTCGCGTGAATAGATAAACTATCATTATGGGAGGTATACAAATTGATGAAAACGAGGCTTTTAGGATTATTGTCCCACGCAGAAAAGTACATTGTATATACGGTTCTGTGGCAATGGACAGCACTTCTGTCTCAGGTATTGGCAGTCTTTTTGATTGCAGATCTGCTGCAAAGAGTTCTGTATGGTACGGTGACGGTTCAGATTCTTGCAGGGGTAGCATTTATTCTGGCCCTGGTAGTGTTGATTCGATTTCTTTGTGAACGAATGGGAACCAGGTGTTCTTATCTGGCAAGCACAGATGTGAAGAGGATTTTGCGGGAAAAGATTTATGAAAAATTACTGAAACTGGGGGCATCTTATCGGGAACAGGTATCTTCTTCAGAAGTTGTTCAGGTTTCAACAGAGGGGGTGGAACAGCTGGAAACCTATTTTGGAAAATATCTTCCCCAATTGTTTTACAGCTTAATTGCACCGATAACCCTGTTTGTCATTTTGTGCAGAGTAAGTATGAAAGCCAGCATCATTCTTTTGATCTGTGTACCTCTGATACCGATTTCTATTGTCGTGGTACAGAAGATTGCGAAAAAACTGCTGAGCAGGTATTGGATCGTTTACACAGGATTGGGGGACTCCTTTCTTGAAAATTTACAGGGAATGACGACCTTAAAGATTTACCAGGCTGACCAGAGAAAAGCGGATGAGATGGATGAAGAGTCCCAGCGTTTCCGAAAAATCACCATGAAGGTGCTGACGATGCAGCTTAATTCTACCAGTGTCATGGATATTGTGGCATATGGGGGTGCAGCCATTGGAATGGCAGTTGTAGTATCTGAATTTCTGAAAGGAAATATATCATTATCCGGAACCTTATGTATCGTACTTCTGGCAAGTGAATTTTTTCTTCCACTGAGACTTTTGGGATCCTTCTTCCATATTGCAATGAATGGAATGGCTGCCAGCGATAAGATTTTTAAGATCTTAGATCTGGAGGAG
Organism: Muricoprocola sp.; assembly: GCA_051879475.1. Lineage (GTDB taxonomy): Bacteria > Bacillota > Clostridia > Lachnospirales > Lachnospiraceae > Marvinbryantia. The sequence goes on along the minus strand of JBJEMC010000238.1, from coordinate 3,837 downwards.
CCGGAAAAGGGCAATCTCGTGCTGCCAGAAGGACCCCTTGATATCTCCCTGAAAAATGTACATTTTTCCTATGAAGATAAGAAAGAGATCCTAAGTGGAATTGATTTGAATCTGAAGTCCGGGAGTTTTGTCTCACTGGTAGGTGAATCCGGATGTGGAAAGAGTACCATTGCAGGAATACTGTCGGCAAGGAACCATAAGTATACAGGAGAGATCACCATTGGCGGTATTTCCCTTTCCCAGATAGAGGAAGGAGAGCTGATGAAGCAGGTGGTAACGGTTCGACATAACAGTTACCTCTTTAAAGGTACAGTGGAAGAAAATCTTCGTATGGCAAAACCGAATGCCACAGAGGAAGAGATGCAGGCGGTCCTGGAAAAAGTCAATCTGTTTGGATTTTTGCAGACCCAGGATGGACTTAAGACAAAACTTTTGGAAAAGGCGAGTAACTTATCTGGTGGACAGTGCCAGAGGCTGGTGATTGCCAGAGCTTTATTACAGGATGCGTCTGTGTATATTTTTGATGAGGCGACCTCTAATGTGGATGTGGAAAGTGAAGAACTGATCATGGATGTGATTCATGAGATTGCCAGAGAAAAGACGGTTCTTTTGATTTCACATCGTCTGGCAAACGTGGTGGAGTCTGACCGGATTTATTTCCTGAAAGATGGGAAAATCAGAGAAAGCGGTAATCACGAAGAATTGATGAATAAGAATGGAGCATACAGACATCTGTATGACAGTCAGATGGCACTGGAGAATTACAGAAAGGGGGGAATCAGATAATGGAAAGAAAAAGAAGAAGTGCAGTATTGATTATGGGGAGTCTGATCGGACTGGTGAAACCGCTGCTGCATATTATGTTCACGGCAATTATCTTGGGAACGATCGGTTATTTATGCGCCATTTTTCTGACCATCTTAGCAGGACAAGCCATTGTTCAGGTGCTTTTCTCTGATTTTTCCCAGATGGGAAGTTCTGTTTCTGTGCGGATGATTCTTACAGTGATGATTATCATTGCAGTATTACGTGGAATCCTGCATTACGCAGAACAGTACTGCAATCACTATATTGCATTTAAACTTCTGGCAATTATCCGGCATAAGGTATTTTCTGTTCTTCGAAAGCTCTGCCCTGCAAAACTGGAAGGGCGTGATAAGGGAAATCTGATTTCGATTATCACAACAGACATTGAACTTCTGGAGGTGTTTTATGCACACACCATTTCGCCTATTGCGATTGCCATCCTTACATCACTGATTATGGTGCTTTTTATTGGAAGATACCATGTATTGGCAGGCATGCTTGCTCTGTCTGCTTATTTGATTGTTGGAATGGTCATTCCTATGTGGAATGGAACATGTGGAAGCCAGAAGGGGATGGAATTTCGGACAGGTTTTGGAGAACTGAACAGTTTTGTACTGGATTCTCTCCGGGGACTGGATGAGACGATCCAGTACGGGCAGGGAGAAAACAGGAAGCGGATGATGTCAGAACGTTCGAAAAAGCTTGCCAAAATGCAGGAAGATTTAAGTAAGATGGAAGGAATGCAGAGATCATTGACTAATCTGGTGATCCTTCTGGCATCTTTTAGTATGCTGATTGTGAATGTCTTACTGTATGAAAAAGGGGCGATGGAATTTGAAGGAATTCTGATCTGCACCATTGCAATGATGGGATCTTTTGGACCGGTGGTTGCATTATCCAGTCTGTCCAATAACCTGAATCAGACGCTGGCATCCGGGGAGAGGGTTCTTTCTCTTCTGGAAGAAGCCCCGTTGGTGGAGGAGATACCGGGAGAGGTTTCCCTGGAGAAGAAGCATGAATTTTTGGGAGCAGAAGCAAAGAAGGTAAACTTTGCATATGACAAAGAAGAAATCCTAACAGATTTTTCTCTAAAACTGGAGCCGGGCAGGATCACAGGAATTCTTGGTGCCAGCGGTTCCGGAAAGTCCACTTTACTGAAGCTGTTAATGAGATTCTGGGATGTGACGGAAGGAAGGATATCGGTAGATGGTGAGGATGTGAAAAAGATTCCAACCAGACATCTTCGGGATATGGAAAGCTATGTGACACAGGAAACATATCTGTTCCATGACAGTATCAGCAATAATCTTCGCATAGCAAAGCCTGATGCAACGAAAGAAGAAATCGAGAGTGCCTGCAGAAAAGCCTCCGTACATGATTTTATCATGTCCCTTCCGGAAGGATATGAAACTGCTGTAGGAGAACTGGGTGATACGCTTTCAGGGGGAGAAAGACAAAGATTGGGACTTGCAAGAGCCTTCCTGCATGATTCTGATCTATTATTACTGGATGAGCCAACAAGTAACCTCGACAGTTTGAATGAAGCTGTGATTCTGAAAGCTTTAGATGAGGAAAAGGAAAATAAGACAATTGTACTGGTTTCCCATAGAAAATCAACTATGTGTATTGCACAGAACATGTATTCTGTAGAACAGGGGAGGGTAAGCTGATGAGACTAAAGAAATTGTTATTCATAATACTTGGCTGCATTGGGGTAGGCCTTGGGGCGCTGGGCGCCGTTTTGCCACTTTTACCGGCGTTTCCCTTCCTGATGTTAGCGGCATTCTGTTTTGCCAGAAGCTCTGAAAAATTAAACCACTGGTTTATCAATACGAAGCTTTATAAAAAAAACCTGGAAAGCTTTGTAAAGGGACAGGGGATGACGTGGAAAACGAAAATGAAAATCATGGTTACGGTAACAATTCTTATGTCGATTGGTTTCATTATGATGCATCAGGTGCCCTTGGGAAGAATCGTGCTGGGATTTGTGTGGCTGTTTCACATTCTCTATTTTATTTTTGGAGTGAAGAATTACAAAAGTGCTTGACATATATCGACATGCATATGAGCCAGACGCTATGATGCAGAGCCACTGAACTCCCCCAGGGGAGTCAGGCGTTTTTGCGTTTTTTATTTTGGAGGAAGTTATAATATTAACACAAAGGGTTGTCGAAACGGACTATCCACGTGGCGTCAGCTATGGTAAAATGGGAACAAAACGAGAAAAAGACTTGACCTGTTTGTCCTTATTATCAGAGTTCGTAAACACTGATGGGACGATATCACGTAAGGGAAATCTTAATCGGGAGTTGCAATGTTGAAATATAATTTGGAGGAATAACGAATGCTTACACATTTAGGAACAAAAACGATTGAAACGGAAAGATTGATACTCAGAAGATTTGAATATTCAGATAATGAATCAATGCGTAAATATTGGATTTCTGACGAAAAAATACAATCATTGTACTCAGAACCAGTATATTCAACGGAAACAGAGGTGAAAGAACTTTTTGATGATATGGAGAACAAAAGGAAAAAACCGGCATGTAGATGTGGAGACATTTGAATAAAAGTACTGAGGAAAAATGATGGACAGAAAAAAGATAAAATCAGAATTTAAAAATTATGTAAGTAACTATGATTCCAAAGATCCTAAAATTGGGTTGAAGATGGGACATACCCACAGGGTAGCGGAATTATGTGAAAGAATTGCCAGAAGCCTATTGATGTCAGAAGAGGAACTAGATATTGCCTGGGTATGTGGCATGCTTCATGATATCGGAAGATTTGAGCAGATCCGTAGATTCAATACCTTTATAGATGCTCAGTCTTTGGATCATGCAAAGTTCGGAGCAGAACTTCTTTTTGGAAAAGAAAAATTGATTCGTAATTTTATGGAAGAAACAGAATGGGATGGTGAGATTCAGACGGCCATCTACTGGCACAGCGCCTTTCGCCTGCCAGAAGACCTAGCGTTTATGTTACAACAAAGTTTTTGGAAATGTTCTTCAGCAATTTGATTTTAGG
>JBJEMC010000237.1:0-26092 GCA_051879475.1 Muricoprocola sp. | reverse complement strand
AAATATTTCTGTGTGTGGTTTTGAAGGTACAAGAACAGTAACCAGTCAATAGTGACTGGTTTTTTTATTGCTTTGATGCTATACTTATATCATGTATGAAATTTTGTGAAAAGAGAGGAAATGTATATGATGAATCAGAAAAAACTGGGTTTTGGCTTGATGCGTCTTCCGGCACTGCCAGAAGATCCCGAAAAAATCGATATTGAATTGACAAAGAAATTAGTAGATCTTTTTATAGAAAGAGGATTTACATATTTTGATACCGCATGGATGTACTGCAATTTCCAGAGTGAAAATGTAACGAAGGAAGTTCTGGTTGACCGTTATCCCCGGGATAAATTTACATTAACAACAAAGCTGCATTCTAATTTCATAAAGACAAAGGAAGATCGGGACTATATTTTCAATGAACAGCGCAGAAAAACAGGAGTAGAGTTTTTTGACTATTACTGGTTACATGATATTAATTCTCACAGCATTGAAGTATATGAAAAGCTGGATTGCTTTAACTGGCTGAAAGAGAAGAAAGAAAGTGGTCTGGTAAAACATATCGGATTTTCTTTCCATGATGGCCCGGAACTGTTAGATAAAGTGCTGACAGAACATCCAGAATTTGAATATGTACAGCTTCAGATCAATTATCTTGACTGGGATAGTAACTCCATTCAGTCCAGAAAATGCTATGAAGTAGCAGAAAAACATAATATGCCAGTCATTGTTATGGAACCGGTAAAGGGTGGAACACTGGCAAGTGTACCAGAGGCTGTTACAAATCTTTTTAAAGAATATAATCCAGATGCATCGATTCCTAGCTGGGCAATCCGTTTTGCAGCAAGTCAGAAGAATGTATGTATGGTACTTTCCGGCATGAATACCGTGGAGCAGGTATTGGATAACACGAGTTATATGTCTGACTTTAAGCCATTGAATGAAGAAGAAATGAAGCGGATTGAAATGGCAGTTGGTATCATCAATGGAAGTATTGCAATTCCATGTACGGGATGTGAGTATTGCGTGGCAGGATGTCCTCAGCAGATTCCTATTCCGAAGTGTTTCTCTCTGTACAATGCTGATAAACAGGAAGTGGAGACCAAGGGCTGGACACCTCAGGGCGAGTATTACGACAATATGGTGAAATCTACCGGCAAAGCCAGTGACTGTATCGAATGTCGCCAGTGTGAGGGAGTATGTCCGCAGCATCTTCCAATTGTAGAACACCTGAAAGAAGTTGCCAGATATTTTGGAAAGTAAAAAGTGATGGATGTTTTATGTATAGGAACTGCTGTTGTCGATATTGCTGCATATCCCATAGAAAACACAGAAAAATGGCAGGAAAAGCAGCGAATCCAGGAAATCAGCATGACCATGGGTGGAGATGCGGCAAACCAGAGTGTGCGCCTGGCTGATATGGGAAGAAGAGTACATCTGTGTGCATCCTTAGGAAAGGATGCGAATGGAACTCTTTTACGAAGTCTTCTAAAAGAGAGGAATGTTTGCACTGATCTTATGGCTGTCAGGGAAGACTATGGGACAGGAACCGCCTTGGTATTGATCAACAAGAATGGCGACAGAAATGTGTTTTCCGTAAAAGGAGCCCACAGTATGTTGGAAAAGGAAGACCTTCCAGATTTGTCTAAAATGTCTTGCCAAAGACCATCCATGATTTCCGTAGGAAGCCTTTTCTCTCTTCCCATCTTGGAAAAAGATGGACTTCTGGAATATCTGATTCAGGCAAAGACGTACGGCATTCAGATCGCTGCAGATCTTGGTTCAGATAAACTTCACCAGGGACTGGAGGGTATCAGGGTATTTCTGCCCTATCTTGATTACTTCCTTCCCAGTGATTATGATGCCATGCAAATGACCGGAGCTAGTTCCGTGGAAGAAGCAGCAGAGGTGTACAGACACTGTGGCTGCAGAAATGTTGTCATAAAATGCGGAGAAAAAGGGTGCTGGTATCAAAGTGAACAAGAACGAGGCTGGGTTCCCGCAGTGAAAGTAAAACCGTTAGATACTAATGGCGCAGGAGACAGTATGGTCGCCTTTTTCATCCACCGGATATTGTGTGGAGACTCCCTGAAGGATGCTTGTAAGTTTGCATGTGCGGGAGCCTCTCTTGGTACACTGTATTCGGGAGCTTCTGTACATAAGATGACAGAAGCGGATATCTTGGAATGGAAGAAAAAAGGTGTTCAAAAAGAAGTGTAGTTGATTTAGGGCTGCCAGAGCAGCCCTTTTTTCATGAATTTTATTTACTAAGACTAATAAGTACGCCTGCAACGATCAGCAGAGCACCAACCCCGAACACCCATGTTACCTGTTCTCCCAGAAGAAGTACCCCCAGGAGTGTAGATACCATGGGCTGTATCGGATAAAAAGCAGAGCATACACTAACGTCCAGAATAGCGAGGCTTTTGTTCCACAGAAGATGGGCTATACCGGTACACATCAGTGCCATGTAAATAAGAGCAAGAAGACAGGAAGGGTTCTGAGAAAGCACTGAAATCACATTTGTCTTGGTCATGATGAGTTCTCCTATAGCTACCGGCAGATAACATACTGCTGCAACGCCGAAGCCCAGGCGGGTAATATACAGCGCATCATATTGAGCGGTAACCTTGCGCACAAGGACGGAAACGAAGGACCATGTAATTACAGAAAAAAGGGAAAGAAGGATGCCGGGAAGAGCGGCATCTATTGTATTTCCGCCCAGAATTACATATACACCGAAAACAGCCAGAAGAATTCCCAGAATTTTTCGGAAAGTGAGCTTTTCATGAAGAATGATTGCACTGAAAATAGTCATGGTTACTGGATTCATGGAATTTAAAAGAGAAGCCATGGAAGCACCTGCATATTTTGTTCCAAGAAGCTGAGCACCTATTGCGATGAAGTAGCCTACAAAGCCGATGCAGAGGATATAAGGGACATGTTCCCTGGCAAGTTTTTTGGAAGGCTTTGGCGCAAGGATGAACAAAAAGAGAAAGGCAAGTATAAACCGTATAAAGGAAATGGTAAAGGTTGGTAGTTTTCCAAGGGTGTATTTGCTTACCACATAAAGGCTGCCCCACAGGGTAACAGTGAGAAGCAGGAAAAAATATCCCTGTACTGAGGATGTTTTAAATAACGGATGTGTTTCTTGTTTCATGATAATCTCCCTCTTGAAAAAATTTGTGTTTTACATTCTAATTACAAGATACCAGTATGTTCTAATACGATCAGGAGTCCCATACCAATCAGAATCATACCTCCCGCAAATTCTGCCTTGGATTTGTATCTGGAACCAAATTGGTTACCGATCAGAATTCCGGCAACAGAAAACAGAAAAGTGGTAACTCCGATGAGTGAAATGGCAGGAAGGATATTTACTTCCAAAAATGCAAAGGTAATTCCTACCGCCAGAGCATCGATACTGTCAGCAATCGCCAGGGGAAACATCACTTTCGCAGAAAAAGATGCGTCCATGCTTTCAATTTCACCCCGGGATTCCCGAATCATATTGATTCCAATGATGGCAAGCAAAGCAAAAGCAATCCAGTGATCGATTCTTTCAATAATCACCTTGAAGTTACTTCCAAGTAAATATCCCAGCAGGGGCATCAGAGCCTGTGATCCTCCGAACCACAACCCGGCAGAGAGCAAGTGTTTTTTCTCCACTTTTTCAACAGAAAGTCCTTTACAGATTGAAACTGCAAAGGCATCCATAGAGACTCCTATTGCAATTACGATCAGTTCCCAAAATCCCATTTTTTAACCTCCATAATGTATATTGCGGGAATGCAGGCAAAAAGAAAAGAGACTTACCCGCCTATAGCAGATAAGTCTCGTCATTTAAGATCATACCAGGAATATATCCAGAATGTTGGTATCATCACACAAAAGTGCCGACTACTCCCTTATTGAGAATGATTGTATCAGAAAACCCGAGTTTTTTCAACATAAAAAATAGGTAATTTTTATTGAAATTAGAAATAAGGACTTGTATAATGAATATACTATAAATAGTAATAGGGAGTAGCTTGCACGATTACGGTGTAACATTTTTTCGTCAGTACGGGAGAGATTCTCCCCGGAATATGTTCAAAGAAGCGAGACTTTTACTGTAAATTTATTTTTGCAGGAAAGTCTCTTTGACATTCCTGCTGAAGGAGGGAATCATGATGATAATGTGTACACTTGTATTGGTAATGGGCTTCTTTGCATTGGTAAAAGGAGCCGACTGGTTTGTAAATGGCAGCTCTGCACTGGCTGAAAATTTCCATGTGTCCAATCTTATTATTGGATTGACAATCGTTGCTCTGGGAACCAGTGCTCCAGAGTTGGCTGTCAGCACATCAGCTGCACTGGTAGGGGCAAATGAGATTGCATTAAGCAATGTAGTAGGCTCTAATATTTTTAATCTATTAGGCGTGTTGGGGATTTGCGCAATCATATATCCTCTCCCGGTGGATAAGGGAGTGATCAAAAGGGACTTTCCTTTTGCGATTATCACCACAGGATTGTTGCTGATTCTTACATCTGGCGCTGTGTTTTTTGGCAGGCAGTTCGCGCCATACCATATGGAACAGAAAATCGGGACGGTAACGCGAATGAGTGGGTTGCTTCTTGTTCTTTTGTTTGTCGTATATATCTGTTTTCTTATTTATGCGGCAAAAAAATATTCCGTGGATGAGGTAAGTGAGCCAGAGAAAAAGAAGGAACCAATCTGGAAATGTGTGTTTCTGATTATGATTGGACTTACAATGATCATTGCGGGAGGGCAGGCAGTGGTTTACAGCGCAAAAAAAATCGCCAGAGCTGCCGGCATGACAGAAACCTTGATTGGGTTGACAATTGTAGCCATCGGAACGTCCCTTCCGGAACTGGTAACTTCCATCGTTGCAGCTAGAAAAGGAGAAACCGGTTTGGCAATTGGAAATGTTATCGGATCAAATATATTCAATCTTCTCTTCATATTAGGGATTTCTGCGTTGATCCATCCAATAGATGTAAATGTGGCGTCCGTTTTAGATATGATAATACTCTTGGGAATCAGTATGTTAACGTTCTTTTTCTCACTGAGTTCCAAGAGGATTGCACGTGGGGAAGGAGTCGTGATGGTACTCCTTTATGTTGCTGATGTGATTTTTGCAATTTTAAGGTAGGTGCTATTGTTTGTGTATTATGAGTTTTCTGTTCCGGATGCCCTGGTTTTCTTTATCGTCAATGCAAAAGACTAATCGGAAATGTGCAGGCATCCGGAGCAGTGCTCCAGTGACATCAACTTAACCTTTCTGTGTTGGAATAAATTCCAGTTTTAAACGCATCCCCATTCCTGCAGCAAGTCGTTTTACCATTTCCAAACTAGGATTTCTTGTTCCATTTTCAATTCTGCTTATGTCTGCCTGAGTTATTCCGGTAACTTCAGATAAATCTTTCTGGGTCATATTCTGACTTTTTCTTGCATCTATCATTGCCTGGATGATATCGTATTCTGGTTGAAGTTCATCATATGCTGCTTTGACTTCAGGGTTTTCTAAAGATTTTCTTTTAAATTCTGTATAACTGCTCATTATGAATTTCTCCTTTCATAGTCAGCCTTATATTTCTTTGCAAGAGCAATCTCGCCTGGTGGTGTCTTCTGAGTTTTCTTAACAAACCCATTAGTTAGTATGGCCTTATTTCGATAAAAAAGAAGTAAAGAACTCGAGTGATATTTGAGCCTTGCTTCGTCCTTAATTCGAAGATCCCATCGCCCAACGGTTCTGAATAAGGACCGCGGAGATCTTTTCCATTGTTTTCTAACAAATCGATAGTTCGAAATACTTTTGCTTTCATCTTAGGATCCAGAGATTCAATAAAATTTGCAACTGGACATTTTCCATCAGTAGTATCATAAAATTCTACATTTATCGCGCCCAACTATCCGCCTCCTTTGGTTCTATAATATGTTGTATCGAACATATTGTCAAGTATTAACACGGTTAAATGTGATTTTATAGTTTTCTTTGCTTGTCAATAAACAACATCATATATTACATTTAAATTGACTTTATTCAAAATGATTTTATTAAAATTGATTTGAATAAAGTGCAGCATATGTGTGAAATATTTTCAATAGACAAAATCTAAGACTAAATGATAGTATATCTAAATCAAAAAGTCATAATGAGGAAAAAATATTGAGAGAAGATAAAAACGAGACAAGATGGGATAAATTACTGCATATCCGAACGATGGGAAGAGACGCTTCTAATGCAGACCAGCACCGATATCCTTATGAGCCCACACCCTATTCTGTGCTGGAGCGTCTGGCAAATTCTGGTTATGTCAGAAAAGGGGATGTCCTTCTGGATTACGGCTGCGGAAAAGGGCGCGTGGATTTTTTCATGGCATATCAGACAAAATGTATGTCAATTGGAATCGAATATGATGAACGGATTTATGAAAGAGCAGAGGAAAATAAAAAGATGGCAGAAAGTGCCGGAAGAGTATCTTTTGAACTTGCCTGTGCAGAGAAGTTTCCTGTGCCGAAAGAAGTAAATAAAATTTATTTCTTTCATCCATTTTCACTGGAAATCCTGCAGCAGGTGTTTGCTAAAATCTTGGATTCCTATTATGAATTTCCAAGAACCATACAGCTATTTTTCTATTATCCATCGGATGAGTATATTTCCTGGCTGATGACGGTAGAAGAATTGATGTTTACAGACGAAATAGATTGCCGTGATCTTTTCTATGGAAATGATCCCAGAGAACGGATTGTAATATTTGAGTTATAGATGTGTTGTTTTGCTAAAAAAGGGGAGAAGCTTGTTGTCCACGGTGTGGATCTGTTAGTATTCAATATTATGCATTGGGAATACCAAAATATCATTGCAATAATTGTGGACGTAGCTGGTGGTAAAAAATAGATATTTTGTGGAATTTAGATATAGATTCTATTATAATGAAATTATATAGAGAATATTTCAGATAAATTTATATTATTTTGAATTTTGTGTGGATACGGGGAGGAAAATGAAATGAAAAATTGGAAGATTAAAATCATTGCGGCGACATTATTATTATTATCAATATTGTTCTCAAATGGAGTTTTAGCAGCAACCAGTCAACAGAAAAAGATTGCAGATGCAGTAGATCCATTGGTAGTACATATTTTATTGAATGCGAGAGATCTTTGTACAAAGAATCTTGATTATACGAGCAAGAATTATAAAAAAAATATTCGGAAAATATACAATGGAAAATTATCAGAAAAAAACAAGGCTGTTATTGCAGCAGGTAATACGAAAACGACTTTTTATATGACTCATGATCAGGCATATATTGATAGAATGGAGTTAAGTAAGGTAAAAAAGCAGTATACAAACCTATTTGGGACAAAAAATCCGGTAATTAAGTTACCAGTTGTGGAGAGCGCAACAGATTTGTCTTCGTATTATTATAGGTATGCGAAGAGCAGAGGAAAATATGTATATACTTATAGCTGTGAGTCAGAGTTTGCCCTTTCTACAAAATTATTATCTGTTAAAAAGATTGAATCAGGAAAATATGCTATAAAAAAGAAATATGATTTTTATACACATTGGATTTATAAGCAACGTGGTGAAAAACCATCTGTGTCACCAATTGTAACAATATATGTAGAAAAGAATAATAAATCATCTTATGGATACAACATTGTAGGATTAACAATCTCATAAATTTAAAATTAATAAATTGGAAGAGGAAATAAGAATGAGAGAAAGCATACATTCCAGGAAAAGAGTTATGTACATTGCAGCTGTAATACTGAGTGTATTTATGATGATTGCAATGGGAAGGACACAGGTGTAGGCAGCTGTTTATACTGCTGAAACAGATTGCCAACGCAGGTTTCGGAGAAAAAACAGGAAAATATATTATCTGTGAATCGACCAAAGTTCATGGCTGTTTTGTTACTTATCCCATTTATGTCTATAATATAGAAACGGGAAAGAAGACCTTGATAACAAAAAAGGCCGGAGGATATTCTGTTTATGATGGAAAAGTATATTATGCAGAAACCAGCGGAGATCCAAACAGAGGACTGGTTGATTACACAGTAAAATGTTATACACCAGGTTCCGGAAAAAATGTGAAAGTTGCCAAAAATGTAAAGGCGGGATTTATTGAAAAGATTACCCCTAAATATAAGTATTCACAGATTTTTAGTAATTCACATCGTATATATTATAGATATTCACTGCAAAGCACGGAACAATCCGTAGGTATCATAGTTGGGGGCTTTTGACCCCAACATCTTATAAATTCAATCATAAAAATTCATAAATCTTGAAATATAAGAAAATATATGTTAGAATGCGAATAGTTTAAATGAAAATGCAGCACATCTGTATGATGGAATAAGATTGGAGATTTGAAAATGAGTCAGGCTAAAGTAGACAGATATAAAGAAGAAAAGGCGAATAGAAAGAAGATCATGAAGAAGGAAAAAAGAGAAAAACTTCTCTGGAAGATCGGCGGCTATGCGGTTGTTTTGGTTATGGTCGGCTGGATTGGCTTTTCTGTATATGACAAGGTTCATGTTGAGACAGCGGAAACCTATGCAGTAGCAACTACGGCAATAGATGATTATCTTGCTGGATTAGATGAAGAATAAAAAAGCTGAGGCGGGGTGGTTACCCCGCCTTATTTACGATATAGGATTGTGAGAGTGTTATGCGCTGGGAATATAAGATTGAAAATGGAGAGGCTACGATAGTCAGATGTTATGGAACAGAGCAGAGAGTGGAAGTCCCGGAGAGGATAGACGGGTATCCGGTTACAAAACTTGCGGATTATGTATTTTCATCCTCCAGAAGGGAGCCTGATCAGGAAGCTGCCATTTGTGGTGGACAGCTTTGGGAGATCATCCTGCCGCAGTCTTTGAAAAAGATAGGCAGATATGCCTTTTATGGCTGCTTTAAGCTGGAAAAGATGACCATGTATCACAGAGGGCTGGACATTTCAGGCGGGGCTTTTACCGGATGCCATCAATTGAAAGAACTTTGTTTTTATATGGAAGATGCTAAGGGATATTGTATGAAAGAAGTCCTGGGAGAACTTCATCATGAAGTGAAGGTGTATCTTTTCTATGAAAATGGGGAAATCTGTACGCTTCTTTTCCCGGAATATTATGAAGAAGCCGTAGAAAATACTCCTGCAAGAAACGTGGATACGGCGTTTCACGGGGCAGGGTACAGTTACCGCCAGTGTTTTCAGAACGGGGCATTGAAGTTTGCGGAGTATGATAAGCTTTTTCTGGATTGTCAGTATCTGGAAAGCGAAGATTTCTGTATAGAATTGGTGCTGCTTCGTTTATTGCAGCCATATCAGTTAGGAGAGGAAGCAAAGGGATGTTACATGTCCTGGCTGATGGAACACAGGATCTCGGCGGCAAATTGGTGTATTACATTTGGGAAGATCAGAGAACTTGAATTTATCAGTCAGTTTGTAGATTGGAGAAGGGAAGAATTAGATGACCTGATCCGGGAAGCGAATCAAAGGGAAGAGCTGGAGATGCAAAGTTTCCTGATGGATTATAAGCACAGCCATTTTCAAGTTAAAAAGAAAACCTTTGACTTATAATAAAAAACAGGAGGAGAGACCATGGCAGATATAATGGAAAGGGAAAAAGAGTTTGCGCAGCGTATGGAAGCTCTGGGGCAGCATATTCTCTTAAATGCCAGAAATGAATTATACCTTCATATGCGTTTCCTGGATGTGGCACTTTCTTCTCTGCAGTTTGCTATGGATGGAACCATAGACAGCGTTGCCACAGATGGAAATACGATTTTTTATAACAGCAAATATCTGGGCACGTATTTCAAGGAAAATCGTAAAAAAGTGAACCGTGCCTATCTGCATATGGTGTTTCATTGCCTGTTTTGTCATGTGTTTGCTCCTCCGAAGGAGGAACGGATCTTCTGGAATCTGGCCTGCGATATTGCCATGGAGTCTATTATTGACGATATGCAGATCCGTTGTATTAAGACTCCCATCTCCTGGCTGAGAGAAAGTACGTATAAAGAGCTTCGGTCCAAACTAAAAGTCTTGACAGCAGAAGGCATCTATCATGTATTGACCACAGAACTTCCGGGAGAGCAAAAGCTTCAAAAGTTGATCAGGGAATTTCATGTGGATGACCACAGATACTGGATGAATGATTCTGACAAGAATAAAGATTCTTCCCAGAGAGATAAATGGCAGGACATCAGTGAGAAGATGGAGATGGATCTGCAATCCTTTTCAAAAGAATCTGTTCAGGCAGATGGCAACTTGAGAGAACAATTAAAGGTAAATAACAGAGAGAAAACAGATTATCGCACATTTCTTCGAAAGTTTGCAGTGCTGCGGGAAGAAATGCAGGTGGATCCGGATCAGTTTGATTATATTTTCTACAGCTATGGTTTATCCTTATATGGGAATATGCCATTGATTGAACCCATGGAGTCCAGGGAAATCATGAAGGTGGAGGAGTTTGCCATCGTCCTGGATACCTCCATGTCCTGTTCCGGAGATACCATTAAGGCATTTTTGGCAGAGACCTGGTCGATTCTGAAAGAAGAAGAAAGCTATTTCAGGAAGATCAATATCCATGTGATTCAATGTGATGAAAAGGTACAGTCTGATGTGAAGATTACCTCCAAAGAAGAATTGAAAGACTATATGGAGAAGTTTGAGGTCAGGGGAGGCGGCGGAACGGACTTTCGGCCAGCTTTTGCTTATGTACAGGAATTATGCCGTAAGAAAGAGTTTACGAACTTAAAAGGACTGCTTTATTTTACGGATGGATTTGGAACTTATCCCCAGAAGATGCCGCCATTTCAAAGCGCATTTATCTTTATGGATGAGGAAGAGACGAATATGGATGTGCCGCCCTGGGCCATCAGACTTGTGGTAAGAAGTGAGGAGTTAATGAAATGAATATAAAGAGAGCAAAAGAAGAAATCAAGCATTCGATTGAAGCATATTTAAGTAAAAATGAATTTGGGGAATATCGGATTCCTGCAATCCGTCAGAGACCGCTGCTTCTGATCGGACCGCCGGGAATTGGTAAGACGCAGATCATGGAGCAGGTTGCCAGAGAATGTAAGGTAGGGCTTGTTTCTTATACCATTACCCATCATACAAGGCAGAGTGCCATTGGGCTTCCCTTTATTGAAAAGAAGGAGTTTGATGGAAAGACCTGTTCTGTGACAGAATATACCATGAGTGAGATTATTGCAGCAGTCTATGAAAAGATGGAGCAGACAGGGATCAAAGAAGGAATTCTGTTTATTGATGAAATTAACTGTGTGTCAGAAACCCTGGCACCAACCATGCTTCAGTTCCTGCAGTGTAAGACCTTTGGAAATCAGAAGGTGCCGGAGGGCTGGATCATTGTGGCAGCAGGAAATCCTCCGGAATATAACAGATCTGTCCGGGAATTTGACGTAGTTACGCTGGATAGAATCAAGAAAATCAATGTAGAAGCGGATTTTCAGGTTTGGAAAGAGTATGCCTATCAGGTGGGAATCCATAATGCGGTGATTTCTTATCTGGAATTGAAGAAAGAAAATTTCTACCGGGTAGAAACTACCGTAGATGGAAAACTTTTTGCAACAGCCAGAGGATGGGAAGACCTTTCCCAGCTCATTGGTGTATATGAAGATCTGGGAATTACCGTGGACAGAGAAGTGGTGTATCAGTATATTCAGCACTGGAAGATCGCAAAAGATTTTGCAAACTATCTGGAATTATACTATAAATACCAGAAAGACTATAAAGTAGAAGAAATCCTCAAAGGACGGATTACAGATGCTGCCTGTGATAAGATCAGAAGAGCTGCCTTTGATGAAAAACTAAGCGTCATGGGACTTCTGATTTCCAGACTGGATGAAATGTTCAGAAAATGTTATTGTCAGGATCAGTCGGTGACAGGTTTATATGAGCAGTTAAAAAAGTTGAAAAGTTTGATGGAGGGAAAGACAGCAGCAGAAGCCTCAGAATTGCTTCTTAAGATGACCGGTGAGTATACGGAGCAGACAGAAAAACTGAAAAAAGCAGAGCAGCTTACACAGGAAGAGTACCATGTCAGATTGTGGATCGCAGAACAGCTGGATGGATATTACACAGGAAGCAAAAGTGAGTATTATACAGAAGCAGAGGAAATCTTTGACTGGATAAAAACACAGTTCCAGGAAAAGAATACAGAAAGAGAAACTCTGACAGAAGAGACAGAGGAAATGTTCCAGTACGCTTTTGACTTTATGGAAAAGACCTTTGGCGACAGCCAGGAGATGGTGGTATTCATTACAGAATTGAATACAGACTTTTATGCCGTCTGGTTTATAGACCAAAATGGCTGCGACAGATACTATCAGTACAATAAGAGCCTTCTGTTTAGTGAAAGACAGAAAGGAATTATGCAGGAAATAAATCAAATAGAAACAATGATTTGAAAAAATGATAATAAAAATTTGAAAAAGTACTTGCATTTTGAAGAGTATTAGGTTATTATATGCAAGTACGGTTCCTTGGTCAAGCGGTTAAGACGCCGCCCTCTCACGGCGGAAACAGGGGTTCGATTCCCCTAGGAACTGTTTTTTTATGCTCAAAAAAGCTTCTATCAGATGACGGTAGAAGCTTTTCTTTTTCTGATTGCCATAATCAGAGAGGGCATGTTATACTGACATCACGGGAAGTCAGAACACCCAAAGGCGGCCTATCCTCTTCGGAGGGGCAACCCTTCAGACGAAAGAAAGGAGGGATGCCGATGTATGTTACATATTCGGATTTGGTCCAGATAGGTATCTTCATTGTCGCTCTCATAGGATTGTGTTACACAGTCTTTGGGAGAAAAAAATAGCCGCCCACTACTGCCAATAGTGAACGGCTTGTGCAAAAAAGCATTTAAGTATTCATGTCAGGGGTAGGCCATGTGTTTCTGACTTTCCTGTTTTGATTTTAGTATAACATATATGTCAATAGGACGCAAGCTTGAAATATTTTTGAAGTGTTTTCATGTGACAGACCTCTTGCGTAAAAATTTTTTTTAGTTTATGATGGTACTATTGCGAGAGTGCGAAGCACGGAGCAATTCGTAAGTATATGGGGATTATTGGGAGAAGCATGCATGGGAAAAAGAACAAAGAAAACAATCTGCTTTTTATTGATTGTGGTCCTTGCAATAGCAGGAGCATATTTTTTTCATGAGTTTTATGTCCCCCAAAGAAAAATCTTTGAAGATTCACCTCAGTGGCTCAAAGAGAGCACGCCTCTGATTGCTCATGCATCGGGAGGAATCTGGGAGAAACAGGAAGATGGTTCAGATAAGCTGATTACGTATTCTAATTCGGCAGAAGCCCTGCGTCAAAGTCTGAAAAATGGATATCGCATGATTGAAATAGATCTGGCATTGACGACAGATGGTGATTTTGCCTGTACCCATGCCTGGCCTAAGTCAGATACAAAGTTTATGTCCTCGTCACAATGGAGAAGCTATAGAGTGAAAAAGAAATATACTTCCATGTCGCTTCGGGCTGTGCTTCAGATTCTGAAAAACAGACCGGAAGTTTATCTTGTGACAGATAACAAATCCTATCATACGGCGGCAAATACGAAAAAAGAGTTTGAACTGTTGTATCAGCAGGCGATGGCAATTGGCGGAGAAGAATTGTTGAACCGTATCATACCTCAGTTTTATAATATGGAAATGTATGATACGATTCAGGAAATCTATCACTGGCCGGCCATGATCTACACTTTATATCGGCAGGATGATGTTCCGGATCAGAAAATCATTGATTTTGTCCGGGATAAAGAAGATATTCTTATCATTACTATGCCTACACGGAGAGTATCAGAAGAATTCTGCCAGGCTCTGCATGATATAGGGAAGTACACATATACACATACCGTGGATGATTTTGAAAAATTAGAGAAATACAGAAAAATGGGAATAGATGGATTCTATACCAACACCATTTTGCCAGAGGAGTATCGGAAGAAATATTATGGAAAATAGATGGATTGATCTACATGTACATTCCAGTGCATCAGATGGGACATATTCTCCTGAAAATCTGGTGGAATATGCTATACAAAAAGGAATTAGGGCTTTTGCCCTGACAGACCATGATACCATTGCAGGAATAGAGCGAGCAAAAAAAGCCGCAGAGGGAAGCTCAGTAGAGGTGATTCCGGGAATTGAATTTTCTACAGAGTATCATGGCACAGATATTCACATTGTCGGACTTGACATTGCGTATCAGGACAGCGAGTTTACGGCGCCCTTATCCAGATTTCAGGATTCCAGAAGCATCCGTAACAGGAAAGTCATTGCAAAAATGAAGGAACAGGGAATAGATATTTCCTGGGAAAAGATGCAGGACAGATTTGGAGAAGCAGTATGGACAAGGGCTCATTTCGGGCGATATCTCATGGAGCAGGGATATGTGCGGGAGATATCGGAAGCCTTCCGGAAATACATTGGCCCGGGATGCTGCTGTTACGTTCCAAGAGAAAAAGTTACCCCGCAGCAGGCGACAGAACTTATTTGCCGGACAGGGGGAATCCCGATACTGGCGCACCCCATGGCCTATGAATTGAAAGAATCAGAACTGCACAGACTGATACAGGAATTAAAAGATGCAGGACTGATGGGAATAGAAGCACTTTATTCCACCCATGGCCAGGAAGAGGAAGCCTTTGTCCGGATGCTTGCAAGACGATATGGTCTGGAGATTTCCGGAGGCTCAGATTTCCATGGAGAGAACAAACCGGGACTGGATCTTGGAACCGGCTATGGAAAATTAAAAGTACCGTATGAGGTGCTGGAAAAGTTAAGATACAGGAGAGCAGAATATGACAGATAGAAAAATATTTTTCACTGATCTGGATGGGACTTTATTAAATGATAAAAAAGAAGTTTCCCCGGGAAACAGAGAGGCAATTGACAAAGCTTTGGCAGCAGGCCACAAGGTGGTAATATCCACTGGACGGGCTCTTCCAAGTGCCCTTGACCAGGCAAAAAAAGTCGGGCTGATGAAGGATGGCTGTTTTATTATCAGTTATAATGGTGCAGTGATCTATGATATCGGCAAAGAAAAAGTGATTCATTCTTCTACTGTGCCTGTAGAATATATCAGATATTTATTCGACCGGGGATACGAGATGGATATCCATATGCAGACCTACAGCCCTACACATGTAGTGGCAGAAAGAGACCGGGAAGAGCTTCACAGATATACCGGAATCCAGAACCTGGAATACAAAGTGGTTGAGCGTATGGAAGATGAGGTGCCCCAGGGTTCTCCAAAGGCTCTGGCGGTGGCTTATGGAAACAGAGAACTTTTACAGAAATACTGGGATACGATCAGAACCTGGGCAGAAGGAAAAGTGGATATCTTTTTTTCTTCCATGGATTATCTGGAACTGGTAGCTCCGGGAGTATCCAAGGGAAATGCGGTAAGGCTCCTCTGTGATTATCTGGAAATTCCTGTTGAGAATACAGTATCAGCAGGAGATGCAGAAAATGATATTGAGATGCTTCGGGCAACACAGATCGGGGCGGTGATGGTAAATGCACAGCCGCAGATGCATCAGTATGGAAATTATATTACGGAGCATGATAATAATAGTGACGGTGTTGCTGAAATTATAAATAAATTTATATTGCAGGAAGGTATTTGATATGAGAAAAACAAAGATTATCTGTACTCTGGGACCGGCCACTGACCAGCCAGGGGTATTGGAGGCACTGATTGATGCCGGAATGAATGTGGCGCGTTTTAACTTCTCTCACGGCGACCATGAAGAACAGAAAAAAAGATTTATAGAATTAAAGCATGCGAGAAATAAAGCAAAAAAACCTGTTGCAGCGCTTTTGGATACAAAAGGACCGGAAATCCGTCTGAAGGATTTTAAAGATGGTAAAGTCATGTTGGAAAAAGGACAGGATTTCACACTGACTACCAGAGAAATCGAAGGAAACGAGAAGGAAATTTCCATCACATATAAGCAGCTGGTTCAGGATGTAAAGGCTGGAGATCATATCTTATTGGATGACGGTCTGATTGGCCTGGAAGTAAAAGAAGTTACAGATACAGATATCGTCTGTACGGTATTAAATGGAGGACCGGTTTCCAACCACAAAGGTGTGAATGTACCAAATGTTTCTCTTTCCATGCCTTTTATCAGTGAAAAGGACAGAGATGATATTGTTTTCGGGCTTAAGACAGGATATGATTTTATTGCAGCATCCTTTACAAGAAATGCAGATGATATTATGCAGATTCGTAAGATCATGGAAGAAGAAAATAACACTTCTGTCAAAATTATTGCAAAGATCGAGAACAAAGAAGGGGTAGACAATATTGATGATATCCTTCAGGTGGCAGATGGTATCATGGTTGCCAGAGGAGACATGGGGGTTGAGATCCCGATGGAAGACCTTCCGGCTATTCAGAAGAGACTCATCAAGAAAGCGATGTTTGCAGGAAAAATCGTAATCACAGCAACACAGATGCTGGATTCCATGATGAAGAATCCCCGTCCAACCAGAGCGGAGATCACGGACGTTGCCAACGCAATCTATGATGGCACCAGTGCAATCATGCTTTCCGGTGAAACCGCTGCAGGCAAATATCCGGTGGAAACCCTTCAGACCATGGTACGTATCGCTGAGCGTACAGAAGCGTCTATCAATTACGTAAATCGTTTTAATCATCGCTCCACAAAAGGAAATGCAGGAAATGTTACAGAGGCGATTTCCTATGCGACCTGCTCTACGGCACATGATCTTAAGGCTGCTGCAATTATCACGGTAACAAAGTCTGGCGGAACTGCACAGACGATTGCAAAGTATCGTCCAAATTGCAACATCATTGGATGTGCAACGCTGCCTCAGGTATGCCGTCAGCTGAATCTTTGCTGGGGCGTGATTCCTGTTCAGACAAAAGAGCAGCAGGATACCTTTGAATTATTTGAACATTCTATTGAAGAAGCAACAAACGCAGGTCTCCTGGAAGAAGGAGATATTGCTGTTATTACGGCTGGGGTTCCACTGGGAATGTCAGGTACGACCAACCTGATCAATGTCCATGTAGTGGGTCAGCCATACTAGGAGTAATTGGAAATTATGGCAAAACAGACAACTTATGATGCTGGCAGTATTTCTGTTCTTGAAGGGCTGGAAGCAGTCCGTAAAAGACCTGGAATGTATATTGGAAGCGTGTCCCGAAAGGGATTAAATCACCTGGTTTATGAGATCGTGGATAATGCGGTGGATGAACATCTGGCAGGTGCATGTGACAGGATAGAAGTCTTTCTGGAAAAAGACGGCTCTGCTACCGTAAATGACAATGGACGGGGAATCCCTGTGGGAATGCATGAAAAGGGAATGCCTGCAGAGCGACTGGTATTTACCACACTCCATGCCGGTGGAAAGTTTGACAATGAAATCTATAAGACCAGTGGAGGACTTCATGGAGTAGGTTCTTCTGTTGTAAATGCACTGTCTACGTATCTGGATGTGAAAATCAAAAGAGAAGGATACATTCATCATGACAGATTTGAAAGAGGAGTTCCTGTCCTTGAGCTGGAAAACGGGCTCTTGCCTACACTGGGAAAAACAAAGGAAACCGGCACCTGTGTAAATTTTCTTCCGGATCCGGAAATCTTTGAAAAAACCTGGTTTGCAGCGGATGAGATAAAAAGCCGTCTCCATGAGACGGCTTATCTGAATCCCAACCTTGTTATTCTCTTTGAAGACAGAAGAGGAGCAGAAGTAGACCGGGCAGAGTATCATGAACCGGATGGAATCATAGGGTTTGTCCGGGATCTGAATAAGAAAAATGAACTGATCATAGAACAGCCTATTTTCCTGAAAGGGGAATGTGACGGCATTTCTGTGGAGTGTGCAGTCCAGTATGTAAATGAGTTCCATGAAAATGTCATGGGATTTTGCAATAACATTTATAATGCAGAAGGTGGTACGCATCTGACGGGTTTTAAGACGGCATTTACGGCTATCATGAATAACTATGCCAGAGAACTTGGAATCCTCAAGGAGAAAGATGTGAATTTTACCGGCGCAGATATCCGAAATGGGATGACGGCGGTGATTTCCATCAAACATCCTGCGCCCCGGTTCGAAGGACAGACAAAGACAAAGCTGGATAATCAGGATGCAGCCAAAGCGGTGGCTAAGGTGGTCAGTGATGAGGCAGTTTTGTATTTTGACCGTAATCTGGAAAACTTAAAGAAGGTTCTTTCCTGTGCAGAACGGGCGGCAAAGATCAGAAAAACAGAGGAAAAGGCCAAGACAAATCTTCTGACAAAGCAGAAATATTCCTTTGATTCTAATGGAAAACTTGCAAACTGTGAAAGCAGAAAGCCGGAGCTTTGCGAGATTTTTATTGTGGAGGGAGATTCTGCAGGCGGTTCTGCCAAGATGGCAAGAAACCGTATGTATCAGGCAATTATGCCGATTCGTGGAAAAATCCTGAATGTGGAGAAGGCCAGTATTGATAAAATACTGGCGAATGCGGAGATCAAAACCATGATCAATGCCTTTGGCTGTGGTTTTTCCGAAGGATATGGAAACGATTTTGACATTTCCAAACTTCGATATGACAAGATTGTCATTATGGCAGATGCGGATGTGGATGGTGCTCATATCAGTACTTTACTACTTACTTTATTCTATCGTTTTATGCCGGAACTGATTTATGAGGGACATGTGTATATTGCCATGCCGCCTCTTTATAAAGCTATGCCTGCAAGAGGGAAGGAAGAATATCTTTATGATGACAAGGCTCTGGAAAAATACAGAAAAACACATAAAAACTTTACACTTCAGAGATACAAAGGTCTTGGAGAGATGGATGCCCAGCAGCTCTGGGAAACAACCCTGAATCCCGAGACCAGGATTCTCAAGAGAGTAGAGATCGAAGATGCCCGTATGGCTTCCAGTGTAACGGAGATGCTGATGGGTACAGAAGTACCTCCGCGCCGGGCATTTATCTATGAACATGCTCAGGATGCACAGTTAGACATATAGCGTAGACTTAAACATAGATTTAAAGGAGAAACGAAATGGAAAGATCTGGAGAGCAGATTATTCGTACCGAATACTCTGAAATCATGCAGAAATCTTATATTGATTATGCCATGAGTGTCATTGTATCCCGTGCATTGCCGGATGTAAGAGATGGATTAAAGCCGGTTCAGAGGCGTACCCTGTATGATATGTATGAACTGGGGATCCGTTATGACAGACCTTACCGAAAATGTGCCCGTATTGTAGGAGATACCATGGGTAAATATCATCCTCATGGTGACAGTTCCATTTATGAAGCCCTGGTAGTAATGGCGCAGGACTTTAAAAAAGGCCTTCCCCTGGTGGATGGACATGGTAATTTTGGCTCTATTGAAGGGGATGGGGCAGCTGCCATGCGTTATACAGAAGCCAGGCTGCAAAAGATTACCCAGGAAGCATTTTTAAATGATCTGGATAAGAATGTGGTAGAATTTCTGCCAAATTTTGATGAGACAGAGAAAGAGCCGGAGGTGCTTCCTGTCCGGCTGCCAAATCTTCTGGTAAATGGTTCGGAAGGAATTGCTGTCGGCATGGTGACAAGCATTCCGCCTCACAATCTGGGAGAAGTCATTGATGCTACAATTGCTGCCATCAAAGATAAGGATATCTCAACAGAAAAACTCATGGAGTATATTCAGGGACCGGATTTCCCTACAGGTGGAATCGTAATTAATAAAGACGAGCTTTTGAGTATCTATGAGACCGGAACCGGAAAGATCAGGCTTCGGGGGAAAATTGAGATTGAGAAGGGCAAGGGCGGAAAAGATAATCTTGTGATCACAGAGATTCCCTATACCATGATGGGAGCTAATATTGGGAAATTTTTAAATGATGTAGCCGGATTGGTCGAATCTAAGAAAACTACGGATATTACAGATATTTCCAATATGTCCTCAAAAGATGGAATCCGTATTGTCCTGGAGCTTCGTAAAAATGCAGATATTGATAACTTGATTGGATTATTATACAAGAAAACCAGACTGGAAGATACCTTTGGGGTAAATATGCTTGCCGTTGCTGAAGGAAAGCCTGAGACACTGGGATTAAAGAAAATCATTGAGCATCATATCGATTTCCAGTTTGAAGTAAATACCAGAAAGTACCAGACACTTCTTAAGAAAGAACTTTCGAAAAAGGAAATTCAGGAAGGGCTTATAAAGGCCTGTGATGTCATCGACCTGATCATTGAGATCCTTCGGGGAAGCAAAAATCAGCAGCAGGTAAAGAACTGCCTGGTAAATGGAGTGACAGAAGGCATCAAGTTCAAATCCAGAAGCTCTCAGAAGCAGGCGGCGAATCTTAAATTTACGGAAGCTCAGGCAACAGCGATTCTGGAGATGCGTCTATATAAGCTGATCGGCCTTGAGATCGAAGCTCTTCAGAAAGAGTATGAGGCAACCTTAAAAAACATCAGCACATATGAAGACCTGCTCAGTAATTATGATTCTATGGCCAGCCTGATCATAAAAGAATTAAAGGCTTTGAAAAAGGAATATGCAAAGCCCAGAAAGACCGTTATTGAAAACGGAAAAGAAGCGGTATATGAAGAAAAGAAGATGGAAGAAATCGAAGTCATGTTCCTTATGGACCGCTTCGGCTATGCCCGGACGATTGATATGCCGACTTATGAAAGAAACAGAGAAGCTGCGGATTCAGAAAGCAAATATGTGATTTCCTGCATGAATACAGATAAGATCTGTATTTTTACAGATACGGGAAGCCAGCACCTTATCAAAGTGGCGGATGTGCCCTTTGGAAAATTCAGGGATAAAGGGAAACCCATCGATAATTTCTGCAATTATAACGGCAGTGTGGAGCGTATTGTTTACGTGGAACGACTTCAGAAGGTAAAAATGTCTGTGCTGATTTTCTGTACAGAGGAAGGCATGATCAAGCAGGTAGATGGCGCAGAATTTGATGTAGCAAAGAAGACCATCGCAGCTACAAAACTGAAAGATACGGATAAGCTTTTATCTGTGCGCTGTATGGAAGAAAATGAAACCTGCGTGTTTCAGACGCAGCAGGGCATGTGCCTGAGAATCCCAATCCGGGATATCCCTCAGCAGAAGAAGACTGCTGTAGGTGTCAGAGGAATTAAATTAAATGAGGGAGACAGAGTGGAAGCCCTCTATTATCCGGATCAGGAAAGTGAAAAGGTAATTATTTATAAAGAAAAGGAAGTACATCTTGACCGGCTCAAGATCGGAAACCGCGATACGAAGGGAACGAAGATCCGAGTATGAATCTGCTTACAATAGAACATTTAACAAAAGTATTTACAGAGAGAAAAGTATTTGATGATGCACAGTTCAGTATCAATGAAGGGGAGAAAATCGGTGTCATTGGAATTAATGGTACCGGGAAATCCACGCTTCTGAAAATACTGGCAGGAGAAGAAAAACCAGATGAAGGGGAAGTTGTAAAGGGAAACCAGGTTCATATTCGTTTCCTGCCACAGCAGCCAACCTTCGACCTGGAAAAAACAGCACTGGAAACGGTGATGGAAGGAAATCTTACAGAATATAATGCCTGGACACTGGAAAGCGAAGCGAAAACGATGCTAAATGCATTGAAAATTCCAGATCCGAATCAGAAAATGGGAGAACTTTCCGGAGGACAGAAGAAGAGAGTATCTCTGGCCAGGGTTCTTTTGGCAGAATGTGATATCCTGATTCTGGATGAGCCGACCAACCACCTGGACAATGAAATGTCTGCCTGGCTGGAGGATTATCTGATCAGTATGCGCAGGGCACTGGTAATGGTAACTCATGACAGATATTTTCTGGACCGTGTATCTAACCGAATTGTGGAGATTGATAAAGGAAAGATTTACAGTTACAAGGGAAACTACTCTGAATTTGTCCGTCTGAAAGAAGAAAGACAGAATATAGAACTGGCATCGGAGCGCAAACGCCAAAGCATCTTAAGAGTGGAGCTGGAATGGCTGGCAAGAGGGGCAAGGGCCAGATCTACCAAACAGAAGGCTCATATCCAGAGAATAGAAAAAATGCAGGAAGTCAAGGCTCCGGTTATGGATAGTCAGGTAGAAATGAGTTCTGTGAGCACCAGAATGGGAAGGACTACGATAGAAGCACACAATCTTTCCAAAAGCTATGGTGACAGATGCCTGTTTCGGGATTATACATACATTTTTCTGAAAAATGACAGAATTGGAATTGTAGGGGAAAATGGATGTGGTAAGAGTACCCTTCTGAATATTCTTACCGGTAATCTTGAACCGGATTCTGGAACCGTTGTGGTGGGAGAAACCATAAAAATCGGATATTTCTCTCAGGACAGCAGAGAAATGGATGTAAATCAGAGAGTTATTGACTATATCAGAGAAGTTGGCGAGTATATTAATACGACAGAGGGAAAACTGACAGCAGCGATGCTGCTGGAAAGATTTTTGTTTGATGGTGCCATGCAGTACAGTCCCATTGGTAAGTTATCGGGAGGAGAAAGGAGGCGCCTTCAGCTGCTCCGTGTCCTGATGGGGGCACCAAATGTCCTGATCCTGGATGAGCCGACCAACGATCTGGATATCCAGACCTTGACGATTCTGGAAGATTATCTGGACCATTTTGATGGAATTGTCATTACGGTTTCTCACGACCGCTATTTTCTGGACCGAATCGTAAGACGTATTTTTGCCTTTGAAGATGGAAAGATTGTTCAGTATGAGGGTGGCTACAGTGATTATCTGATAGAATCTGAGATCAGACATCCAAAGATTGCAGAACCGGCAGCTGCGAAGAAAACACCGGCACAGAATGTTCAGAGTGAACGGACCAGAGAAAAGAAGCTGAAATTCACTTTTAAAGAGCAAAGAGAGTTTGATACCATTGAAAGTGATATTGAAGAGCTGGAAAACCGTATAGCAGAACTGGAACAGGAAATGATGGAACATGCCACCAGTTATGGAAAACTTTCCGAGCTTACGAAAGAAAAGGAAGAAATGGAACAAAAACTGGAAGAAAAAATGGAAAGATGGGAGTATCTCACAGAGCTGGCAGAGAAAATTGAGGCACAGAAAAGCTAAGTTGATATAGAAATTTTAGAGAAAACGCGAAAAACCCCTTGTTTTTCCAGATATACAGTGCTATAATCCAAAAAGATGGATATGTTACTAGAGTGAATGAGTGAGCGAGAGCTCACTCATAGTTTTTGTATGAAAAAACATATATTGATTTGAGAAAGGCGATACGGATGACTAAGAAAGAAACTTATGAACAGAAAACAGAAGCAATCATTCAGCCGATTGTAGATGCAAATGGATTTGAACTTGTAGATGTGGAGTATGTGAAGGAAGGATCTACCTGGTATCTCAGGGCTTACATTGATAAACCAGGCGGCATTACAGTAGATGACTGTGAACTTGTGAGCAGGGCAGCTAACGATATCCTGGATGAGCAGGATTTTGTAGAAGACTCTTATGTATTTGAAGTAAGTTCACCTGGACTTGGGAGGCCACTGAAGAAAGATAAGGATTTTGCCAGAAGCATCGGGGAAGAGATTGAGATTCATACTTTCCGTCCAATAAATCGCCAGAAAGAATTTATCGGATTGTTACAGGAATTTGATAAGGACAGTATCACGATTGAACTGGAAAGTGGAGAGACCATGAAATTTGCGAGGGCAGACCTGGCACTTGTCAGACTTACATTTGACTTTTAGGGAGGAAAATAAATATGAACAGCGAATTAATTGATGCACTTAATATTCTTGAAAAAGAGAAAAATATCAGTAAACAGACATTGTTAGAAGCAATTGAACAGTCACTTCTTCAGGCCTGCAAGAATCATTTTGGCAAAGCAGACAATGTAAAAGTTACCATTAATGCTGAGACAGGTGATTTTAAAGTACTGGCAGAAAAGACGGTTGTAGAGGAGGTTACGGATCCTGTTACGGAGATCAGTCTGATCGATGCCAGAATGAAAGACAGTAAATATGATCTTGGCGATATCGTAAATGTGGAGATCAAGTCCAAAGAATTTGGAAGAATCGCAACTCAGAATGCAAAAAATGTCATTCTTCAGAAAATCAGAGAAGAAGAAAGAAAAGTTCTCTACAATGAGTATTACAGCAAAGAGAGAGAAGTAGTAACCGGTATTGTACAGAGATACCTTGGCAAGAATGTAAGCATTAACCTGGGTAAGGTAGATGCAATCCTGAATGAAAATGAAATGGTGAAGGGAGAAACCTTCCAGCCAAATGAACGTGTAAAGGTCTATGTACTGGAAGTAAAAGATACTTCCAAGGGACCAAAGATCCTGGTATCCAGAACTCATCCGGAATTAGTAAAGAGACTTTTTGAAAACGAAGTTACAGAAGTAAGAGAAGGCATTGTAGAAATCAAATGTATTGCAAGAGAAGCCGGCAACCGTACCAAAATGGCAGTATGGTCCAATGATCCTGATGTGGATCCGGTAGGAGCATGTGTAGGTGTAAATGGTTCCCGTGTCAATAGCATTGTGGAGGAGCTTCGCGGAGAAAAGATCGATATTATCAACTGGGATGAGAATCCGGCTATCCTCATCGAAAATGCCCTTAGTCCGGCAAAGGTGATCTATGTTGCAGCAGATAACGATGAAAAGACAGCAAAAGTTGTGGTTCCTGATTATCAGTTATCCCTGGCCATTGGTAAGGAAGGACAGAATGCAAGACTGGCAGCAAGGCTGACAGGATTCAAGATTGACATCAAGAGTGAGACTCAGGCAATTGAGGCCGGTGACTTTGATGAAGATGAATATTATGATGAGGAAGGTTACGAAGAGTATTACGAAGAAGAATATCTGGAAGAACAGGAAGAAAATCCGGTAGTCGAATAACGTAAAGAGCAGGAGAAGAATTATGAGTCAGA
Organism: Muricoprocola sp.; assembly: GCA_051879475.1. Taxonomy (GTDB): domain Bacteria; phylum Bacillota; class Clostridia; order Lachnospirales; family Lachnospiraceae; genus Marvinbryantia. The sequence goes on along the minus strand of JBJEMC010000237.1, from coordinate 1,142 downwards.
CAAGAAAGATCCCAATGCGTAAATGCATCGGATGTCAGGAAATGAAAAGTAAAAAGGAAATGCTAAGAGTGATCCGGACTCCAGAGGATGAACTTGTCATTGACACAACAGGCCGAAAAAATGGCAGAGGTGCTTATTTGTGTTTTTCAGAAATCTGCTTTGAGAAAGCAAGAAAGAGTAAGGCTCTGGAACGTGCATTGAAAATGAGCATTCCATCTGAGGTGTATGACAGTTTAAAGGAGGAGATTGGGACAGTTGAAGCAGAATAAGATATTATCCCTTGTAGGGCTTGCGACGAAGGCGGGCAAAACCGTCAGCGGAGAGTTTTCTACAGAAAAGGCGGTGAAGTCAGGAAAGGCCTGGCTGGTGATTGTTTCAGAGGAAGCCTCAGATAATACGAAAAAGAAATTTTCAAATATGTGTTCGTTTTATGAAGTGCCAATCTGTTTTTTTGGAACGAAAAATGATCTTGGCAGAGCCATGGGAAAGGAATTCAGAGCTTCCATGGCGGTGATAGATGAAAATTTTTCTAATGCCATATTGAAGCAATTCACAATGACTAACGGAGGTAGTAAGGATGTCTAAAATGAGAGTATATGAATTAGCAAAAGAATTGGGAAGAGATAACAAAGAAATTATGGGCTACCTCGCTTCAAATGGAGTTGAGGTAAACAGCCATATGACAATGCTGGATGATCAGCAGGTACAGATGGTTCGCCAGAATGTACCGGTGCGTCCTGTTGCTCCAAAACCGGTGCAGCCAAAGACACAGCCGGCTGTGAATGGAGAGGGAGGCACAGCCACAGAGGCTCCGAAAAAGAAAAATATTTCCAGGGTATTCCGTTCACAGAACAGCAAGACAGGTATTCAAAGACCTGCAGGAATGCGTCGTGCATCGTCACGTGCAAATGGCAGCCGCCCGGCAGGACAGCGTCCGGCACAGGGACAGCAGACTCGTCCGGCAGCTCAGACTCCGGTAAAAACTGTAGAGGCAGTGAAACCGGCAGAAGTGGTAAAAGAAACAGAAACGATAAAAGCCACAGAAGTATCTGTAAAAACGGCAGAAGCACCAAAGGCAGCAGAAACACCAACAAAGCAGGCAGAAACACCAACAAAGCAGGCAGAAACACCAACAAAGCAGG
>JBJEMC010000236.1:0-5030 GCA_051879475.1 Muricoprocola sp. | reverse complement strand
CCTTTTTTGCAATCTGATTGATATTTACACCGATTTTGTGCATCTCTTCATACACCTGCTTGATCGGGGTTGTGTCAGTGTTGATGATATAGCCGTCGATAGCCATTTTTCTAAGGTAGGCTCCCATGTTTCTGGTCTTTGACAAAATCATCTTTTGCCGGATCAGCTTCTTTTCCTCTGGAGTAACACAAAATAATATTTGGATGCTTCTTTTTCTGTTTGACATGTCTATTATCTCCTTCTGTGCGCAATTCGGTTTTGTTGTGTTTCAGGGTTTTCAATTTAGGGCAGGGTTCCCTAAATTGTCATTTTTGCGGAAGTGTATATACACTTCCTGTCCTTGCTATTTAACCGGCGGTGGAGCCGCCGGAAGAGTACCTCTTGAAAAGAGATCCCTATAAATAACCTACTGGGAGAAGAAAAAAGAGACATAAAAAAAGAAAGCTAAGATGATAAGGTTCAAAAGTCTTAGCTTTCACATAATGCTTTGAGATAGTATTTCAGCACAATTCATAAGATGCTGCCTTATCGGCTGCTTTTTCAAGTTTTTTCAAGAAATCGCCCTGTGACACTACAGGAGATTCCACTTTATACCCCTTTCGCTTTAAAACCCGGAATTTGAAATCCAGCATTTCAAATGGAACGCACAATTTTTTGGCGACGTCAAAGAAAAACAAATCATCATTGAGCAGAGCCAGAACTTGTTCATCTGGCAGGAGCAATTCGGCAGCAAAAATGTTTGCTTCATATTCTTTATGGTCCGTATTATCAAATAAAGTTACCTCATGAAAAGGTGCGCTGGCTGCAGAGTCTGCATGTAATACACAGTGCCCCAGTTCGTGAGAGAGAACTACTTTCTGTAATAGTTCTGGAAGATCACTGTTGATTGTGATATGTTTCATTCTCCGTGAAATTAGAAAAAAACCCTTGCAGCATCCTTCATAGATTCCCATTGGGCGTAACTTTACTGTAATTTTCATTGCCTTAGCTAAACGAAAAGGATCAGTTTCATCATATTTGTTTTGCAGCTGTTTGACTGTGTCAGCTATTGTTTCAATGGTCAATCGAATTCACATCCTCCCTGTTTTATAGTAGATAGGATTTCTCACTATCAGTGTAGTATAAAAGCTGTCCTATAAAAAGGATAGCGGGAGGATTACTTATCAATAGATGCAAGGTTTTCAGATTTTTTTCTGCCGAAAGTTTCTTTCGCAGCTTTTTTACAATCAAGATACGCTTCCATCACAGCCTGAAAATATTGATCTTTGGCTTCTTCACTTATGGTGCCTCCGGCAAAAAGTGTCTGGTTTTGTCTCAGCATTTCTTCCAGATTAAGAGAATCTTGCTTACTGGTCATCTGACGCATTTCTTCAACATAGTCCATCCGGTCAAGTCCATAGGTAGGGTCTTCGATGGAATCATCCTTCAGATACTCGGTTGATACGTTTAATGCTTTTGCCAATTTATAGAGTTGTGCTGATTGTGGAAATCGTTCTCCAGCTTCATAAGTAACGATGGTACGGAATCCAATCCCAGCTTTTTCTGCCAGCTGCTTTTGACTTAATCCAAGTTGTCCTCGATGTTCTTTTACTTTCTCTTTAAAGGGTTTCATAATGCGCCTCCATTCTTGATTTGCTATTTCTTGCGAATAGTATCTTGACAATCATGCTAATAGTTGCTAGAATACGAATTAGCAAGAAGTGGCAATCTGTCGTAACTATAAGCAAATTATAGAATGAATAAAAGAAAAAGTCAATAATAAACTTGCTATATGTTGCTAATATTGATTGGGCGGTGATGATATGGAACGTACAATACTTCATTCTGATATGAACTGTTTTTATGCAAGTGTAGAGATGCTGCATCATCCGGAATTAGCGGGAAAGCCATTAGCGGTAGGAGGAGATCCGGAAGCAAGGCACGGAATTGTTCTTACAGCAAATTATATTGCAAAAAAATCTGGTGTAAAAACAGGAATGGCATTATGGCAGGCAAAGCAGGTTTGCCCGGAAATTATTTTTGTGCCACCAAGAATGGATTTGTATTTGCGATTTTCAAGAATGGCACAGGAAATCTATAGTGAATATACAGATTTGAGAGAACCATTCGGAATTGATGAAAGTTGGCTTGATGTATCTGCCAGCACTTCAATAAAAGGTGATGGAATGAAAATAGCAAATGAAATCAGTAAAAGAATAAAGCATGAGTTGGGAGTCACGGTCAGCATTGGTGTTTCATGGAATAAGATATTTGCAAAACTTGGTTCCGATTATAAAAAGCCTGATGCCATTACAGAGTTCTCAAGAGAAAATTATAAAAACCTTGCCTGGAACCTTCCGGCTGGAGATTTGATTTATGTCGGGAGAAGCACTAATAAAAAACTGCAGACTTTAGGAATCAAAACAATTGGTGAACTTGCAAATACGGAACCAGCTATATTGGAGAACCGTCTCGGAAAGATGGGATTGGTATTACACACATTTGCAAATGGCTGGGACGAAACGCCAGTTTGTGTAGAAGGGTATCAAGCTCCAATCAAATCTATTGGAAATAGTACAACGACTCCAAGAGATCTGGTGAATGATTTGGATGTAAAGATTATTTTGATGGCTCTGTCTGAGAGTGTAGCATCCAGATTACGTGAAAATGGATTTCAATGTAAAGTGGTTGAAATATCAATTCGTGATAATGAGTTATATCATTTTTCAAGACAATGCAAATTGAAGCGTCCAACCAATATTACGGATGAAATTGTTCAGGCTGCGTATCGACTGTTTAAAGATAATTACAGATGGGAACATCCTATTAGAAGTCTTGGCGTCCGGGGATGTGATCTGGTATCAGATGATATGCCGTATCAGTTGGACTTATTTATTAGTGAACAGAAAAGAGAAAAGTTGGAAAAGATGGATCAGGTAGTGGATGAAATCCGATCCAGGTTTGGATATCAAAGCATTCAAAGAGCTTTCGTTTATCAGGATAAGCTCCTGGCACAATTAAATGCAAGAGAGCATACGGTTCATCCGCAAGGTTATTTCCACGGATAGGAGAGGCAAGGTGTTTTTGAGTGATGGATAAGGTATATGTTGATGTCCTGGCGGTGTTTAGCCGGGAAGGTGAATTGATTCCAAAAGCGTTTGTATGGGAAGACGGACATCGGTATGAAATTGATAAAATTTCAAAACCGGAAAGATGTGCGAGCAGGAAAGCTGGTGGTACCGGTTATCGCTATACTTGTATGGTGGAAGGTAAGATATGCCATCTCACATATGAAGAAAATTATAAATGGTTTATGGAACGAAAATAAGCGATTCCAAAAGGATGCCCTAAAACAGGGCTCCCTTTGAAAATAAAAAATAGTCAAAACAGAAACATCAGTAGTCGGGGATACATCCTTTCCCGTGAGAACCGGCTGCTTTACATATATCATATAGTTTCCGGTCAGCCAGAAATGAAAACAATCCCACTGTAGAAATTTCTGCGGAAGCTGCATGACAGTGATGTTCAGCACAGCAGTTATTGCTGAGAAATACTTTATGATTGGTCTGACTGCAGGTGCAGTCGGGAAGGAGGACAATTATGCAGACAATTCAAAATATTTTTGACAATATGGAAGTGGTGACTGAAGAAGCCTATAAAAATACGGAACTTTTACTTGAACAATATACGAAGGTGATGTTCCGTATTGAAAAAAATATTGTAGATATAGATTACGAGTTATATGTAGTGGAAGGAAAGCATTTAAAAGAAATGCTTTACGAATTGGTTGATTTCGATTCAACTGCAGAGAAACGAAGAATTCAGGATAAGTTGCTGAATAATGATATGAATTTGTGCCTATTGGAGATTATGAGAGACTCCCTTTTGGCATTGAGGGATTATCCGAAGAATGGTCAACTGTATTACAGACTCTTGAAATATCGGTATTTTGAGTCCGGGAATACAAATGATGATGTGATGCTGATGCTGGATGATATGCCAAGTACGACATATTACAGGAATCGGAAAAAAGCAATTCGTTTATATGCTACTATGCTTTGGGCATTTACAAGACCAGAAAAAGTGGAGGCGAAGATGGAAGAAATACATATAAAAAAGACTGGAAGAAAAATGGAAGTAAATAGGTAGTGAACTGGCAGAGCATTGGCAGGTAAGTGGTATTACAATGAAAATGTGTAGATGATAGAATTGATATGCTGAGAAAAGTAGTCCTTCGCAGGTAGAAACCTGCGGAGGATTTTCTTTTCTCAAGATTTTTAGGCATCTGGCTGTGTCCGAAAGGGCATGGCCTTTTTTTATGCCCCAAAGGCACATCAGCTCATTGATGACTTTTGCGGCAGAGATGCCGGAAAGGAAAGGCATATCATCATGCAGGCAAAAGGCTGGCACTATGCCAGATATCCATGACTTCGATTTGTTGCCAATTAACCAAATCGACAAATCGGAGGAAAACATCATGGAAGAAAGAATATACACATTTTATGACAAATACCAGAAAGTAAGATATGAAAACGTAACTGCAGAGGAGCTGGATTTTTTGAACAAATCTTATAATAAGGAAAAATATTTAATGCGTGATCAGTATATCAGGCAGAATATTTGTCTTTTTTCTTCACTGGAAACCGAAGAAGGCAATTTCACAGATTATCTCTCTGATCGGAATGCAGATGTTGCCCAGCAGATCACAAGCGAGATTTTCTTTAAAGAACTGTTTTCTGATTTAACGGAAAGAGAAAAAAAGATTGTATGCGAAAATCTTGTAGAAGGAAAAAGCCTGGGAGAAGTTGCGGACAGCTTGAATATTTGCTATCGTCAGGCAAGCAGAGATAAAAAGAGTGCATTAAGCAAAATGCTGAAACGTATGAAGGCAGCCGGATATAGATCTTATGCGGAAGCCGAGAAGGAGCTCCTGAATAATGGTGGATTTGCACCAACGCAGATGGATGCTCAGAATAGTATTCAGAGGAAACGGACAGGAGCAGTGAGATTGCCATCGGAATAATGGAAAAATAAATAGATATAAAATGCAG
>JBJEMC010000235.1:0-5052 GCA_051879475.1 Muricoprocola sp. | reverse complement strand
ATTATGATGGCAAGTGTACTTGTTTTTACGGTAGTCGGAAGCTATGCAGCAAGTCTTTTGCCGTCTGCAACAATGGGTGGTTTCTCTGTATTTATGACCTTCTTGTTGGGCATCAAATTCGTTGTACGTCCTGTGATGAATACCAAAGAATCCATGGCAGAAACATCAGCTAAAAAACGTGTCATACAGTCCATCATCTGTGGAATAATTATTGGTTTTATCTGTGGATTCATCGGTGCAGGCGGAGGAATGATGATGCTTTTGATTCTGACCAGCATCATGGGATATGAACTGAAAACAGCTGTAGGCACAAGTGTATTCATTATGACTTTTACTGCATTGACAGGAGCTTTATCTCATTTTACAATTGGCGGCACACCGGATATTCTGACTTGGGCATTGTGTATTGTGTTTACGTTGATTTGGGCACGTATTGCAGCGGTATTCGCAAATAAGGCGAAACCAAAAACATTAAACCGTGCTACCGGTGTTGTTCTTGTAGTGCTTGGCATTGTTATTATGGGATTTCAATTTCTGAATTAACTTTTCACATCTTCACTGCATTTCTCGTCTGCCTGTAAATTTCCAGCCGTGACAGTGCTTTAGGCGAGTTATTCGTCTGATTCACTGTACGGCTGTTGTCGTTGTTATAGTAATTGTTGACCGTACCGCCAAAACTGCTATTCAGAGCCGCACCGGAAATGCCGTTCAAGCTGTAATTCAAATCAGAATCCATGGTCAGCCGCATTGCCTGAGCAACACCACAGACCGCCTTTTCCACGTACTTCTTGCTTTTGTTAATGCCGTCAGCCAGACCTTCCCAGCTTTATTGCCTGCTTCTTAAATTCCTCATCATACTGTCTTCCTGTTCCCATTTTTGACACTCTCCTTTTTTATTTTATCATACATTAATTGTCTGGATTGTGTCAAGTTTTATTATACACCATCATATTAGCGTCTGGTTGTCGATTCTGGAAAGTGCAGGAACGCCATGATATTCTATGCCGCAATGCGGACAAACTCTTGTCACTTTTTCAGCCGTTTTCATTTCTTACACCCCTTTCGCTAATATCAAACGCAAGCCGCAGATGTTTCAAATCAAAACCAAAATCACGGTACCCCTGAACGCAAGTTCTCACATAGGCATGACTTGGAATTTCCAGCTTTCGCTCCTCATGCATGATGTACACAAAGGCAGTCAGCGTTTTTGTTTTGTCGGTTTTCCAGCATTTTACCGGCAGTTCCATTTCCGTTTTGTAATAGAAATTGGGGAAGCCCTCGTAGCGGTCAAGAGCCAGTTCATCTCGCTTTGAAACCGCCCAAACAGCAACCGGAACCATGCCACCCTTTTTCTTTTCAATGGTCAGGTAAGAACCAGTCTTACTGCCCTTGAATAATAATTGGTAATCGGGAATTTCTGCCGTTCCCACCACTTTGGCATCGGGGCAGCGAAACCGCATCTGCTGCACGTTTAGGTTGCTGCCGTAGGCAAGGTAAAATTTTGTCATCGTAATCAAATCCTTTCCGAAGGAAACATCCTTCTACCACCTTAAGCCACCCGCAGGTGGCAAGGGGGCAGGAGGATATCTCCTGCGGTTTAGTTTCTGCCGAATCGGAATGCGGCATCGCCGCTTAGGTTTCTGGTCAGAAAATCTCTTGCTATGGCGAATTCTTCACCAACCAGTCCCAGGCGAATCAGCCAAGTCCGCATGGCGAACTTTGGGTTTTCGGTCTGCTGTGGTTTTGGACTTGCTGTTCTTAGTTCCTTTGCCATTGCCGTACTGATACATACAACCTGCAACGGCGATGCTGACGATTGTCTTGCCGGTACCCATCTCCATCAAAAGCGCTGCTCCTCGGCTCTTAAGTCGGTTATCAAATACACCAAATTTATCGCAGGCGAAAGCGAAGGCTTTCTTCTGGTGATCGTATGGCGTTGCTTTAATCGGCATCATCAGTTCAATATTCTCAGTCATTGCTCTCACCCCGCATTTCCTTGATTTCAATGCCCTGCACGGTTTCACCAGGTGTCAGCACAAGTACTTCACAAAACTCTCCGAAAAGAAAGGTAAGCAATCTCTTTGGAATGCTTCTGTGTTCGCTTTGCAGGACTTCCTGCTTATGTCCGTTCATTGCAGTGTCCTTTCCGTCCGAGTGGTACGGTGGGACACAAAAAGAGCCTGTGGTTGAAGATGACCACAGGCTTCGTAGCCGAAAAAAGGCGCACGAAATTAACGGTGGGGCATCTTCTTTTAATCACTGTCTTTATTACAATGATTAAGTTCTTGATGCATCCCATCGTCCTAATGGCCATCTCGGACTAAGAGATTAATTGTTTTGTAAAGCTAATTTTGATGATTCGTGAATTTTAATATTCACTTGCGCGATTTTTCTGCAAAATTGTAGAATTTGAATTTAAAATGTGATATAATGTAAGAGGCTATATTTTCACATTTGGATTTGATTCTAAGGAATTTGCCCTTTATCGCCATGAATCCGCTCTACATATACAATTATACTAAATTGCCTTCTTTAAAAAGCGGACTTGTCGGACAGTCTCGGACAAATTTGGACAAGGATAAATCATCGGACAGGAGGTCTATGAAACACATGACTTTTTCTAAATATGCTACAGATCTTTCACCATTTATTTCGTTTGGAAAATCTGAACACGACTATTTCACAGAACTTATTGGAAATTTTATACAGGATGCTGCTATGGACTCCTGTATAATACTAAAAAGAAAACCAGATACGAAATATCGGTACATTCATGGAGATCGTCTAATAAGTTCAAAGGATGCACAATATCTATATAATCATCGAGATAAAGAAAAATTTTCCAATTGGATATGGGATAGAATGAGCGATTCTGATTCTTATGATAATGTTGTATCATGGCTGGATAGTCTCGAACTTGATAGCAGTGATCCTTCTGTTGCTTGTGCAGATCTTTTAGAAAGCATTATGATTGATATAACCAAAGGCTCTGTAACATCCCAATCCAAACAAGAAACAGAGCTGGACATGAAGCTAATTGAAGATATACAGGAAAAAATAAAATCGCTCCCCCGTCCGGCTGATGTACCGGTTCCAAAGGTAGCGACTCAAGATGAACGCATATATATTGATGAATTATACAGTGCATATGGAGATGCTGAAGGACTAGATTCTTTTTCAGAAGATGACCTTACTTCATTTCCAGAGTATGCAGATGATTTGGATGACCGTCGCATCGATTTTTATGCAGCAGAAAGTATACGCCGTGGTGTATTGGAACTAAAGGGCAGTAACTTAATTGGTCAATTTGATATATTAAAAAACGAAACTCTCGATGGAGTTAAAGATACAGCAAAACGCACACATATAAACGGATACGAACATATGCTTGCTGTTATGGAGCAGGCAGTTAGTGTTCCAATTTCAAACTACATACTTTGTGCTTCGCCATACTGGATAAGCGGGAAAATTAAAAAGGGAGTGTGTCACCATCTCGTAAATGACGGCAAGTTGGTATGGGTAAGGAGGAGAAAAAGGCAATGAATGAGTCCACCATAGGTTCTACATTTGAAATTTCACTTCGTATCCTTCTGATGCTAGATTGTCTTTCTCCTTTGAGCTTTGATGAACAGCAGATTGAAATGATCGACTTCATAGCCGTCTATGCTGCCGACTTCGGATTACTGGATGAAAATTTGCATGGGTATAGCAACTATAGATATAGTGAATTCCCTGCAAGAAAGCAGACTATAGCTTCTGCTTTAAGGAATCTGATATTGGATGGGTATATACATTTGACTCCAACCACAGTCGGATATGAATATTCCATTCTAGAAACCGGAAAAAATGTATGCAAAAAAATGAACAGCAGTTATGCCAAAGAATATACTCTCGCTGTACAAATCGTTGCCAGCAACTTTGAAAATGCAGATACAGCGGCTATGTTAAGAGCAATTAATAAACTTACGGTACAATCATTGGAGGAGGTCGGACATGAATAGATTTTATATCGATAAACTTATTGTGTCTGGTGGTGGACATAACGCATCTGTTATTGATTTCAAACCGGGTTTAAATTTTATTCTCGGTCCTTCCAACACAGGTAAAAGCCTCGTAATGGATTGTTTGGATTATATGTTTGGCTTTACTCCAAAGAAAAACCGCCCTTCAAAAATTGTAGATAATAGCAACGGCTATGAACTGATTACCCTTCAGCTTACTACAGAGCAAGGTAATGTGATTCTTGAGCGAAAAATTGGTGATACCAAAATAACTGTAAGCGGCTCTGATCCAACTGTGGAGCATGGCATCTACAGTATAGGACACACAGCAAAAAAGAATATCAATAGTGTTTATCTACATCTGCTTGGTATTGATGAGCCACACTCTGTGCGTTCATCTGAAAAAGGTGCCAAAACACAAGATTTAACATGGAGAAGTATGCTTCATCTGTTTTTTCTCAAACAAGCTGATGTCGCACGAGAAAGCTCCGCCTTGCTGTCTCCCGGAAGTATGGGACATACGACATCTGCTGCTGTTCTTTTGTTTCTCTTGACCGGACAAGATGCAAATAATCTTATCACTGATGAAGATCCCAAAATAAGCGAAGCTAAAAAGAAAGCTCTCATCAGCTATATTCAAGAAAAAATTAAAGAGTCTGAAAGCAGACGTGAAGAAATTGAAAAAATCCTCTCAGATTCCAATATCATTGACCCGCATTCAAGTGTTGAGCAGGTGCGTAAGGAAATCACAGAATTGCAAAAAGAACTGAATAACGCTACCAAAGAAAGTCAACAATTAATGTCCCAGATATATGAATGGAATGGAAAGCTTTCTGAAGCAAGAACGGTTGCACATAATTTCTCTGTTCTTCACCAGCAGTATCAATCAGATATCAGGAGAATTGGATTTATTATCGATGGTGCAGCTATTATCTCTCCGGTGAGAAAAAAAATAAGATGTCCAATATGTGGCGAAGAAACCGAACGTGTGCAAAACACTTCTTTCATAAGTGCCTCTGCAGCAGAACTCGAAAAAATAAAAAAACATTTA
>JBJEMC010000234.1:2089-5076 GCA_051879475.1 Muricoprocola sp. | reverse complement strand
GAGTTTGAGTAGCTTGAAAAATCGCGGAAAAGCCCATAAATAAAGGCTTTGCGGGGTGTCGAAAAGACCAAATGGAGTGCAAATGGAGTTTAAAAATTATTTTTTTCTCTTGTTTATATTCCAGATTCACCTGCAAATTTCGTGAAATCGGTTATTCTCATAAAATAAAATTAGAGTAAATATGAAGAACAGTTTGTTTTGATTGAAGTGATTTTCGTCAAGGCAGACTGTTTTTTTGTTGCCTGCATTTAGAAAACAGATACCACAGAAAGGTTCTTTATTTTCGATGAGCTTAAACTCCATGACACAGTAATCACACTGATGGAGAATTAAAAAACAAGAAAATTTGATAAATTTCGGAAAATGATGTCCGATTTTGCATCTGCCAGTACAGAGTATATGAAGAGATAAATATTCAAAACACAGGAGGTACTGATTATGCAGAATAAATTATTTTTAAAGGCAGCCGATATATGTGAACTTCTGGAAGTAAAACAGACATCGGCTTATGAAATCATCGGAAATCTGAACAAGGAACTGGAAGAACAGGGCTACCTGACGCTTAGAGGAAAAGTTCCGACAAAGTATTTTGTGAAGCGTTTCTACGGAGTAGAAGATACTTGTGAGATTCCACAGGAAGAGGGAAAGGAATGGTTTCATGCGTAAGAGAAAAATGTATTTATCAGTGGAAGACATTGCAGAACTCTTTGGATTATCAGTTTCGTTTGCTTACCGGGTAGTGGAAAGAATGAATGCCGATCTGGCAAGCAAGAACTATTATGTGATTCTCGGTCGGGTGCCAACCCGCTATGTAGAGGACAAGATCTATGGTCTGGAACATGTTGAGCAGTATTTGAAGGAGGATAAAGCGGTATGAGTATGATGCAGGAAAAAATGTATATGGATGTGGATGATGTGTGTGCAATTCTTGGAGTTTCAAAAACTTATGCATATAGTCTGATGCGAGAATACAACAAAGAATTGAAGGCAAAAGGCTATATTGTAGTAGCTGGAAAAATCTCTACGAAATTCCTGGCAGAAAAGATTTATGGCATGAAAGTCGAGGATTAGCAATGGGGGTTTACAAAGAAGGAAAAAACTGGAAAGTACAGGTCTATTACAAAGACTGGCAGGGAAATCGGAAAAGAAAACAGAAAAGAGGATTCAGGACCAAGGGTGAAGCTAAGGAATGGGAAAGAGATTTCCTGCAACAGCAGAGCCAGGGTGTGGATATTGAATTTGGAAATTTTCTGGAGATTTATTACAAAGATATGGATGTCCGTCTCAGAGAAAACACTATGTACACGAAGCGATATATTATTGACCTGAAAATCAAGCCTTATTTTGAAAAGAAGATTCTCAGTGAAATTACGGTGGCAGACGTCCGTGCATGGCAGAATGAGTTGCTGACGTATAAGGATAAGAATGGAAAAGGATATTCTCCTACTTATCTGAAAACAGTGAACTGCCAGCTGACTGCAATCTTCAATTATGCAATGCGGTATTATAACCTGCAGGATAATCCCTGCAGGAAGGCAGGAGCGATTGGCAAGAGTAAAGGAGAACCGAAGGACTTCTGGATGCAGGAAGAGTTCAATGCTTTTCTGGAGACAGTAAGTGATAAGCCGGAGACAAGAATGGCGTTTCTTTTGTTGTACTGGACCGGAATGCGTATCGGTGAATTGCTTGCACTTACTTATAATGACATCAATCTTGAAGAGAAAACCATATCAATCAATAAATCTTATCAGAGACTGAAAGGAAAGGATATGATCACGCAGCCGAAAACTCCAAAGAGTATCCGTGTGATTACGATGCCGGATTTTCTTGCAGAGGAATTTAGGGAGTATTGCAGTCATTTGTATGGAATTATGAAAAAGGAAAGACTTTTTCGGTTTACCAAATCGCATATGGAACATTGTATGGCTACCGGAATCGAGCGGTCTGGTGTAAAGCGGATACGACTTCATGATCTCCGCCATTCCCATGCCAGTATGCTGGTTGATATGGGGGTGGCTCCATTGGAGATTGCAGAACGCCTTGGACATGAAAAGGTGGAAACCACGTTGAACACTTATTCACATCTGTATCCGTCTACACAGAGTAAATTAGCAGGTTTGCTAGATAAGAAACATGAGGAAGAGGAGGAATAAGCGATGGCTGGTGACAGACATGGAAAACACAACACAACGACCATTTCTTTTCGGGTGAATTCTTATGAAAAAGCAACAATTGAAGAACGAGTGAAAGTGAGCGGAATGAAAAAACAGGATTATATCGTCCGATCATGCATTTACAATCATGTATGTGTTGTTGGAAAGAAAGAAACAATTGAGATTATCCGGTCAGAAATGAAGGAAATGAGTTTGGTTTTGGAGGATGTGGCAAAAGATTTGAAGTCTGAAAAACCAGTTATTTCAGAACCGGTTCTTGATAGTATGACAGAACGGTATCTTGCATTTTTGGAAGCAGCATTATGGATGCTGAAAGGTTCAAGTTATTTATGGGAGGATAAAAAGGATGGAAGAGAAAGTAATGAAGGATTGTAAAGTGCTGGCATTGTGTTCACAAAAAGGCGGGGTTGGCAAGACAACAAGTTGCGTGAATCTGGCAGTCGGACTTGCAAAAGCAGGGAAGAAAGTGCTTGTGATTGACAATGATCCGCAGGGAAGTATGACAGCAAGTCTTGGGTATCATAACCCAGATGAATTACCAATCACACTGGCTACTATTCTGACAAAGATTGTAGAAGATGAACTATTTGAAAATACACTGGGAATTTTACATCACCAGGAAGGAATTGATTTGATTCCGGCAAACATCGAACTCTCTGGAATGGAAGTTTCACTTGTAAATATTATGAGCAGGGAACTTGTCTTAAAACAATATATAGAAAGAATGAGAGAAGAATACGACTATATATTGATTGACTGTATGCCATCACTTGGAATGCTGACGATCAATGCACTTGCCAGTGTCGATGCAGT
>JBJEMC010000234.1:0-1989 GCA_051879475.1 Muricoprocola sp. | reverse complement strand
TATTGGCAGATGACACAGGAGGTGCTTTTGGATGAAAGGTAGAAGTGCATCGAAGATAAAACTGACATCTTATGATGAATTACTTGGAGGAGGAGAAGAAACGAACGATATCCAGCAGGTTTCACTTGAGCATTTACATTCTTTCGAGAACCATCCGTTTCAAGTAAATGATGATGAGGCAATGGCGGAACTGGTGGAAAGTGTGAAAGAAGAGGGAATTCTTACAGCATTACTGGTACGACCGCTGGGTGATGGTGAATATGAAATCATCGCCGGTCACAGAAGGAGACATGCGGCACAACTTGCTGGTCTTAAAGAGGTTCCGGTTATTATCAGAAATATGGATCAAGATACAGCTGTCCGTGCGATGGTAGACAGCAATCTGCAGAGACCTAATATACTCCCAAGTGAAAAGGCATTTGCTTACCGTATGAAGATGGAAGCAATGAATCATCAGGGAACATCAGGCGGTATCAGTGCGAAAGACATTGGAAAGAACGCAAATGACAGTGCAAGGCAGGTGTATCGCTATATCCGGCTTACTTATCTGATGAATGACCTATTAAACGCAGTAGATCGTGATGTGATCGGATTGCAGGTAGGTGTAGAGCTTTCCTACCTTACGGTTCCAGAACAGGAGATGGTGGAGGAAGTGCATGAGAGTACCGGAAAATATCCAAGTCTGGAACAGGCAAAAAAAATAAAACAACATCGAGAAGAAAAAACGCTGACAAAAGAGATTGTGCGGCTCCTGGTTATAGGAGAGCGTAAAAAGAAAACAACGGTAACATTAAAACAGGATGAAATTAAGAAGTATTTTCCTCCAGAGTATGATGAACAGAAGATACGGACTGTTATATGTCAGCTTTTGGAGGAATGGAGCAATCAGAATCATTGATAAGTACGAAGGGAGGGATGTGTCATGAGTATAAGAGCAACATTCCATTATTTTCAAGGAATGGAATGCGATATGTACAGTTTTTATCGTATTCCCAAACTGCTGTTTACAAGTGAATATTTTAAAAATCTCTCCTGCGAAGCAAAGGTGCTGTACGGACTGATGTTAGACCGGATGTCACTGTCCATCAAGAACCGGTGGTTTGATGAAGAGGACAGGGCATATATTTTCTTTTCGGTGGAAGAGATTATGGAAATGCTTAACTGTGGCAGGAATAAGGCTGTGAATTGTCTAAAAGAGCTGGATCAGGAAAAAGGGATTGGATTGATTGAGAAGAGGCGAATCGGACTTGGAAAAACAAATGTTATTTACGTGAAAAATTTCAGCCTGACAGAATATCCAGATGAGCCAGCAATCTTTGATTCGGAAGAAACACCGGAAAATGTAGCAGAGAGAAAAGAAAATACAGAGACAGAAATAGAAGAATATGCGAAAAAAGAGCCGGAAAAGCCCGTAAATACACAGAAGTTTGAAAAACAAACTTCAGGAAGTTTGAAAAATAAACTTCAAGAAGTTTCAAAAACAAACTTCAAGGAGTTTGAAAAACAAACTTCAAGAAGTTTAGAAAACAAACTTCAAGAAGTTTCAAAAACAAACTGTAATAATACTGAATATAATTATACTGAATTTAGTGAGAATGAATCTTATCAATATCTATCTGAACAAGAGAAAGGGAGAGATAGGATACAGGAGAGAAATGAGTATCGACAGTTAATTCATGATAATATCGAATATGAGATCCTTTGTCAGAGCTATGGAACTGGACGAGTAGAAGAGCTGGTAGAGCTGATGCTGGATGCAATATGTTCGACAAAGACATATCAACAGATCAATGGGGAAGCTGTGCCTACACAAGTGGTCAAGAGCCGTTTGCTCAAAGTCGGGTATGAACACATCCAGTATGTGTTTTTCAGTCTTGACAGGAGTACAAGCAAAGTGAAGAATATCCGGCAGTATATGCTGACGGTATTGTATAACGCTCCTGCAACAATCAATCAGTTTTATGATGCTGAAGTTCGACATGACATGTA
>JBJEMC010000233.1:0-26496 GCA_051879475.1 Muricoprocola sp. | reverse complement strand
GTTGTATCACTGTTCAATTATCAAGGTTCTTATGTTTGTTGTCTCGCGACAGCTTATTTACTATATCACAGCTATTATCGTTTGTCAACAACTTTTTTATTTATTTTTTGCTATTTGATTACTCATCAGCGACAGCTTTAATAGAATACCATTTATATTTACAAATGTCAACAATTTTTTTAATTTTTTTGAAATAAACCAATATAGAATATTTAGATAATTTTCTAAATTCTTATTGACAACAACAGCCCGAATACTATAATATATTTAGATATTTTTCTAAATACTTAACAAAAGGAGGAGTCACATGTCATTTGCTGAAACTTTTAAGGCTCTTTCAGATCCTACCAGAAGGGAGATTCTGAAACTGCTGAAAAACTCCTGTCTTTCTGCGGGAGAGATCGGTGCCCATTTTGATATGACTGGGGCATCGGTTTCTTATCACCTGAATATTTTAAAAAAAGCGGGTCTTGTATTTGAACGGCGGGAAAAGAACTTTATTATTTATGAACTGAATACATCTGTACTTGAAGAAATTATTGTATGGATTTCAGATTTGAAAGGAGATAATGACAATGCTGAAAAGAAATAAGAAATACATCATTATTACATCGCTCATTATGTTGCTGCCGATTCTGGTAGGGTTGCTGCTGTGGAATAAGCTTCCTGAGCAGGTGCCAACTCATTTTGATTCTTCCGGGGTTCCTAATGATTACAGCAGCAAAGCTTTTGCCGTATTTGGAATCAATTTCATTCTTATTGCATGTCATCTGCTGGTCGCTTTTGCTACTGCCGCAGATCCCAAAAGACAGAGGATTCAGGATAAAGTATATCGTTTGATGCTCTGGATCTGTCCTATACTGAGTATTTTTGTAGGAGTTATGGTATATGGTTACTGTCTGAATTTCAAAATCAATATTTCCTTTGCAGGAGGTTTACTTATTGGTTTCATTTTCATTATTGTTGGAAATTATCTTCCAAAATGTAAACAAAACTATATGATAGGAATCAAGCTTCCCTGGACGTTAGATGATATGGATAACTGGAATGCAACGCACCGCATGGCTGGTCCTGTCTGGGTTCTTGGCGGATTGGCCATACTGATTCTGAATATCGCAGGCCTTCACAATACCTGGACATTTCTGGGAATCACCCTGCTTGTTGCTCTGATTCCATGTATCTACTCCTTCCTGTTCTATATAAGGCACAATTAAATACACAAAAATGGAAGAGACTTTTACTTAGCCTCTTCCATTTTTATCTACTTTTCTTCTGTATTTTGTTGCAGGTCCCCTGCAACTGTTACTGTTCACGTACGTTCCAGTAACTATGAAAGACTCACTTAACCCTCTTGTCTGTTTATTTGTTTTTTACTTCCTCTGTTTTCTCAGGATTTGAAATACTTACCTTATGGTCATACCATTTTCCTTTCTTTCCCACCAGAGCAAGATCAAATTCTTCGTCCAGTACTGTCACAGGGATGTCAAATCCAAACACTTCTTCCTTATAACCATCACTATAAGTGACCTCATCAACAGTCGGCTCAAGTATCTCTGCATCTGGTTTCTGAGCATCTTCTTTCAGACCGACAAAAAGATTCACAATATTCTTTGATGCCAGTGTGACGTGAAGCATCATCTTCCCGTCTTCCACTGTCAAAGTCCCCTTTCCGTCACAGGACTCATTCACATGAAACATCCCGCTGTCTGTATTAAAATCCACAGTATAGATACCATCTTCCAGCTGTGCTTCTTCTGTTTCTGCCTCGACCTGCACTTCCGTCTGTTCTTCTGCCGCTGCTCCAAAAGCAGTGCCAGTTACTATAGAGCATACTGTAACTGCTGTCAATAAAACTGTTACAAATTTTTTCTTCATGTTATCTACCTTCTTTTAGCTGCGGTAATCCGCATTAATATTCACATACTCATGGGTCAGGTCACAGCCATAGGCAGCTGCACTTTCTGTGCCCATATGCATATCAGAGATAATCTGCACATGATCTGTGTTCAA
Organism: Muricoprocola sp.; assembly: GCA_051879475.1. GTDB lineage: Bacteria > Bacillota > Clostridia > Lachnospirales > Lachnospiraceae > Marvinbryantia. The sequence continues at coordinate 24,486 of JBJEMC010000233.1, read as the reverse complement.
AATCTCGGTTGCTTCTTCTTCACTGTAATCTATGCCTGATCCGTTTGTAAAAATCAGAATCTTTTTATCGCCATGCTGGAAATACAAATCCACTTTCTCAGGGTCAAACTGTACTCCGCTGTAACCCAAAGCACAGAGTACACGTCCCCAGTTGGCATCACTGCCGTACATCGCCGCCTTGGTAAGGGAAGAACATACTACAGATTTTGCCAGAGTTCTCGCATGTTCCTTTGTATCTGCATTTAACACAATGGACTCTACGAGTTTCGTAGCACCTTCTCCATCTGCTGCCATCTGTTTTGCAAGATAGGTACAGATTTCATTTAAAGTTTCATAAAATTTTTCGTAATCCTCATTTTCAGTATCAATTACTGTATTGCCAGCCATACCATTCGCCAGTACAAGCAGAGTGTCATTTGTACTTGTATCTCCGTCTACAGAGATCATATTGAAAGTATCCACAACCACTTTGTTCAGGGCTTTCTGCAGGAGTTTCTGATCAATTGCTGCATCTGTGGTAATATAAGCCAGCATGGTACACATATTCGGATGGATCATACCTGATCCCTTTGCCATTCCGCCAAAATGAACGGTCTTACCGCCAATCTCTGTCTCAAAAGCAATCTCTTTCTCATGGGTATCTGTGGTCATGATTGCTCTGGCGGCACGATTTCCAGCTCCCACAGATGCCTCCAGCTCTTTTGCCAGTACTTTTACGCCATCTTTTACTTTCTGAATAGGAAGCTGCATGCCGATTACTCCTGTAGAACCAAGGAGTACTTCTTCTTCCCCAATACCCAGAGCCTCTGCTGCTGCGCTGGCAGTTTCCCTGCAGTAACCAAGACCCTCTTCACCGGTACATGCATTGGCAATTCCAGAATTTATTACTACTGCCTGAGCAATTCCCTTTCCATAACAGATATTCCTGTCCCAGATAACCGGTGCTGCCTTTACCACATTACTGGTAAATGTTCCGGCAACTGTACATGGCTTTTCACTGTAGATCATTGCCATATCTGTTCTTCCCTGATATTTGATACCTGCTGCTGCAGAGGATGCCAGAAAACCAGCTGCAGCGGTTACTCCTCCATTTATCTTTTTCATGATTCTCCTCCTGATCTTTCCTATCCTTTATCAGATCACTTTTAAAGTAAATTATATTACTTCTAGTCTAGCATGTTCATTTTCAGAAATCAATTCTATTTTCATAAGAATCATGTTATGCTATGATGTATAAGACAATTAATAAATGTTTGGAGGTTTTCCATTGATTACAGACAAAAAACAACTTTTTCGTTATACTCTGATCACCACTTTTATCATAGGATTACTGTCTCATGGGTATTGTTATTTTAACCTGCTGTTTTCTCATGATTCCATGCCGGTGAACCAGAATGATGTGCTCTGGCAGGTTTCCCTGGGCCGGTTTCTTCATCCGCTTTATTTCAAGATCCGCGGTCCGATCTATGCACCAGCTTTGGTAGGCGCTCTTTCGTTATTTTTTATGGCAGTAGCCTTTTATCTGATTTTTCAATTGTTTGGGATAACAAAGAAGCTGACGATATGGATTGTTTGCGGCATCCTCATTACCAATACTTCTATCACACTTTTAAATGCCACGTATATTCATGACATTGATATGTATACCCTTTCCCTGCTTCTGGCAGTTACTGCGGTTTATCTGTGCCGGAATTTCCGTTTTGGGGTGATCTGGGGGATGCTCTGTCTCTGTGCTTCCCTTGGATTGTACCAGAGTTTCATGCAGGTCTCCATTTTCCTGTTTATGATATTGGCCGTTATGGATATTCTTCATCAGAAATCATTTGGGGAAGTGCTGAAAAAAGGACTGCTGGGAATCGCCATGATCCTTGGCGGGCTGATTCTTTACTCTATTGGGGTAAAAGTGATGATTCATCTTTATGATATTTCCCTGTCCAACAGCTACAATGGAATCTCTACCGTAGGACAGTATGACAGTCTTTCTGCTATATGGGGATATATCAAAGGGACATACCTTTATGTGTGGAAATGCTTTACGAAACCGACCATCTACAATAGAAGCCTGATTCGGATCGTCAACCTGGTTCTGCTTGCTGCCACACTTTTGTTTCTGGCAGTCATCGCTGTCAGCAGAAAAATCAGAAAAGAAAATCTCCTTCTGTTCGTTGTCCTGCTGATTCTCATGCCATTTGGAAGCAATGTGGTTTACTTCATCAGCAAGGGAGAGGAACATCGTCTCATGATCTATTCCTTATTCCTGGCATATGTATTTGCTGAACTGGTTTTTGAGGAATTCTGCAGTCTTCCTGTAACGGAAAAATTCCTGGCTACTGTACAAGTCCGGCTGAAAAAGATGATTTTCTGCTCCATTCCTGCCCTGATTGCCCTTGTGATCTTCTACAGCATCGTTTTTGCCAATCAGGCATACCTGAAAAAGGACCTGGAACTGAAAAATACGATGCTGACCCTGAATCGTGTTGTTGACCGTATTGAACAAACGGAAGGATATGTTCTGGGAGAAACTCCTGTGGTAATCGTAGGAACACTCATGGAATCTGACCTTGCCAAAAAACGTCCCGGATTAAAACTCCCGGGAACCGGTCTGAATTCCGTTTTCTCCGTCACAGATACCACTACGTATCTGGAATACTTTAACAACTTTTTAAGCTATCCTATCAATCTTGAAAATGCTTCTGCCTCAGCACAATGGGCACAAAAGGAAGAAGTCCAGAATATGCCAGCCTTCCCGGATGCCGATTCCTGCCAGTTCATCGACGGAACCCTGGTAGTAAAACTCAGTTAACTACAAAAGAGCTGCCTTTCTATTCGGCAGCTCTTTTGTATGGTTTTACAGGTTTACGATATCTCCTTTTTCACCATGCACGTTTTTTTGCAGAAACAGATACCATACCCCAAAATCTTCTGATAACCTTCATTCTGAAGTTCTTCCCCGTATTTTTTCTCTGCAATCTGTTTTAATGCTTTATCACATTCTGCTTCCATCTGCGGAAGTTTCTCTGTCCTCTTGACTTCCAAAATCACTGCCGGCTGCAGTTCATCATAAGGTTTTAATAAAATATCCGGCCTGCCATCACCGCTTTCTCTGTTCGACAACACCTGATATCCCTGCAGACCACTTAGTATTCCTAAAAGGAAACCATGATAAAAGTTCTCTCTGCTGTCATAATAACTGATACTCTCCCGCAATTGTCTTTTGATGATTTCTTCGAAATGTTTTTCATCCCCCTGAAGCATTGCCTGATACATTGGTTTAAAATCAAACACCTTCAGTTTCCGATCAAACCATTCCCGAATCGTGTTGGAATAAATGTAACGGATTTCTGCATTTGGAATCTGCATTGTCAGATAGATAGCGTCATTTTCAAATTTCTGCTCTACTGCCTTCAGATATCCCGTAAAAAACAGAAAATTCCACAGGTTATCCTGTGATTTGTGAATGTCCTCATAAGTAATATCCTCATGTATCTGCTTTGTGATTGTTCCTCCTGAAATAAGACACTCTATATCCTGTTTTACACTGTCATCCGCATTTTCCACCAATTCCCTTATAATATTATTTGAGGAAGTGTTAGACCAATACGGCTTTGGGAAAAAGATTGTCTGATGTGTCGCATCATCCACATAATTAAGTACGCTCCATGGATTGTATACTTCAATGCTTCCAAACAAATACCCGTCATACCATTTCTTTACTTCTTCTTTTTTATCAGTAATTCCATAATCTTTCAAAATGGAAAAAGTCTCAGTCTCTGTAAATCCAAAATATTCTGCAAAATTATCATTTAAAACAGAAATAATTTTCAGGTTATTCAATCCTGTGAAAATGCTTTCCCGGCTGATACGAAGACAGCCTGTCAGGACCGCAAATTCAAGACTGTCATTTGTTTTCAACGCAGATTCAAAAAGAGAACGGAGGAACTCCACCATCGGTTCATAAAATCCTTTGAAATATGAATTTTCCAATGGGACATCATATTCGTCTATCAATATGATGGTTCTTTTCCCATGATAATGCTCCAGACATTCTGCTAAAAATCTAAGTGATTTTGTATAGGCCGTCATATCTGCTTTGCGGCTCATAATTTCAAGGAAACGTTGTTTTTTTGTTTCCGATAATGTTTCTCCCTTTAACACATAACTATGTCTTTCATATTCACTTACAATTTCATCAAGCAGACTCTCATACGCCATTTCAAAGGAGGGTTGTTTTGCTGATTTCAGTGAAAGAAAAATAACCGGATATTGTCCAAGATGTTTCCTGTAATCCTCTCCTGCTTCCATAATCTTCTTTCCATCAAAATAGTGGCTGTTATCCACGATCTGTCCATCTGCCGCTATCTCCATCTCAAAAAAAGTTTTCAACATTGTAAGCGCCAATGTCTTTCCAAATCTTCGCGGACGCGTAAAAAGATTAACCGAACCACCTCTATCCAGAATGTCTTTTATCAGAAGTGTTTTATCTACATAATAGTAGTTTTTCTCAACAATCTGCTTGTAAAACTCAACCCCTATCGGGATCTTTGCCACCTTCTGCATCACCATTTTCCATCCTCCATGCCTGCAAGTTACAAAGTCTCCTTTTATTCTAACATAGAAAATTAAAAAATGGGATTTTTATTTCTTCATCACAAACTGCAGAAACTCTGCACATTCTTCCGGGGAGAGTACACCTGTATTTAATTCCATGTCATAATTTTTTCTGTCTCCCCATTCTTTCTGAGTCCAGGTTTTGAAATAATTCCTTCTTTCTTTATCTTTCTTTTCCATTAATTTTTTGGCTTCTGTTTCTGATATTCCTTCTGTCTGCACGATTCTTTTGAGTTTTTTCTCTTCGCTGGAGGAGTAAATAAAAACCTTTACTGTGTCAGGATCAGATTTTAAAATGTCCGTGGCGCAGCGCCCGATAAATACAGCCGGTCCTTTTGCAGCCAGTTTCTTAATGGTCTCTTTCACACCGTACTGGATCTTATAGATTTTCGACTCCCAATTGCCCTGGGTATAATTTGTCGCCATGACAAGATTATAGATAAAACTTCCTGTCCATTTTTCATCATAATCTTCCAGTTCTCCGATGGATATGCCATATTCTTCCGCAGCTTTTAAAAGCAGTTCCGTATCATAATAGGGAATACCAGCTTCTTCTGCCACTTTCATCCCGATGGCACGGCCGCCACTTCCAAACTCTCTTTCTATTGCCAGTGATTTCATAGGTTACACCTTCCTCCTTCCTGTTATGATGCTTTCTCGAACTGGCTGTTATACAGGTCTGCATAAAAGCCACCTTTTTTCAGCAATGTCTCATGGTCTCCCTGCTCAATGATATCACCATCCTTCATAACCAGAATCAGGTCTGCATTTTTGATTGTGGACAATCTGTGAGCAATGACAAAACTGGTACGGTTTTCTGTAAGCTGATCCATAGCCTTCTGGGTAATTAATTCTGTTCTGGTATCTACACTGGAAGTGGCTTCATCCAGAATCAGCATTGGGCTATCCTGTATCATAGCCCGGGCAATCGTAAGAAGCTGTTTCTGGCCTGCGGAAATGGATACATTTTCATCCAGCACGGTATCAAATCCCTGAGGAAGTGTCTTAATAAAGTGATAAATTCCACAGGCTTTACATGCCTCTTTTAACTGGCTGTCCCCAACGTTTTCCTTATTGTAAACCAGGTTTTCCCTTACTGTTCCTTTAAAGATCCAGGTATCCTGAAGTACCATGCCAAACATATTATGCAGGGACTCTCGTTTCATATCCTTCGTGGACATTCCATCAATTCGGATATCCCCGCTATTGATCTCATAAAAACGCATAAGAAGGTTTACCATGGTCGTCTTTCCTGCCCCGGTTGGTCCTACAATTGCCACCTTCTGCCCCGGTTTTATTTTTGCAGAGAAATCCTTGATAATAATCTTATCCGGGTTATTTGGATAACTGAACCGTACGTGATCAAACTCCACTTTACCCTGAATTTCTTCCGGCAGGATCTCTGCTCCGGTATCCTCCGGCAGTTCCTCTTCCTGTAAGAAATCAAATACTCTGTCTCCTGCTGCTGCTGCAGACTGCATCTGTGTCATGCCCTGGGCGATCTGTCCCAGAGGAGAGGTAAATAAACGGACATACATGATAAAAGCAGTGATCACACCAAAGGTAATCTGTCCGTCCATTACCAATGCGGCTCCTAATACGCATACTCCTACATACCCGAGGTTTCCAATCACATTCATCAGCGGCTGCATGATCCCGGAAAAGAACTGGCTCATACAATCCGCTTTGTAAACTTCCTGATTCATCTCTCCAAATCGTTCTTTGACCTTTTCGTTTGCTCTGGAAATCCGCACGACATCATGTCCGGAGTAGATTTCTTCCACATATCCATTTAAAGCTCCCAGATTATTCTGTCTTGCAATAAAATACTTCTGAGACCCCCCCATAATCAAGGCCATCAATACAAAACCTAACACTGTCACTCCTACAGCCAGAAGAGCCATTCTCCACTCTGTGACAAACATCATGACCAGACAGCCGACAAACTGGGCTATGGCGGTGACAATCGTAGGAAGGCTGTTGGACAATGCCTGCTGCAGCGTGTTCACATCGTTTGTCACACGGCTTAAAATATCTCCGGTGGATATCTTTCCGAAGCATTTCATAGGCACATGGTTGATCTTATAAGAAAGATCCTTTCTCATCTGCTTGGATAAATCCAACGTAATAGTTGACATAATAAAATGTTCAATATAAGTACATAATGCTCCAGCCACGTAGATAATAAGAAGGGTTACTGCCACCTTACCTATCTCTCCCAGATTAATCTCCGAAAGCAATGCTTCTGAAATCAAGTCTGTGATCTTGCTGAGCTGATTTGGGCCAATGATCGTAAAAATCGAGCCCATTACTGCCAAAAGCATGGCAACAAGCATAGGAGTTTTTAATTTTTCTGCATAAGAGAACAGTTCTTTTAAAACTCCTCCAATTCCACGTTTGCTTTTCTGCGGAACAGATGATGGATGTCCCGCCATATGTTTCATATTCATCCAGACACCTCCTGATTATACTCCAAGTTCCTCTGCTGAAAGCTGAGACATTGCAATTTCCTGATATACCTTACAGTTTTTCATCAGTTCCTCATGGGTTCCAATTCCCACAGCCTTTCCTTCATCCAGCACCACGATCTTATCTGCATTACGGATTGTTCCGATTCGCTGTGCTACAATAAGGCATGTGGTATCCTTTAATTGCTCTGAAAGGCCTTTTCGCAGTTTTGCATCTGTTCGATAATCCAATGCTGAAAAAGAATCATCAAAAATAAGGATTTCCGGTTTTCGTGCCAATGCCCTGGCAATGGAAAGTCTTTGCCTCTGGCCGCCAGATACATTCGTTCCGCCTTGCGTGATAGGGCTGTAGATTCCATCTTTCATTTTATCTACAAATTCCGATGCCTGGGCAATTTCCAAAGACTCCAGAACATTCTGCTCTGTCTGAGGCGCACTGCTTTCTCCAAAAAGAACATTATCCTGAATATCTCCTGCAAAAAGAACAGCTTTCTGGGTTATGTATCCAATCCTGTTATACAGTGCGTCAAAAGAGTAATTTCTCACATCCTGACCATCAATCAGAACTTTTCCATCTGTGGCATCATAAAATCTCGCCGCCAAACTCACCAACGTAGTCTTTCCACTTCCTGTAGCACCTATAAAAGCAATCGTTTCCCCTTTATTTGCCTTAAAACTGATATGCTCCAGCACATTTTCTCTGGAAGATGGATAGTGAAAGGAAACATTCTGAAATTCCACTGTTCCCTGTTCTTCTGCTGTTGTCTGGCTTCCTTCCTGAATGCTGACACCGGCATCAAGGACTTCATTAATTCTGCCAGCAGAAACCTGCGCCATAGGAAGCATCATGACGATCATTACCATAAACATAATTGACATCAACACATAAGTTGCATAGGTACCAAATACCACAATATTTCCAAATTCTGTTATCCTTGCTGTCATGTCCGTTGCCGGAACACTATTGACAATTGCAGCTCCTACCCAGTAAATCACCAGTGTCAGAGCATTCATCACGAAAGAGACACACGGCATCAAAAGTGACATAACGCGCTGGTTAAACAGCTGAGTCCTCTTCAGGATGTCATTGGCTTTTTCAAATTTCTCCTCCTGGTAGTCTTCCGCATTAAAAGCATGGACAACATTGATACCATTTAGATTTTCTCTGGAAACCAGATTAATGTCATCGAGAAGTCTCTGCACTCTTTTTACACGTGGAAGAACTATTACGATAACCACCACCATGATTAGTAAAAGTGCTCCCACAAATCCTGCTGTGATGGCAGAAAGTGTCCAGCTTTTATCAATAATCTTCAGGACGGCCCAGACAGCCATTACCGGTGATTTCACCATAAGCTGAAGCCCCATGGCAAGAAACATCTGAATCTGTGTGATATCGTTCGTGGTACGGTTGATGAGACTTGGAACAGAAAATTCGTGCATCTCTTTCTGCCCGAAATCTGCCACCTTATGAAATACCTTCTCACGGATGACATAACTGAAGCCTCCCGCAACCTGTGCTACCAGGAAACCACACAAAATGCTCAAAGCCGCACTTGCCAGTGTGCAAAGCAGCATATCTCCGCCTGTACTTAGTATCTCACTCATGGTACTGCCAGGCGTCTGAATCAGTACTGTCAGATTACTCATATAATCCGGCAGTTTCAGTTCAAAATAGATCTGTCCAATGATAAGCATAATACAGACGCCTATCATCCCCAGTTCTCTTCCTCTCATTTTCTTAAATAGTTTTAACATGAAGTTGCCTCCTTTAAATCTAACTGGGTTAGACTATAGCATGTGAATATCATGTCGTCAATTAAAAAACTATAAACTTCTTGTGAAAAATTTGGGATTTTTTCCACAGAAAAAGCTGGCTTCTTTACCAGCTTTTCATGTTTGCATTATAACAGAGCTTTTTCGCTTATATTTTGATGATTCTTATCTTTGACTATGCTTCTTTTTAGCCTCCAGATATTTCTCATAAGGTGCCTTCAATTTCTCACAGGCTTCTTCCGCAGAAATCTGAAAACTTTCAGATAGATTTTCCACAAATTCAATCAGATTCTTTTCCGTTGTTTCTTCTGTTGCTTTTCTTGTGGCCTCTTTCGCAGCTTCCTCTGCTGCTTCTTCTCGCTGTACTTCTATATCGGTCTCATAGCTGTATTCGTCTAATAGCAAATTGATCACCTCTCCGCTCTTTCTCGATAAATAATCTGCAAGTATTCCTTTGTCTATACACTCTTTTACGGCTTCCTCTAACTGATTTTTATCATCTTTGTATTTTCTTGTCAGTTCAACAAACTCACTATATTCACGCAAAATCGGACACTTTTCCAAAATCTCATGTTTTTTATCTGGATTGATATTGATCACACGCACAACCAGTTCCAGACTCGGTGCTCCATCTTTTTCCGTAAATGCCGTAGACAAACGTAATGTTTCTTCTACCGGATAATTCTGAATTCCATTATAGAATACGATAAATTCCGGTGTTGGAATGGGAATCACCTTACTTGTGTATCGTTTCTTTACAGGAACTATTTTTTCATATTCTCGGGCAATGTACATAAGATATCTCAAGGGAAGATTCGGATTTACAGTGCTCTGATGTTCACTCAGGACAATTCTCCGGTTGTCCACCATAAAGGCAACATCGTTTTTAAAATTCATGAACAATACCTGATCTAACGTCACCATCTTGATCACTTCTTCATCCGTGTAATCCGTGTCAAATAATGCGTTGTATACTTCCAGCACATTTTTTCGTGCTGTTTCATCATATGTAAATAAATCTGTAAATACGCTGTCCTTGTGTTTTTTGTTTTCCTTTGCCATTCATTTCTCGCTTTCTCTTCGTTGATAATCGTATTTGTTCCAGCTTCGGAATGTTTGGCTTTTGTATTTTACTTTCTCTTCTGTACTTTCTCTCTGTTATATCTGTATTTTATCAAATACCTAAAAAAATGCAAAGTATAAACTATTATATTTCCTTATTGTCTGTAATCTATATTTTCTAATGTGAGTAATTGGACTTTTTTCTCAAGTCCTCCAGCGTATCCAGTCAGGCTTCCATTTGCACCAACAACTCTGTGGCACGGAATAATCAGCGAAATCAGATCCTATCATATGAATCTCTGATTTTCAAACCAAAGACCGATAAGTCCCATATCATCTGCCGCCAACAGAATATTTCCAATCGGCGAGTTATAGTATGTTGTATATATCATAGGTGTACCTCAAATTTCTTTTTTTCCATTGTTTCGATATTCCGTTGGTGTGCAGTGATAAACGCGGTAGAATAGCTTGGAATAATAGCTGGAGTGGTTAAACCCGCAGGACTGCGCAATTCTGATAATGCTCCAGTCTGTGTTGTCTAAAAGATTACGGCTGACTTCTAATCTATAATGATTCAAAAAATCAACTGGCGACTGATGGATGTATTTATTGAAAATCTGACAACACTTATTGCGGCATACATTACCTGCCTGTGCAATATCAGAAAGACCGATTTTTTCGGGATAATGCTGATAAATATATGATACCATAGTCTGATGTATGGCGGCATCTGAATGATTGTTTTGTCCAGCGACTTTCCCATGGGAAAAAGCCAGACGATATATTTCGCCTATAAGAAGACCCATGATACCGGAAATCTGCAGTTCGTAAGCCGCCAGATGCTCCTGTTTCAATGAAAGGATCTGATCAAGATCTTCTCAGATCATCTTTGTATTTTCCGAGTCAGCCTGAAAATGACAATATTTAAAATCGGTATCTTTTAGCAGGGGATCCACATATTCCTTTCGCAGCAACCGATTTTCTGAAAGAAGCGATGGATGTAAAATAATACAGGTAAAATTACAATTTTCTCCCTGATAAGAGTACCCATAATGCATCTGTTTCGTGTTGACAAACAGGCAGTCTCCTTCTTTTAAAAGGATTGCTTCCCCATTAAGCCAATAGCACATGTTTCCATTATGGATTCGGATAAACTCCAAGTCCTCGTGCCAGTGGCAGCGTGACCGCATATTGGTATACATAGAAAGCCAGCCGCTTCGTACATAGATCGGAATACCAATTGTATCGTAGGGTATCACTTCTGAATTGTCCTGCATAAGGCATATATTTATCGTATTTTCTTTCATCTTTTCCCCCTTCATGACGCACTTGCTGCGTCAATAATGGTAGATTTGGAAGTTCACTTCCAAACTTATCTTCCCCATAGAATCAATAAAAAGTGCAATCGTTATATGTTTTGGCGATTATTTTGATAGACTATGCTACAGATTGCCACTACTATTATTATATTTATAAGCAAGTGTTTCGAAAAGGAGAAAGATGAAAATGACACAAAAAGAAAGAAGAGATCAGGAATTAGCTTACAAAGCAGATGAGAGTATCCTTGAAGAGATGAAACATACAAGGAAGCTGCTGCGGGAATTTAATACGGCAGATCCGCGCGATTTTGATAAACAGACAGAGATCGCCGGCAGACTGATTCCCCATGCAGATGGCCCTGTTGGCCTGACACAGCCTTTTTACTGTGACTACGGAACACACATTCATATTGGAAAAAATTTTATTGCAAATTATAATTGCACTATTCTGGATGTAGGACGGGTAGATATTGGGGATAATGTCCTTTTTGCACCAAATGTGTCCATCTATACCGCCGGACATCCAGTCCATCCGGAAGCACGAAATACCGGATATGAATACGGCATCCCAGTCAAAATCGGAAATAATGTCTGGGTTGGCGGAAACACTGTGATCACACCTGGCATTACCATCGGAGATAATGTCGTAATCGGTGCCGGAAGTGTAGTTACAAAAGATATCCCAGCAAACGTAATAGCAGCGGGCAATCCTTGCAAAGTCATTCGTCCGATTACCGAAGAAGATAAAAAATATTATTACAAGAAACGAGAATTTGATATTGATGTGTTTGCATAGGAATGGGAGGTGCCTGGCACCTCCCATTTTTGTAATCCATTCTTTAGACAATCCCAGCTGCAGTACGCAACATCATTTTTACATTTTCATAAGGCGTATCTGTCCCCAGCGCACATCCAGGTCCTAAAATAACGCCCGTCTGCCGAATTCCTCCAATTATGTCAATCATATGCTGTGTTTCCCGACGTACTTGTTCCTCAGTACCGCTAATCAGAGTTAACGGAGCAATCTGGCCCAGAATCACCTGCCTGTTCTTTAACTTCGGAAAAACGATTCCGAGATCTGTCTTCTGATCAATTTCCAAAATATCTGCTTCCGCAAGCATCATCCGATCAATGATTTTCGTGGCATTTCCACAGATATGCAGTGCCAGCTTTCCACCCAAACTATGAACATACCGCGCGACCTGCCTTTCATAGTAAAGAGCAAACTTCTCATAAAGCGCTGGTGACAGCACATCTGGTCCCGCAGTACTATCTCCCAGTGAAGTTCCATGAGCTCCTGCTTCTAATAGAGCACGACAATAAATTTTTTCTGCTTCCACGCACGCCTGCAGCAACCGTAAAATCTCTTCTTCACAATCTTCATCCAACACATCCTCCAAAAGCCGGTTCATCCCATAAACCTGGGATGCCAAACTGAAAGGTCCCTGATCTCCACGCCCTAATATGAAAACAGAATCTCCCAGCTCTTTTTTCAGAATCCGAACAGTTTCCAAATTCGCTTTAATCAACGGGGACTCCAGAATCTTCTCGCTGATATTCAATTCAGATATGTCCTTCAACTCTGTAATAGCAGAACCATGCGCTACCGGACAATCCTTCTCCCGATAGATAATCTCGCATCCCATAGCCTCTGCTAAAGCTGCTGTTCCATTTTCCACCAGAAGCATATCCTGACCAAATTCCTTATGAAGAGCCATCTGTGTTTTTGCCATAGCTTCCGCATCCAAAACAAACTCAGAAAAGGGCTCTCCAGAAATTTTGGCGCACATCATAAAATTATGCAAATCTGTAGGTAGTCTGTCCACCTTCTGAAAATGTAAAGCCGCCATACATCTTTCATAAGAATTCATCATGTTCCTCCTTTTACCATGTAAAATGAACAACCAGCAGTCCTCCTTGGGCTTTCTGATCTGCTCCAATTTTCCAGAGTTTTCTATCCAACTCTTCCACCATCCCTACTCCTGTTTCTACAGAACCAAACAGTATCTCATAATTAATCGCCTTCTTCATTCCCAATACATTCGACAATCTGATACTCAAAACTGCTTCTTCCTGGCTGTCTGGATTTGCCGCCACCAGAATCGCCTCCTGTTCCCCCAGATACAGATATGGTTTTGGCAGTATTTTTTCTGAATGAAAGGAAAGAGCCTGTAATACCGGATTATCCGTTCCTGCTATCTGCATAGGACGAATCAACTTTGAAAACTTCTTTCGGATATCCAGCATTTTTCTGGTATCTTCCAACATTTCCTTCTTCTCTTTCTGTAAAAGCTGATCCCACTGAATCCAACTTCCATATAGCCACTTTCCTTTTCCGGCTTCACCTTTTCCGTACAAATCTGGTGCATGCCAGGGGATTGGCACATAAGTCGCATGAAATTCTTCACCTGCCATGAAAACAGGAATTCCCGGAGCAAGTAAACATCCATATCCCATGAAATAACGACTTCCCCGGGCTGCATAAGCCTCTTCGCTTTCCTCTGTTCCCTCCCAACCATTGTCATGGCAACTCAGCTGAATCGATACATACTGACCAGCCTGCTGCCGATAAGGAAAGGAAATCTCCATAGAGGAACCTTCCTTTTTTACCTGAACATCATAATCTACTGTTAATGACATTTCCCGGTTGCTGTGCCAATGATGTCCATCTTTATCATAAACAACAACATCTTTCAAGCCTTTTCCAGGACGGACATTTTCTAGACGTACAATTCGTCTCTGTTCCACATAAGCAATATCGTTTTCTTCTCTCCAAATACTTTCACTGCTTTCCTCCGTCACCTGAAGCCCATCTCCAATAAATTCATGAACATTTTCCGGTTTTTCCCAGGAAGCCTGTATTTCTCCATCTTCATAGATGATTTCATAATGATAACGTTCATTCCGTCGGCTACAGATATCTTTCATATCTCCAGCCAAATCCCACAATGTTCGACTCCCTGGGAAACGATGATGATTATCACTCAGGCGAACTCCACTCTGCAGAACATCCGAAACACCAGTAATAGCTGGTCCACTTTCCAACATAATCATGATTTCATGACCAGCTTCCTGACACTGTTTCCTGATCTCTGCCCAGAGATCATTTCGATAATGAGCCACGTCCAAACGGTAACCATCCACGCCAAATTCTGTCACATAACGTACCCAGATATCCACCCACCATTGATCCAAATCTTGATGATTTCCATACCAATCATAATCCGTCATACCCCAAGATCCGCCACAAAACCACTGTGGATGTTCCTTCACCAACGGACTATCCTGCATTACTCCATGCGTAATCACATCCAGAAAAATCCGGATTCCATTTTTATGAGCAGTATCAATCAGAGCTTTGAAATCCTCTTCTGTTCCAAGAGTAGGATCCAGAATACTCGGGTCAATACAGGCATACTCTGTCCAAATATTGTAAAAATGCTTTGAATCACAAAGTTGATGTCCAGTGAGCCAAATACCTGTAATTCCAAGCTCTTTCAGATAATCCAACTTTTTTTCCAGAGAACGGAAAGTTCCACTTTCCGGACCATTCGGGGACGAAAACCCCTTAATTGGAATTTCATAAACCACCAATTCTTTCATAAATTCTGGTGATCCAGTGATTTTTTTCTTTGTTTCCATTTTCTCCTCCTATCCTTTCACAGAACCTGCAACCATACTTTCTGCCACCTTTTCCTGTAGGAAAATATACATCACCAATGTCGGCAAAATACAGAGAACCAACGCCGCAAACATAGATGTATAGTTAAAGCTGAATGATGACGTAAAATATTTTATCATCAACGGCATGGTACGATTGGACTCACTGGATGTCAGCATCATAGCATACAAAAATTCATTCCAAGAATTAATAAATGCCAGTATCGCAGAACTAGCCAGCGCCGGCTTGCTAATTGGAAGCATAACCTGAACAAATGCACGGAAAAATCCTGCACCATCCAAGTAAGCCGCTTCTTCCAATTCTCTTGGAATTCGCATAAACGCACTTCTCATCAAAGCCAAGGTCATCGCCATGGAAAATCCCGTATAAACCAGAATCAATCCGCTTTTTGTATCATACAGTCCAAGACTTTTCACTACAAAATAAACAGGCTGTACCATGGCATTGGACGGAATCAACATAGACGAAAGTAGAAGAAAAAACAAAAAATTTCTACCTTTAAATTCTGTTCTAGCCAATACATAAGCCGCCATTGAATAGAAAAATACCGCAAAAATCGTACTACTGCCAGCTACAATCACTGATGTCAGAAAACGCATGGGAATATTCGCTGTTTCAATTGCAATTGCATACCCTTCGAGATATAGAGATGTAGGCAGGGAAAATGCCGAAGATAATATCTGCTTGTTTGTTTTAAAGGATGAAATAAAAATCCAAATCAAAGGAGCAATCGAAACAAACACAACAAACAGCATAATCGCATAATCAAAAAAAACTATCCATTTCCAGCGTTTTTTCATAAAAATCCCCCCTAATCACTTTCACTCATAGAAAAAATTCCATTACAAATGGCCATGGCAGCAACTCCCATGAGAAGAAGAAGCATTCCCAATGCATTGGCATAGCCATACTGATTACTCTGTACAATCTTGTCCAACATCATTACTGAAATTGTCATCGTTGAAGAACCTGGGCCCCCATTCGTCGTCATATAAATACTCTCAAACTCTTTGAATACCGCAGTAATTGCAATAATAATTCCGGTTCCAATGATGCGTTTTAAAAGAGGCAAGTAAATATAAAAATCAATCTGCAGCGGAGACGCTCCATCCACCTTCGCAGATTCTTCAATTTCTGAAGAAATAGAAAAGATCTCGGATAAGGTAATTAACGTAATAAGAGCTGCATACCACAGCCAGATATTCGTCACACAGGCAAACGCAGTATGCGGATCAGCCAACCAGTTCGTGCAATATTTCTCCAAACCTATTCCTTTCAGAACAGTATTAATAACTCCCACATCTACTTTATAAATAAACACAAACATTAAAGAAATGGCTGCTCTTGAAATCACATTCGGAACCATAAACGCTGCTCTGACAAACCGCCATCCTCTTTTCTTCCGTTTCAGTACCAACGCAACCAGTACTCCAAACGGTACATGAATGACCACTGCCAAGACTGCCCAAATCAACGTATGCTTTAAAGCTGCATGAAACACCGAATCCTGAAAGATTCGTACATAATTGCGCAGTCCAATAAACTTCATAGGGGTCATACCATTCCATTTTGTAAAACTGGTTACTGCAGCCAGAACCATCGGTCCCAAATAAACTAGAAAAAATAACAAAATAGTTGGCAGCAAAAACAAAAAAATCCATATTCGTTTTATTTTTTTCATGCTTCACCTCCTGACTAAAACTGCCCGTCAGTATTTGACGGACAGTTTCACTCCCTTATTCGATATCTTCCTTGTACTGTGCCGCACCTTCATCCAGCATTTCAATAAATTCATCAATCGTCGTTGTTCCATTGACGAGGTTCGGAATCTCTCTTCCGAAAATTTCATTTTGTGCCACCGGATCCCATTTATTCTGATAACTTGGGAAAATAGTATCCACATTCTTCGCACATTCTGTATATTCTTGCATAGGTGGAATCATTTGATCTATTTTTTCTTGGCTAATTTCAATAGTAACCGGCATAGCTCCCGTCGTTACAGCCTGTTCAACGACATATTCCGATCTTGAAGCAAACTTCAAATATTCAATTGCCCCTTCAATCACTTCCTGTGGATGATCTACTGAAACTGCATTTGCAAACGCTTCCATAGATCCCATCATAGCATTTTCAGGATAGGTTGCATAACCCACTTTTTCTTCAAATCCTTCTTCTGCATAGCTGGTATCAGTGAGGCTCTGCATCATCCATGGGCCATTTGCAATCATTGCAGTATCTCCTGCAAAAAAATGATTCGCTGCCAACGCGTAGCTGCCTCCAACCGCATCTTCAGTAGAATATTTCTGGAAAAGTTCCACCATCATTTCAACAGCTTCCCTAAATTCCGGTGTATCATAGCTATCAGGGAACTGCTGCTGCATAAATTCCATTCCAGCTTCTGTCTGAGAGAGATACGCCGTTGTAAAGAGCATCGCACACCAGGCTGTTTCTGTGGTATGGAGGGAAAGCGGTGTAATCCCAGCCTCCAGAAGTTTGTCACATGTCTGGAAAAATTCTTCCCAAGTTTCTGGAAATTCGCTGATTCCAGCCTTTTCAAAAAGCTCTTTGTTGTAATAAATACCGCTCATTTGAAGTCCTGACAACGGTGCTAAAAAAGTACCTTTTTCCGTTTTAAATTCTTCAATACACTGAGGAATCAGATTTGCTGTCCAAGCAGAGTCCTCCAGATATGGTCCAAGATCAACCAACCTGTCATTCTCAATCATCAAATCCAGAAATGCTGGTTCTGTTCCTATGGAAAAAAGAATTGCCGGAAGAGATTCAGAACTATTCAGCATTTTCAATTTCGAACGATAGTCTTCCGAAGAACCTGCTAGTTTTTCTGTTTCAATCCGATAAGTACCAGCGTATTCTTCATTAAAAGCATCCATGATATAACCATACTGTGTCTCAATAGAGTCATTAGTACCAGTAGTAATCAGGATTGGAATAACGGTCTCCTCTGCGCAAACTGATGCACAAAACGCACCAGCCAGCATACCAGTACAAAGTATAACTGATAAAATTTTCTTTTTCATGTGTAAAACTCTCCTTTCTTTTTCACGGTTCTTATCTGATGAAGGTATTATATCAATCTTTTCTTTTTTCCATATATAAATTTTTAAACCAGAGCCTGCAAATTATTAAATGTTCTGATATCATAAAATTGACACACCTATTTTATCTGATATAATGTTCTAAAAGATAAATTCTCCAGGGAGGATTACGTATGAAAAGGCTGTTAATTATAGATGATGAACCGATTATTTTAGCGGGATTGATGAACACCTATCCCTGGGAAGAATGGGGGTTTACCTTGGTGGGATCTGCCACTAGAGGACGCTCCGCACTGACTCTGATTGAAAAGCAGCAGCCAGACGTAGTGATTTCTGATATTCGGATGAAAGATATGTCCGGTCTAGAAGTACTGGAGCAAACTATAACACGTTTTCCCGATATCATTTTTGTTATGATTAGTGCTTACCGTGATTTCGAGTACGCTCAAAAAGCCTGTCAGCTTGGTGCCTATTCCTATCTCCTCAAACCTCTGGATGAAGAGGAGCTAAAAAAAACCATGATGGATGTAATTGATTTTCTCCAGCAAAAGCAGATCAATATGGATTTTTCTAGACGCTATAATCTTTTTTTAAATGAACACTCTTATCATTATGAGCGTTCTCTACTACGAAGTTATGTCCAAGGCTATATGGACATAAAAGAATTTATCGGAGCTTTTTCCTTTACCAACCCAGATTGGCAAACCTACCATGTGGCAGTTGTCAGCATCTGCATTGACATCAGTACCAGCATTCTCCAGCATCAGTCTGGACATTATATACTGCTTCAGTATATCCAGTCTCACAGACAATCACTTCCCTTTGGCTATGCCTTTGAAAAACCAGAAAATGGCCTGTATTATCTGACTGTACTGAAAAATGGAGAAATCCTTCAGCGCAATCTATTTGAAATGCTGTTCGAGGAATTTGAGAAAGAATTTCACCTAGACGTGATTTTTGCTTTTTCCAAGGAATACCCTTCTCTTTTGGATGCACGCACTGCAGCATCCGAAGCAGATTTTCTCTTAAAAGTTGCAAATGACGCAGGTCTAGATCAACTTTATCCAGAAA
The DNA here is from genome assembly GCA_051879475.1 of Muricoprocola sp. GTDB lineage: Bacteria > Bacillota > Clostridia > Lachnospirales > Lachnospiraceae > Marvinbryantia. The sequence continues at coordinate 5,444 of JBJEMC010000233.1, read as the reverse complement.
CTGCTGCCGAAGAGCTAGGCACTGTGGAATCTACCGGAAATTACTATCCTGACCAGTGGGCTTCTCTGATTCTACGTAGTATACATGCTCAAAACTATCCTTCTGCAAAAAAAAATTTTGAAAAATTTATATTTGCCCTCTCCGGTAATCACAATGTTTCTTTCCAGAAAACCTGCCTGCTGCGGCTTACTACCGAACTCTATACGGCTTTTTACGGGAGTGCACTGCTTTCGGAAACTCTTCAGAAAAATTTCGAGGATTTTATCGCTTCCTTTGAAGACATTCAAGTGCTGAAAACCATCCCCGCCATTCACCAATTGATACGCGGTCTGATACCCCAGATTTCCTCTTCTGACGCACCTTCAGCCGTCAACTCATATGTAGAAAAGGCCAAGCTTTATGCTCAAGAGCACCTGTCGGATGAATACCTAAATATCACGGCAGTTTCTGAAATGCTGTTTCTAAATCCTGTTTACTTTGGGAAATTATTTAAGAAAGTCACTGGCAAGGGTTTTAAAACATATCTGCTAGAAATCCGTATCGCCTACGCCAAACGGCAGCTGACCTCCACAACCAAAAGCATTTCCACCATTTGTCAGGAAATCGGCATTCCTAATGCCTCTTACTTTTCTCAACTTTTCAAAGCATCCGAAGGATGTCTTCCTACAGAATATCGAAAGGAGCATCTACTGTAATGAAACGATTCTTTTATGGCATCAAAAAGCAGTTCTTTTTCTATACTGCTTCAATCATCTTCTGCCTGCTACTTATAATTTCCGTTATTTTTGCTAGAACAGCTAGCCAAAATATCAAGGAACTCTCTCTACAGAGTTATTCTGCCATTAGTGAACAGCACCTGTTGAACTTTCAGAACAATTATTCTTCTCTCAGCAATCTGACTCAGTCTTATGTAGAGAATGCTTATATTCAAAATGCTCTGTCCTCATCGACTCTTACCTATCAGGATAAAAAATATATAACCAGCAGTCTTCGTTACCCTAACAATGATCTAGTGGATTTTTCCCTGTATATTAACAATGACTCCGAAATATTTTTTTCCTCAGAAAACGCCCGAAGATTTTCCCTGAATTTAGAAGTGATTGATCTGTTTTTCTCTTCTGTAAAGGCTACGTATTCCCGCCCCATTCTCCTGAATCTTCCTCAAGAATACGGCGATTATTCTGGACTGTATATGCTCCGCAAAATCCGGCATCTGGAAGTTAACTGCCCTCCAGGACTTCTGATTATTAAAATTGCCGACAGCTTTTATTCCAGCATTTTTACCGATAATGGTTTTCAAAAAAAGTCCATGTTATTTCTCCTGGATTCGGACTATTTGTCCTGTTATGTGCAGAATAATACTTCCTATGCTCTTCCGCCTTGTGAGACACTGGAACAATTCTGTACCGAATTTGCTCTCCCATACGGATATCAGCATTCCTGCTATTTCTTCAGCCATCAGGATCCTGAAACAGGTTTCTGGCTTATCTCTGTGATTCCAGACACCATTATTTTTTCCTACTCCGCATCATTTTACAGGAATATTTTTCTGATTTCCATTTTGACTCTTTTCATCTTCATACCAGTCATTTATCTGGTTAGCAGACATTTTACAACTCCCATTCTGGAGCTCTCAAAAACTATGGATGCTTTCTCTATGGAAAACATGGGAAGAGAGATTCACACTCAAAATAATACAGAAATAGATACTATCTCCGAAAGCTACAACAAAATGGTCAAAAACATTCAGACACTACTTACCACACTAGAGAAAAACCAGGAAATACTCCGAGCAAATGAATACAGTCTCCTACTCCACCAAATCAATCCCCATTTCCTGTACAACACTCTTGACAATATCCACATGCTAGCCCGCATGAACGGGGATTCCACCATGGTACAGTTAATCTCCTCTCTCAGCAAGTTACTTCGCATCAGTCTCAGTAACGGACATGAGATCATTCCCCTCTCCCAAGAGCTGGAACATATTCGTTGCTACATGGATATTGAAAAAATCCGAACTTCCAGACTTTTCGACTATCAGATTGATGTGGAGCCAGAGCTATGTTCCATCCCGATTCCCAAGCTGATTCTTCAGCCTATTGTGGAAAACTGCATCAAATACGGATTCGGAGAAATAGACAGTGAAGGTCTCATCCTAATTCAGATTCGGCAGATAGAAGACCGTATCTGGATTTCAGTTTACAACAACGGCACTCCTATTGAAAACAGTGCCTCAAGACATCTAAATATGCTGTCTGCTCTGACAGCTGAGGAAATCTCTCAGGAGTTTCCTCAGACCTCCGGTGGATACGGCATCGCCAATGTGATTTGTCGTCTGAAACTTCGGTATAAAAATCAGTTTGTTCTTTCCTATTCTCCTCGCAGAAGCGGAACACTCTGTACCCTTGTAATACCGTTTTTGCCTGGAAAAACTTCCTCCTAATTGCAAAGAAAAAGCAGAAGAATCATCATTTAAAATGTGATTGTTCTGCTTTTTTTCCAAAGATGCAGTCCCACTACCACTGCTCTGGCAATCAGTTCCTGAAGCTCATGAGGTGCCAGGCACCTCCCATTCTTTGGTGAAATTATAAAAAACTTTTTTAATTATTTTACAATTGTTTTGGTACAAATTCTAATTTTAATGTCATTCCCATACCTTCAGCAAGTATCACATCCATTTCCGGCTGAATACTTTCCCATTCATTTTTAAACTCATCATCTTGCAATTGCTCATCCAAATACTGGTCTAAGTTTTTCATCCTATTCACCAAACCTTATTATAATTTTTATGAATCTCATAATAAAAAATAAACTGCTGCATCACGCCTCGAAATCCCTTATATCTCTGATTCGGAAAGCCTCTTCGATAATGTGCGTCCAGTACCTGGCGGATATGGGTATCCACGGGGAAGGCATCCAGATGATGCAGGGCAAACAGACAGATACAATCTGCCACCTTCTCTCCTACACCGTAACATTTCATCAATTGTTCCCGGGCTTTCCGATAGGGCATAGCTTCTATTTTTTCCAGGTCAAAGTGGTCTTTGTGTATTGTTATCATTTATACTAACTCCCTGGCCTTATGTGCCATTCGTACCAGGTACTTACTTTCTTTTTAAAAAACTACTTGAACCAGCAGCATATACATAACTGTTCCTGCCACGATGCTGAGCAACGTATTTCTTTTCCAAAGATGCAGTCCCACTACCACTGCTCCGGCGATCAGTTCCGGGAGCCCATGAGGTGCTGCAGTGATGCTTACATCTTTTACGCAGTACACTACCAGCATTCCCATAATGGCATAGGGCAGAACAGAGGAGATATAGGTGATATAGTCTGGTGTTTTTTTATTTCTTCCAAAGACAATAAATGGAGTAAATCGCAATAGCATGGTAACTATGGCGACAACCGCGATCAATATTATAGAATGTAAGTTATTCATTTTCCACTTTTCCTTCCTGTACATACAGTTTTTTTCTTAAAATCGTAAGAATGACCGTTATACCGATCATCGTCGGAATCAGAAAATTCTCTGCTCCGAACATCAGAAGACAGATGACCGACGTTCCTACTCCCACAATTGCACTGGTGTGGTTCTTTGTACTTTTCCACTGTTCTACAAATACAACCAGGAAAAGTGCTGTCATGGAAAATTCTATTCCAGCTGTATTAAACGTGATCAGGCTTCCAATCAGGGAACCAGCAACACTTCCAAGGATCCAATAGCACTGATTAAAAAGCGTCAGCAGAAAAAAGTATTTTTTCTCATCTACTCCCTCCGGCACATCACCGCTGCACACGAGGGAATACGTCTCATCCGTAAGTCCAAATATGAGGTAGGGCTTATATGGCTCTGTGTCTCTGTATCTTTCAATCATGGAAATTCCGTAAAACAAATGTCTGGCATTTACCATGAAGGTCACAAGGGCAGCCGTAAGCAAGGTGGCACCGCCTGCCAAAAGATTGATCGTTACATATTGCATGGACCCGGCATAAATGAAAAGACTCATAAAAAAAGCCCATACCACACCATAGCCCTTCGTTTTCAAAAGTATCCCAAATCCCATTCCCAGAACAATATAACCTGCCATTACCGGAAGGGATTGTTTAAAAGCATATTTTTTTGTCATTTTTTCCCCTTTCCAGACGCACTTGCTGCGTCAATAATGGTAGATTTGGAAGTTCCCTTCCAAACTTTTTCTTTCCTGTCAATCAAATTATAACTCATATCCAGAAAATCCAAAATCTGTGATTTGTTTACTGTCCCATCTAACAAAATCGTAATCCAGTGCTGTTTGTTCATGTGATACCCCGGCAGAAAGCCATGGGTCTGGATGATCATGCCCGTCATATCCGGCTCACATTTCACATCCATGATTTCCACTGTTCCTTCTCCATCCAATCCAAGTTTAGATTTCTCAACATTCATGACCACGGCATACCATTTTCCATTTTTATGGCGAAGTACTGCACTGTCAGGAGAACTGCTCCACAAATATTCCGGAATCGTTCCGTACTGCTTCTTCACATATTCAAAAATTTCTCTTCTATCCACTTTTTTCACCTCTGGATGTTCTAAACCTACCTGTTCCTTATTGAACACCAGGCAATAATATATTACAATTTATTATATCAGAGAAAAACTATAATGGACAAAATAATTTGACAAGAGAGGAATTTAATATATGAATACGAAAAAATCAGTGACCCCCATGGTGGGTAATATGATGCAGTCAGGTGATAGTTCCACCGCTTTAGCACGACGGCTTTCTAATCTTTCTGATGAAAGCTCCATTCAGAAAGTATGGGAAAACTTTGAAGAATTGAAATCATTGATGTCATGCTATCAGTGCGCGATATTGGAGGTTGAAACAAAATTCAAGGTATTAAATGAACGTTTTTCATTAAATCATGAACGCAATCCCATTGAAATGATAAAAACAAGAATAAAATCTCCTGAAAGTATCCTTGAAAAACTAAACAGGAAAAATCTCCCCTTCGCTCTTGATTCTCTGGAAGAAATGTATGATATCGCCGGAGTCAGAGTAATCTGCTCATTTGTAGATGATATCTATATGCTTGCTGATTGTCTTTTGAAACAGGATGATATACGATTGATCAAAAAGAAAGATTATATTGCCAATCCAAAAGAGAATGGATACCGCAGTCTCCATCTTATTGTGGAAATACCGATTTTTCTGGAAAATGAAAAGCGACTGATGAAGGTAGAGGTTCAGCTTCGCACGATTGCCATGGAATTCTGGGCTAATCTTGAACATAAACTTCGTTACAAAAAAAATCTTCCTGAGAACCTGACGATGCTTACCGCATCAGAGCTTTCTGAATGTGCAGAGATGAGTGCACAGCTTGATCTGAAGATGCAGAAGGTAAAAAATATTATTGAAAATAATTAAAACTATTGGTGCCAGGCAATACATGTC
>JBJEMC010000232.1:0-26520 GCA_051879475.1 Muricoprocola sp. | reverse complement strand
TGTCCATTCCCTCATGGCCTCAGAAACTGCATCCTTCAAAGTAGCCGTTCCCGTAGTCACCGGGATGACCTCTGCTCCTAACAGTCTCATACGATATACATTCAGAGCCTGACGCTTCGTATCCTCTTCTCCCATAAATACGACACATTCCATCCCCATCAGGGCTGCTGCCGTCGCTGTTGCAACACCGTGCTGTCCGGCTCCTGTCTCTGCGATCAATCTTGTCTTTCCCATCTTCTTTGCCAGAAGAGCCTGTCCAAGTACATTATTGATCTTATGAGCTCCTGTATGGTTCAGGTCTTCTCTTTTCAGATATATTTTTGCCCCGCCCAGATCCTTTGTCATTTTCTCTGCATAGTATAATCTGGAAGGTCTTCCTGCGTAGTCATCAAAAAGCTCTTTTAATTCTTTTTGAAACTGCGGATCATTTTTATAATGTTCATATGCTTCTTCCAGTTCAATCACTGCGTTCATCAGTGTTTCCGGTATATATTGCCCGCCATGGATACCAAAGCGTCCCTTCATATTTGTCATAATCTATTACTCCTTACTTTGTCATTTATCCCTGATCATTTCTTACCGCCTTTACAAAGGCTGCCATTTTCTCTTTATCTTTTACTCCATCTGTCTCGATTCCGGAGCTTACATCCAGTGCATAGGGTCTGCATCTTTTGATGGCCTCTGGGGCATTTTCAGGATTCAGCCCCCCGGCCAGGAAATATTCTCTTCCTACTTTCTCAATGAGTGACCAGTCAAAACTGGTTCCTGTTCCGCAGCCGGCATCCAGTAAGATATAATCTGCACTGCTTTTTCTCGCCTGGTCCAGCACTTCTGCATCTGTCACTTTAAAAGCCTTGATCAGTGGTTTGGAAGTGAGATTTCTTAAGGTGTGGATATACTCCTCTCCTTCCTCTCCATGAAGCTGTGCCATATCAATGATGCCCTGGTTCAGAAACTCTGCCACGGTCTCTGGCTTTTCATTTACAAATACCCCCACTGCCTGTATCCGGGGATCCAACATCTTCTTTAACTCTGCCACCTGATTAGGCGGTACATATCTTCGATATGCCCTTGCCAGAATAAATCCTGCATATTCCGGCTGTAGTTCATTTACTGCTTCTATATCACATGTTCTGGAAAGTCCACATAGTTTTATTCTGGTCATACACTTTTCCTCTTAACCTATCCCTTTTAATTCTTTCAGCTTTGCTTTTTTGTCTGGTGCCCGCATCAGGGTTTCCCCAATGAGCACGGCATCTGCTCCACTTTCCCGAAGCATCTGAATATCCTTTGCTGAACTGACACCGCTCTCTGATACAAAGAGTACATGCTCAGGCACCAGGCTGCGAAGCTTTCTGCTGTTTCCTGTATCTACCGTGAAATCCTTCAGATTACGATTGTTTACTCCAACGATTCTGGCACCTGCCCTGACAGCTGTCTCTGTCTCCTTTTCATCATGGGCTTCCACCAGAGCGGATATCCCCAGGCTGTCACAGATGGAAATGTATTCTTTAATCTGTGTTTCTGATAATAAAGATACGATCAGAAGAACCGCCGATGCCCCCAGAAGCTTTGCTTCATAGATCATATATTCCTCTACGGTAAAATCCTTGCGGATACAGGGAATGGAAACCTCCTCTGTAATTTCTTTCAGATAACTGTCACTTCCCAGAAACCACTTTGGCTCTGTCAATACGGAAATACAGTCTGCCCCTGCGTCCTCATATTCTTTGGCAATCTGTAAATAGGGAAAATCCGGTGCAATCACTCCCTTGGAGGGGGATGCCTTTTTACATTCACAGATAAAAGCGATATCCGATGTTTTCAGAGCATGCTCAAAAGAAAAATTTCCTTTTGGCAGTGCTTCTGCCAGCTTACGAAGTTCCTGCAAAGAGCACTGTGTTTTTGCCTGCTGCACCCTTACCTTTGCATATGCTGCAAGTTCATCCAGAATTGTCATGACTGCTCCTCCGGTCTGTTGCTTACTTCAATGATCTTCTTCAGGGTCTCCATAGCTTTTCCTGAATCAATGAGCTCCGCTGCCAACTTTACGCCATCCTGAAAGCTTTCAGCCTTGCCTCCGATATAAAGGGAAGCACCTGCATTTAACAGAACCGCATCTCTTTTTGGACCTTTTTCTCCATTTAAGATATCCAGGGTAATCTTAGCGTTTTCTTCCGGTGTTCCACCCACCAGATCTTCTTTCCTGCAGCGCTGCATTCCAAAATCTTCCGGTTTGATCACATAGGTCTTGTACCATCCGTCTTTAAATTCACAAACTGTAGTCTCTGCGCTCATGGAGATCTCATCTAATTTGTCCTGTCCATAAACCACCATTCCCCGTTTTACTCCCAGGCTTATGAGAACCTGTGCCAGGGGCTGTACCAGATATTCATCATACACACCCAGGAGCTGCATCACAGGACTTGCCGGATTGGTAATCGGACCTAAGATATTAAATACGGTACGGAAACCCAATTCTTTTCTGATTGCCCCAACATATTTCATAGAAGAATGATATTTCTGTGCGAAACAAAAGCACATGCCGGTTTCTTTGAGCATTTCTACACATTTTTTAGGACTCTGCTGAATGTTGATTCCCAGTGCTTCCTGGCAATCTGCTGTTCCACATTTAGAAGAAGCAGCGCGGTTCCCGTGCTTTGCAACTTTCATTCCACCGGCTGCAGCTACGATGGCAGAAGTCGTGGAAATATTAAAGCTTCCTGCATTGTCTCCTCCGGTTCCCACAATTTCAAATACATCCATACCGGTTTCCACTTTCGTGGCATGATCCCTCATGGCGGCTGCACAGCCTGCGATTTCCTCTATAGTTTCTGCCCTGGCACTCTTAGTGGATAAGGCAGATAAAAATGCTGCATTCTGAGTCGGAGTCGTTTCTCCGCTCATAATCTCATTCATTACGGTATAGGCTTCCTCATATGTTAAATCCCCTTTATTAACGATTTTCACGATTGCTTCTTTGATCATGTCTTTTCTCCTTTATACTGTGTTAAAACATAAAAAACGCCCTTGATAGAACCATTCTATGTTCTATCAAGGGCGAATATCATCCGCGGTGCCACCTTGATTCATAATCCCTGAAGATTATGCACTTAGCAGGATACCAACATATCCCTGACAACTAACGTATGTCTTCACGTTGCAGAATACTCTGCGCATCTTGCGCATTTGACTGCACCCTCCGCGGTCCATTTGATGATCTGGGGTTCGCCTGATTCTCAGCATCTCAGGCTCTCTGTACAATCATAATCACCTTTATCTCCGCTTCAACGGTTTAGCAAAGTAACGTATCAAATTTTTTACATCATATCACTTGTTTTTATGGATGTCAAGAAAAATTTTAGTTTGCTGTATCATAAAATATATTGTGGTACAGCATCATAAAATCAACATCCAGATTCATAAGCTTGAGCACCTGACCTAAGGTTTTCACACGGTAAACTCCCACCGTGATTCCTTTTTCCTTACATAAGTCTATATATTGTTTCTTCACCTGTTTTACATCCATAAAATACAGATAATTCATTTTCTCTTCCTCACACCAGTCAATATAGGGCAGCACCTCTTCCAGTTCTTCTGCATGTATGATAAGTCCCGTTTTTACACCGTAGGAGTGAAGGGTCAGAAGATTTTCCTGATTTGCAGCAAAGACTACCGCCTGCTCAACCATATCATAATCCTTCAGTAAGGACACAACTTTCTTAAGACCCGCTTCACTAAAGCCGCCTTTATATTTCAGGTGAATAAATATGACACCATCCCTCTCTTTCATGAGCTGCAATGTTTCTTCCAAAGTTGGGATTAAAAGAGAGCCATATTCCTCAATATTGACGCCCTTTGTAATCAGATACTGATCTCTGTTTGTGGAATTCACCTCAGCAATCGGCACATCCACGTCACACATGTGCTCTGTGGTCTTATCGTGAAATACCATCAGATCTCCATTTGATGATTCCCATACGTCACATTCAATTCCCTTGTATCCGATATCCATTGCTCCTGCAAAGCCTTCCAATGTATTTTCCGGATACTTGTCCTGAACACCTCTGTGCGCAATAAAGGTATCATCCTGAGGCGTCACATACTGCATCACCTGCACATCAATAGATTTGAGCTGCCGGCTCTTGGAAATGCAGTAAATCTTACAGTTTCCGATTTTTTTTGAGGTAACTTTGCCTGTTTTAGCGTCCACCGATGCCACAAAGGGATTCGTACTAAACCAGCGCACATGTTTATCCCGTTTGTTTGTTCCTGTCTCTTTACCCACAGCATAGGCTTTTAATGTCATACTTCTGTTTTGCAGCATATGGACAGAATTTTTATTAAAGGACAATTTTGAATGATCATCCAGGTACCATACACCTGCAATTCCTCCTGCTGCAAGGATCAGCAAAATCAGACATATCACTATCACCCTTCGGCTTTTACTTTTCATAATACTTCTCTCACTTTTTCACATAATTGATTCTGTTCTGGGTATTATAATTCCCATGAAAACATCTTTTAAAAACAACTTACAAAACTTTTTTATCTGCGGACTCACCGGCTGGTGTATGGAAATCCTTTATACGTCCACAGCTGCTCTTCTCCACAAAGACTATACTCTGACAGGAAAAACCTCTCTGTGGATGTTTCCCATCTATGGCATGGCTGCTGTAATTGAGCCGGTTTCTGAACACCTGCGTAACTGCCCTGCTTTTTTCCGGGGCATCATCTACAGTGCCGGAATCTTCACCGGGGAGTATATCAGTGGCAGCATTCTGCGCCGTTTCAAAATGTGTCCCTGGGATTACAGTTTTGCAAAATCCAACATCAACGGGATTATCCGACTGGATTTTGCCCCATTATGGATGTGTGCAGGACTTACTTTTGAAAAAATCCTGCACACTGTGAATGTAAAATAAAAATGTAGTCGTTGTCAGCCTTTACAGACTGGGTGGAATCGATAAAATATCTCCAGATATTCTTTCTCCACCTCCGCAAAAGATACCTCCCGGTAATCCAGGTCAATGTGCATCACCGGCTCTGGTTCCTCGCAGGTCTGCCCCAGCAGATCTGTAAGGTCAAAATACAAAAGATCGTCATCGATCTCTTTTACTTTTTTTGCTTCCTCTTCTGTAAGAGATGACCCCAGATACTTCCGGTAAATCATATCCAGAAGCCGATCCTCCATTTCCAGATATTCTTTCAGGTACTTTTTAAAAGGCCTTGGCACATCTGACATGTAGGACTCGCTGGCATCATGAAGAAGGCATGCCAGAACCACCCGGTCAGAATACCCTCTCGCAGCCGCTTCCCTGGCCGCCCGGATGCAGTGCTGACCCACAGAAAAAAAGGTCTTAACATGACCATTTCCCCGGCAGATCATAGATAAAGCATGAGCAATGTCCTCTATATGGATTCCCTCCGGGTCTGGATTTGCCGGATAAAAATGCTCCCCTGTATATGTGGTAATGTGATCTGACACCTTGTTCTCCTCCTGCCTTATTCTGACAATGCATCATTGATTCCATCGATTGCATCATCTAATGCTGCCAGGGACTCCATAAGTGCTTCTAACGTCTCCCGGTCAGCATCGTCATCTTCATATTCATCCGCAACTTCTGCAAATTTCTCTTTGATTTCTTCCAGATATTCTAAAATATTTTCTAATTTATCTTCTTTTGATGCCATTTCTGCAATATGAATGGAACTCATTTTTCTTCCCTCTCTTCTTTTTTCTTATCTTAAGGAACGCAGATATGTTTTCTGTTCCTCGGTGATGCGATAGCTCTCTACTGCTTTCTGTATGGTTTTCTTATGCACCCATGGATCCAGCTTCTGCTGTTCCAGATATTTCACCGTATCCTCCCACTGTTTCGCCAGGGCTGTGGCAAAAAACCATGCAATCATCATATTGATATAATACTCTTCACTTCGGATTATGGCAACTCTTTCCAGCCATACGGGATCATAATCTTCTTCCAGGTAATGAGACATGATCATGCCAATCCCAAATCTCACCGTATAGGTTTGATCAGAAGAAATCCAACGCAGGATCTCTCCTGTCAGTTTTTCTCTGTTCTTTTTAAATACCCTGGGACTTAGAAGGTCACAGGTTGCCCAGTTATCTACATAGGGCAGAAGTGCATCCACATACCTTACTGTCTTTTCATAATCCTTACACTCTGAAATAATATAACCATGAAGGTTATTTTCATCATAATATTTATGGGGAATGTCCTGCAGGAATTCTTCAATGTCCGGCTCTTTTGCCAGTTTCCTGGCAAGTTTTCGAAGTTCCGGGGTTCTGACACCGATTATTTTCTCCAGATCAACTCCCGGCATCAACTTTGCCTGAAACAGACGGTATTTCTCATCCTGTAATTCAAATAAACGGTGCTGTATCTCCTTTATCATTTATTTTTCACCTCCCTGATTAGCTATTTATTGTATCACATTTAATACGGATATGCTCTTGCAAAAAGAAAAATCTTTCATTATAATTCAACGTGCAGGTATCTGCCTGGCAGAATCTGACATCTATGTTAAGGAGTAAAAAAAATGAAAAAAATGACAAACGAAGAAAAGCACCAACAGTGTCTTCGCGAAATCAAGGGAACCCTCATTGTGGTTGCAATCTGCTGTATCTGGCATGTTGCAACAGCTTTCCTGCTCAATGGGAGCGGGCTTTATTTTCTTGGCATGCCTGCCTGGTTTAGTGTATCCGTTCTGGGAACAATCATCCTGGCTCTCGCAGGCGTTACCTTCCTACTGAAAAAAGTATTCGTAGACTTTGAATACGATGATGAAGAGGAGGAAGAGTAATATGTCAAAAAATCAGGTCATTATTCTTTGTATCTTTATTGCGTATCTTACTTTAAATGCCATCATCGGTATCCTGTTCAGCCGCCGTCAGGAAGGAAAGGGGAACCTCTCTTCTGAAAAACGATATTTTATCGGCGGCCGAAGCATGGGCGGACTGGTACTTGCCATGACAACCATGGCAACTTACACTTCCGTAAGTTCCTTTATTTCCGGTCCCGGAGCTGCCGGACTTACTTACGGTTACGCACAGGTCTGGATAGCCGCTGTTCAGGTTCCGGTTACATTTCTTGTACTTGGTGTATTGGGAAATAAGCTTGCCCTGGTTTCAAGACGTACCGGTGCAGTCACTGTTGCCGGATATCTCAGAGCTCGTTATAAAAATGATGCCCTGGTCATCATCACCAGCCTTTTGATGGTTGCTTTCTTTATTGCCCAGATGATCAGCCAGTTTACCGGCGGAGCAACGCTGATTTCTTCCATTACAGGACTGGATCATAAAACAGCCTTATTGATCTTTGGAGCAGTTGTCATTGTATATACTGCCTTTGGCGGATTTTCCGCTGTTGCCATCACCGATACCATTCAGGGGATCATTATGTGTATCGGAACCTTCCTTTTCCTGTTTTTTGTATTAAAGGCAGGCGGTGGTATGGCCGGTATCAACGCAGGACTTGCCCAGAATCTTCCTGGGGTTTATGATGACATCTTTTCCAAATATACTCCAGGGGGATTATTAAGTTACTGGATCCTGGTTGGTTTCGGTACTCTCGGGCTTCCCCAGACTGCAGTACGTGCCATGGGATTTAAAGACACAAAGAGCTTGCATAAGGCTATGTGGATTGGTGCTCTCACCTGTAGTTTTGTTATTGTTGGTATGCATCTTGCCGGTGCATGGGCCGGTGCTTTGGTGGACACTACCAATCTTCCAACTTCAGACTATTTTGTTCCATATATTGTCCAGCAGATTATGCCGGTGGGAATTGCAGGCATTTTCCTGGCTGCCCCTATGGCTGCTGTTATGTCCACTGCAGATTCCATCCTGATTCTGGCCTCTGCTGCCATTGTAAAGGACTTATGGAGAACATACATCGTAAAGGATGATCCAAAGAAGATAGAAAATTATAATAAAAATGTCAAAAAAGTCAGCATCATCTTTACTTTTATATTAGGTATTGCAGTCATGCTTCTTACCCTCGATCCTCCGGATATCATCTTTTTCCTGAATATGTTTGCCTTTGGCGGACTAGAATGCACTTTCTTCTGGCCACTTGTGGGAGGGCTTTTCTGGAAAAAAGGAACAGGAGCTGCCGCCGTTGCAAGTGCCGTGGGAGGAACTGCGGTTTACATTTTCTGTCACTATAATGTGCATATCGCAGGATTAAATGCCGTCATCTGGGGACTTCTCGCCGGAGGGTTGTTATACTTTACCGTAGGAATGATCACTTCCAAAAAGCATCCACTGGATGAAGAAATCCTGAAAAAATGTTTTTAAAAAAGAGCCTGCATGGCTCTTTTTTAATTACGTGAGCAATGAGGAAAAGTCCGTGCTCGCATGCCTCTACAATTTAACCATTTTCGTAGCAAGTGTTTCTTTAAATTTGATATCATGCTCTACGAGCAGCATCGTTGGAGTATACTGCATGATCAGTTTTTCAATCTGCATTCTGGAAAAGACATCAATGTAATTTAATGGCTCGTCCCAGATATAGAGATGCGCTGGTGTGAGGAGGCTGGATGCTATGAGGACCTTCTTTTTCTGTCCTTCTGAAAACTCTGCCATATCCTTGGCAAACTGTACTCTGGAAAAATCAAGTTGTCTTAGAAGTGACAACAAGAGTGTATAATCCATGTCACTTTTTCCCGCGTATTCTTTCAAAGTTCCTCTCAAATGGGAAGTGTCCTGGCTGATATAGGATATCTTGAGCCCACTTGCTACAGAAAGATTTCCTGTTGTTTTATAATTCAATTCGCTTTCAGGTGTACCGTTTGCCTGTGCTAAAATTGATTTGATGAGAGTGGATTTTCCACAGCCATTATTTCCATCTATAAATACTCTTTCTCCCTGCATGATTTCAAAGGATAAATGATGGATCGTTGGTTCATCTGCATCTTTGTAACAAAGTGAAAAATCTTTCCCTTCTATCAGTCGTTCTTTATGATGTGTAAGTGGTTGGAGCTTTAAATCTGTGATTTCTTCAATCTCATTTAAAAGACCTTCCTTTTCATCTATCTCGTTCATGAGTCTTTTTTCAAAAGATTTTACTCTGCTTTGCATCTTTTTTGTTTTTGCACCAATATATGACCTTGTTCCGAGAAATCTGTCATGTTCTTTGACCGGATCAAAGCCGATCTTCGTTCCTTCATTTTTGTCAGCCCAACGCCTTGATCTGTCTGCCGTTTCCTTAAGCTTATGTATTTCTTTTAGATGCTTTTCATTTTCGGCTTTTGCATTCATATCGGCGCGTTCCTTGTTTGTCCACCAGCTGGAGAAATTTCCTGCCTGAACTTCTATCCCTACCCGGTTAAGGACCAGCACATGATCAATGCAGGCATCCAAAAAATCTCTGTCATGGGAAACCAAAATGAATCCTTTCTTACCGGCAAGGTATTTTTTTATAATCTCTCTGGCACTCTTATCCAGATGATTGGTGGGCTCATCAATCAATAAAAAATCATTCTCTCCTGAGAAGAGCACCGCCAACATCACCTTTGTTCTTTCTCCCAGACTAAGTGTGGAAAAAGGACGATATAAAATATCGGCGTCAATTCCCAGATCAGGCAATTCACACATGACACGCCAACTCTCCACACCCGGCTTCCATTTTTCCATCAATTCATCTGCATTTTGGGACAATTCTTCCTCTGAAACCTTGTATGGAAAATAATCATACACAATTCCTTTACTGATACTTCCGCTATATTCATATTTTCCCAGCAGAAGATTTAAAAAAGTCGTTTTTCCCTTTCCATTTCTTCCTATAAAACCAAGTTTCCAATTTGTATCAATGGAAAAAGAAACGTTGTCAAATATATTATCAAAACTGCCTTCATATGCGAAAGTCAGGTTACTTACGTTAATCTGCGCCATAAAATCTCCTTTCGGCTGTGAATAAAAAACGGTTCTATCATGCATACGCAAAATAGAACCGCAAAATAAACCTATATTATTACCCCAAAGTAAGAATAAGGAAAACTAAAGTGCGATAATTCAATCTGAGCATACACAAATAATAGACCCGTTTCACAGGTCTGCTTCTATACTATGTGCTTTGCTTAAACTAAATTATCTATGAATCATTTCCTCACCTTACACAATATGTGTTCTTTCTTTTTATTTGTCGTTAAGACCTGTTGATTATATCATTCTTTATAAGATAATGCAACTTTATTCCAGTCTATTGCCTAAATTGGTGTAAAAGAATATCTCTCATGCACGCCAGTAGCAAAAATATCATAAATTATGGTTCCGTCCGGCTGTACGCTCTTTTCAAAGGTCACTTCTCTGTCTTTGAACTTATTGCGGACAAAAAGATCTGTATCTTCTATCTCTACTTCATCAATAAAAACATCCCTCATCTGGTTATTCGGACATTGATTGAATATTTCCCATACTGTTTCATACCATTTTGCCATCTTGGTTCCTCCTTCTGTAACATTCACATGTTAAATAAATCTGCATGTGTCCCCGTATCAACCAATGTTAGTGTCAAAATACCATCTTCTTTCAAATATATTAACAACCAATCAGGCTGAATATGGCACTCTCTGAACCCATGATATTTTCCCTTTAATTCATGATCTCTATACTTTTCTTCCAAAGGGATGTTATTTTGAAGCATCGTAACGATATTCTCTAAAAGAGAAATATCAAGTCCTCTCTTTTTTGCTAACTTCAAACTTTTTTTAAACTTGCCGGTAAGTATCAATTCATACGGCATCAATCAAGATCCTCCATTGCTTCTGAAAAACTACTGTATCGCTTAGTTGCAGGATCCTTGCTGATAACTTTCGCTTCTTCCATCGCTTCAAGAACGTCTGGTTTATATTGAGGAATGACTACCTCAAATGGAAGCCCACCTCTCATGATACACTGCCTGAGAAATATGTTCATTGCACTAGACATGTCCATTCCTAACTGAGAAAAAAGCTCTGTAGCCTGTTTTTTCAATTTTTCATCAATTCTCACCTGTGTAGGTACTGTAGCCATAGTAACTCCTCCTAAAACTTATTCAAATATATTATATATTTATTTTCTAATTTATATTATATGTTAAACCTATTATATGTTAAAAGCAAAATAATGTCAACATTTCGCTATACATTGTAATGTATTTGTATCAAAAATGTTGCTACAAATATGTCACGCAAATATGTCACTATCCCACGAAACAATAAAGGTACCCGCCCAAAAAACGGATACCCTTTGCATTTTTATTTCTCTTATAAATTTGTATATCCCATCAGGGATTCATCTACTGCTTTGGCAGCTTCTCTTCCTTCTCGGATTGCCCATACTACCAAAGACTGGCCTCTGTGCATATCTCCTGCGGTAAAGACATTTGGTACACTGGTCTGGTACTTGCCTGGCAGGGTATCTACATTGGTTCGTGCATTGGTATTTACTTTAAAGGCATCTGTTACGTACTTCTGTGAACCCAAAAAGCCTGCTGCGATCAGTACGATATCTACATCTACCACTTCTTCTGTTCCTTCTATCGGAACCATCATCATACGTCCACTCTTTTCGTCTTTTTTGCTCTGGAGCTTGACGATCTTGGCCTGTACCAGATTACCGTTTTTATCTTTGATAAATTCTGTAACGGTTGTGGTATAGATACGTGGATCATGACCGAATACCGCAATAGCTTCCTCCTGACCATAATCTGTCTTGCAGACTTTTGGCCACTGCGGCCATGGGTTGCTGGCTGTTCTCTGATCCGGAGCCTTTGGCATCATTTCCAGCTGAATAACGCTGGATGCACCAAGACGGATGGATGTTCCTACACAGTCATTACCGGTATCACCGCCGCCGATGACCATGACCTTCTTTCCCTTGCAGGAAATGTATTTGTTATCTTCAAAGTTTGAATCCAGAAGGCTCTTTGTGGTTGCTTTCAGGAAATCTACTGCAAAGTAAATACCCTTGGCATCTCTTCCGGGAACATTGATATCTCTTGGATTGGATGCTCCGCAGCAAAGAACGACTCTGTCATAATCCTTTAAAAGCTGTTCCGCCGGAATATCGACTCCAATATTGGCATTGGTGACAAATTCGATTCCCTCTGCTTCCATGATCGCAATTCTTCTGTCAATCACGCTCTTTTCCAGTTTCATATTTGGGATACCATAACGAAGAAGTCCGCCGATACGGTCGTTTCTCTCAAATACCGTTACTTTATGTCCACGCTTATTTAACTGCATGGCTGTGGCAAGTCCGGAAGGACCGCTTCCTACTACTGCTACGGATTTGCCCGTTCTTACCTTGGGAGGCTGTGGTTTTACCAGACCTGCAGCAAAGGCATTTTCAATAATCGCTCTTTCATTTTCCTTGGAAGATACCGGATCACCATTTAAATTACAGGTGCAGGCTGCCTCACACAGAGCCGGGCAGACTCTGGCAGTAAATTCCGGGAAGCAATTGGTCTTCATAAGTCTGTTATATGCCTGCTCCCAGCAGTCATGATAAACCAGGTCATTCCATTCCGGAACCAGGTTGTTCAGAGGACAGCCACTGGCCATCCCTCCGATCATCATACCCGACTGGCAGAAAGGCACTCCGCAAGCCATACATCTTGCTCCCTGCTGCCGCTGTTTTTCTTTTGAAAGTGGAGTATGGAATTCATGAAAATGTTTAATACGTTCTTTTGGAGTCTCTGCTTTTGCGTTCTCGCGCTGATACTCCATAAAACCAGTTGGTTTTCCCATCTTATTTTCCTCCTTTCATAACAGCATTGAATGCTTCAATCTGTGCCTGTTCACTGCTTAATCCTTTTTCTTCCATCTGGATTACTTTATTCATCATTTTCTTATAATCATTTGGAATAATCTTCTTAAACTTCGGAATAAATTCTTTAAAATGATCCAGAATTTCTTTTCCCTTTACAGAATTTGTATAGGAAACATGATCTTTGATCATCTCACGCAGTTCTTCAATATCGTATTTATTCTCCAGTTTTTCAATGGAAACCATCTCTTTGTTGACTTTCTGGTAAAGATCACTGTCTTCATCCAACACATAAGCAATACCGCCGCTCATACCTGCCGCAAAGTTCTTGCCGGTTTTACCAATGATTGCCACACGGCCGCCTGTCATATATTCACAGCCATGGTCTCCGACACCTTCTACTACAGCAATCGCTCCTGAGTTACGTACACAGAAACGTTCTCCTGCCACACCATTAATATAGGCTTTTCCACTGGTTGCTCCATAAAGTGCAACGTTTCCTATGATGATGTTTTCATCTGCCTTATAGGTAATTCCCTTTGGAGGATATACGATTAGTTTTCCGCCGGAAAGTCCTTTTCCAAAGTAGTCATTGGAATCTCCCACAAGTTCCAGAGTCAGTCCCTTTGGAATGAAAGCACCAAAGCTTTGTCCTCCGGCACCATTACATTTTACAGTAAAAGTATCTTCTTCCAGGGTATCTTCATAACGTCTTGTGATTTCTGAACCAAAAATGGTACCAAAAGCACGGTCTACATTGGAAACTTCCACTTCAATACTGCGTTTCTGCTTCTTATCCAGAGCAGTTTTCAGTTTCTTCATCAGTATTTTTTCATCTGCAGTTTCTTCTAATTTAAAGTCATAAACCTTTTCCGGATTAAAGATACACTTTTCGCCTGCATACGGATTATCCAGAATATTGCTTAAATCAATACGGTCAGCTTTCTCTTTATAGAAACCGCTTCCTTTTTTCAGCAGGTCATAGCGTCCTACCAGTTCATCCACGCTGCGAACTCCCAGTTTTGCCATGTATTCTCTTAGATCCTGAGCAATAAACTTCATGAAGTTTTCTACATATTCCGGTTTTCCTTTAAATCTCTTTCGAAGCTCCGGATTCTGGGTAGCTACACCCACAGGACAGGTATCCAGATTGCAGACTCTCATCATCACACATCCCATAGTTACCAGCGGAGCTGTGGCAAATCCAAATTCTTCTGCTCCAAGGATAGCTGCAATGGCAACATCACGACCACTCATGAGTTTACCATCTGTCTCAATACGCACTTTGTCTCTCAATCCATTCATGAGCAGAGTCTTATGCGTCTCAGCAAGACCTAACTCCCATGGAAGCCCTGCATTATGAATAGAGCTTCTCGGTGCTGCACCGGTACCACCATCATAACCTGAAATCAAGATTACCTGTGCTCCCGCTTTTGCCACACCTGCTGCTACCGTACCTACTCCTGCCTCAGAGACCAGTTTCACTGAAATTCTGGCATCTTTATTGGCATTTTTCAAATCGTAGATCAGCTCTGCCAAATCTTCGATAGAATAAATATCATGGTGAGGCGGTGGAGAAATCAAACTTACTCCTGCTGTTGAATGACGTGTCTTGGCAATCCATGGATAAACCTTTCTTCCCGGAAGATGTCCGCCTTCGCCAGGTTTTGCTCCCTGCGCCATCTTAATCTGCAGTTCTTTCGCACTTACGAGATATTTACTTGTAACACCAAATCGTCCTGATGCCACCTGTTTAATGGCAGAGCTTCTGTCATTTGCAGTTCCTGCTGTTGCCAGACGCTCATCGCTCTCTCCACCTTCACCGGAATTTGATTTTCCATGAAGATGGTTCATGGCAATTGCCAAAGTCTCATGAGCTTCCTGAGAAATAGAACCATAGGACATGGCACCGGTCTTAAATCTGGTCACAATCTGTTCCACCGGTTCCACTTCTTCAATCGGCACACCTTCTTCCGGATAGTTAAAGTCCATCAGGCTGCGTAAGTATCCGGACTCTTCTCTGTTGACACGCTCTGTGTATTCCTTAAACATGGCATAATTGCCCTGTTTTGTGGATTCCTGCAGAAGATGGATAGTGAGAGGATTATATCTGTGTTCTTCTCCCTGGCTTCTGGATTTGTGGCGTCCGATGCTGTTGAGTGTCAGGTCTGTGGTGAGTCCAAGCGGATCAAAAGCTTCATTATGAAGAGACTCAATCTGATTTTCGATGTCTTTTAAAGTAATACCACCTACACGGCTGACCGTATTGGTAAAGTATTTATCAATCACTTCCTTGCTGATACCGATTGCTTCAAAAATCTGAGATCCCATGTAGGACTGCAGAGTAGAAATACCCATCTTGGAAGCAATTTTTACGATTCCATGGAGAATCGCTGCATTGTAATCATTTACTGCTGCATAATAGTCTTTTTCCAGCATCTTATTGTCAATCAGCTGATGGATCGTGTCCAGAGCAAGGTATGGGTTGATTGCACAGGCACCATAGCCCAGCAGTGTTGCAAAATGGTGAACTTCCCTTGGTTCTCCGGATTCCAGGATCAGTGCCAGACTGGTACGTTTCTTTGTTTTAACCAGATACTGGTGTACCGCAGAAACTGCCAAGAGGGACGGAATTGCCACATGGTTTTCATCCACACCGCGGTCTGTCAGGATCAGGATATTTGCTCCATCTCTATGTGCCTTGTCAACTTCTACAAAGAGACGGTCGATGGCACGTTCCAGACTGGTACTCTTATAATAAGTAATCGGAACCTCTTCCACCTTAAATCCTTTTACGTTCATATGCTTAATCTTGAGCATATCTGTATTGGTAAGAATCGGATTATTGATTTTGAGGACCTTACAGTTTTCCGGTTTCTCTGTCAGAAGATTTCCATCTTCTCCTACATATACCGTGGTAGAGGTTACGATTTCTTCACGAATCGCATCAATAGGAGGATTGGTAACCTGAGCAAAGAGCTGCTTAAAATAGTTAAATAACGGCTGTTGCTCATCTGACAAGACTGCCAGAGGAGTATCAATTCCCATTGCGCCAATGCTTTCTGCGCCATTTAATGCCATATTACAGATGGAAGTGCGGTATTCTTCGAAAGTATAACCAAATGCCTTCTGTAATCTTGCACGTTCCTCTGGGGTATATTCCGGGACACGTACATTTGGAATCTTCAGATCCTTTAACTGTACCAGATTGCTGTCCAGCCATTCTCCATAAGGCTGTCTGGAAGCGTAATATTCTTTTAATTCTTCATCATCTATAATACGTCCTTTGACGGTATCAATCAGAATCATCTTTCCCGGATGAAGTCTTTCTTTTTTTACAATTTTCTCTGGTGGAATATCCAGTACGCCTACTTCAGAAGATAAAATCATATACCCATCATTTGTGATGTAATAACGGGAAGGACGAAGTCCGTTTCTGTCCAGAATCGCTCCTACCTGGTCACCATCACTGAACATAATAGATGCCGGACCATCCCATGGTTCCATCATGGTTGCATAATACTGGTAGAAATCTCTCTTATTTTGAGAAAGATTTTTATTATTTGCCCAAGGCTCCGGAATCATGATCATCATGGCCAGCGCCATATCCATACCACTCATGATGAGGAATTCCAGGGTATTATCCAGCATGGCAGAATCAGAACCGGAAGCATTGATTACCGGAAGGATCTTATGGAAATCCTCCTCCAGATATTTAGAAGACATAGTTTCTTCTCGGGCAAGCATCTTATCTGCATTTCCACGGATCGTATTGATTTCACCGTTATGAACAATAAATCTGTTTGGATGGGCTCTTTCCCAGCTTGGGTTTGTGTTGGTACTGAATCTGGAATGCACCGTTGCGATGGCAGATTCATAATCCGGACTCTGGAGGTCTTTGAAGAAAGTTCTAAGCTGTCCCACCAGGAACATTCCCTTATATACTATGGTTCTGCTGGAGCAGGAAACTACATAGGTATTTTCATTACTCTGCTCAAACTCACGTCTTGCTACGTAAAGCATACGGTCAAAAGGAAGCCCTTTTTCCACATCTGCAGGTTTCTCAATAAAAGCCTGCATGATATATGGCATTTTATCCAGAGCTTTCTGTCCCAGTACTTCAGGAACAGTAGGAACCGTTCTCCATCCCAGGAACTTCAGTCCCTCTTTCTCCAGAATGATTTCAAACATTTTCATGGCCTGACGACGTTTTAACTCATCCTGCGGGAAGAAGAACTGGCCAATGCCATATTCTCTTTCTTCTCCTAAAAAAATGCCGAGGGCTTTACAGGTTTTCTTAAAGAACTTGTGTGAAATCTGTAATAGGATTCCTACACCATCACCTGTCTTACCCTCGGCGTCTTTGCCGGCTCTATGTTCTAAGTTTTCTACAATTCTTAATGCATTCTCGACTGTCTCATGAGTCTTGATTCCTTTGATATTTACAACTGCACCAATACCGCAGTTATCATGCTCAAATTCCGGACTGTAAAGACCTGGCATCTGAGCTGCTGCCATCTGGTTTTCTTTCATCTTAGCATGCATCCTTTCTGCTCAATGTTCATTATGATTCCTATGGAACATAAATATGATTAGTTTTTCGAATCACAATCCATATTTACATTTTCTTTACGCATTATCATACACCTCATGCCTTGATTTGTAAACCATTATTTTTTCTTAAATTGTCAGATTATTAGATAATTGATTTAATTGTTCTTAAATCGTATCTTTATATTTAAAATTATTTGTTTATATCGTTCAATTCAAATTTGAAACAAATGCGGGAATCTTTTTATGATTCCCGAAATTTTTTTCTGGAATCATGTTGTCATAGGATGTTTTTTTAATTGTATACACAATTATTTTCTTTGATTTTCCCAGAAATCTTCCAATTTTTTCTGCACATTCTGTAGACTGCACACTTCATAATCTGCCCACTCCCGAGGAAACATACTGCGATATTCCCAGCCCTGGAACCTCTCATCCAACAGAAGAATAACCCCACGGTCTTCTTCTGTCCGGATCACTCTTCCGGCAGACTGCATGACTTTATTCATGCCCGGATAACGATATGCATGGGCGAATCCATCCATGTTTCTTCTATTATAATAGTTTTTAAGAATCTCCCGTTCATTACAGATCTGAGGAAGTCCTGTTCCTACGAGTACAGCACCAATCAGATTTTCCCGTTTCAGATCAATGCCCTCCCCAAAGATGCCACCCATAACACAAAATCCGATCAAAGACTTTTTATGCAAAGGTTCTTCTACATCATGCTCAGCTTCAAACTTCTGCAGGAACTCTTCTCTCATGGTCTCTGTCATCTGAGGCATCTGAGCAATCACCGTTACCTGCTCAGCATCTGCCACTTCTTCATAAACCTCCTGCACATCCTCCATCATTTTATAAGAAGGGAAAAATACCAGATACTTTCCCGGCTTTGCCTGAATCATCTTTTGAATATATGCTGCAATTTTTTCGTACTCTTTGCGGCCTCGCCTGGTATATTTACTGCTCACATCCCGCGCCAGAAGAATCTTCTTTTTTGCCGGATCAAAGGTTGACTTTGCATAGATAGCATAATCCTCTTCTGTGCCGGAAAGCAGCTCCATATAATAGCGAACCGGAAGCAGTGTAGCTGAAAACAGTATCGTTCCCCGACCTTTTTCCAGACACTCCCCAATCCTCCTGGCTGTCTGAATACAGTAAAGCTTTACTTTAAACCTTCCATTTTCTTCTAATTCCGTATAGATTTCATAACTGTCATCCACTTCTTCATAGATTTCCAGAAAACTCTGAATCGAAAAATACAGTTCTAAGATCTTCTTTCTGTTCTCTGCTTCTTCTTTCTCTCTGGCAGGCAGATAAAATGGATTATCCCGGTCTTCCAGCATACTCTGAAATGCCGTACTGGCATTTAAAAGAGATATCTGAAACATATCCACATTCTTTAGAATTTCATACCCCTCGCACTCTCGTTTCCACTCCAGCATCTGTTTGTTGCAGCGCTCCAGAGCTCTGGAAACTCTGGGACTGTATTCTTTCACCAGACGTTTACCTTCCAGAAGATCCTCTTTATATATAGCAGCACTGTACATGTCTCTCCCCCGTTCCACCAGGTTATGGGCCTCATCAATGAGGAAGATATATTCCCCCTTGATGCCCTCCGCAAAGAAACGTTTCAGCCTGGCCTGGGGATCAAAGACATAATTATAATCACAGATCACAGCATCCACCCAAAGAGACAGATCCAGTCCCATCTCAAAAGGGCATACCTTCCATTTTTCTGCCTGGGCTGTAATCACTTCCCGAGTATAATTTCCATTTTCTTTTTCAGAAGTTAAAAGTTCAAAGACTGCGTCATTTACCCTGTCAAAATGTCCTTTGGCGTAGGGGCAATTCTCCGGATTACAGTCCGTTTCTTCACACATACAGATTTTCTCTTTTGCCGTCATGGTAAGGACTTTATACATAAGCCCTTTCTCCTTAAGAAGGCAAAAAGCTTCCTGTGCCACCGTTCTGGTAATCGTTTTGGCCGTCAGATAAAAAATCTTATCCCCAAGATTTTGTCCCACTGCCTGCACCGCAGGAAACACCGTGGACAATGTCTTTCCTACTCCGGTAGGAGCCTGGATAAAGAGCTTTTTTTCTCTCTGGATTGTTCTGTAAACTGCTGCCACAAGGTCTTTCTGCCCTTCACGATACGGATAAGGAAACACTGTCTGATGAATCGAAGCCTGCCTGATCTTCTTCCATTCCATCTGATAATCCGTCCATTTACGATATTCCTTTACAATCTCGAAGAACCATTCTTCCAGCTCATCCCGGGTATACGTCTTTTTGATTCTTTTAATATTCTCACTTTCCAGATGCACATAAGTCATCTGAACCTGAATTTCCTTTACCTGATGCTGCGTGGCATAGATATAGGCATAACACTTTGCCTGAGCCAGATGAACAGGCACAGGCTCTTCGATCTTTCGCAGATCTGTATATACTCCCTTGATCTCATCAATCATAGTGACAGAATCTTTGGTTAAAATCCCATCTGCCTTGCCTTCTATGGAAAGCTGATATTCACCACAGTCTATTTTGATTCTTAAAGGTACCTCTGCATGATAATCTGCCCCCATCTGGTTTTGGATCTTGCGATGGATTTTGCTCCCCATCTGCATGGCTTTGGTATCTGAGATACCGCCTCTTCGGTTGTCCAAATCCCCGCTGCGCAAAATAAATTCCACCAGATCGCGCACGGATATCCTGATCTGTTCCATAAAACTACTCTCTTTTCATTTGGAAAATCTTTTTACAGAATGACATCTTTATCCTGCTTTGTCAAGCAGGATTCCTTCTGAAAATACTTTACACGCATATTGCATTTCGTTACTGATATGTGCGTTCCAGTAACGATGAAAAAGCCATGCAAAATCACCTTCGGTGATGGCTTTTTCATTGCAGACCTCTGGTTTTGCAAAGCAAAACACCTCGCGGAACAGTGGCACCTGAACTGTAACTACATTTCTTTAAAAATTAAAGAATTAAAGAATCTTTTCCATTTGTATTGATTTTCGCTTAAATTTGTGCTATATTGGCTAGCGGAATTTCTTTATAAAAAATTAATGAAATATTATATTTTTTTTATTGACAAAGTGGTCTGTGTGATACGCATTATGACTCTTGGCCAAATGTGTATCATTTTTTGATTACAATGTTAAAAGTACAAATCCGTGATATGCTTACATGTCAACAGAAAGGAACCATATGGAATCATCCTATACCCGGGAAGAAGCCCTTGCGAAGCTTCTTCGTGCTTATCAATCCAGCTATGATATAGAAGTTGCGGATCCTTCTATGGATCCATTAGTAAATGTATGCCACTATTATGAGCATTCCAGTAAATATGTTTTGTCGAAAAAGGCCGAGCTGTGGTCAGCAGACACAACAGAACATGCCTACTTTTTTTCTGTTTCGAATCTGACAGCAGATATTTATAAATCCTGCGAAAAGCTGGCATATGATCAGGGAATGGCTCTGATTGATCCCAAACCGGGACACATGTGTACCTATATTACTGCTGTGTTCCTTTGCGACAGCTGCACTGATGAAGCTTTGAAGCTCCTCAAAAAGTGTAAGCTTTACAAAAGTTTTCAATTTTCGCTCCGTGGATGGATGGATTTCCACTCTATTGCAATCAATCTTCCAAAAGAAGAAATCATCCATAACAGAAGTGGCCACTCCACTGCGAAAATTTTGAAAAATATATTATATAAACAAAAGAAAGGGAAAAAAAGACTATGAATTCATTAGTACTTCTTCTCATCTGCATCGCAGTTCTGGTATGCGGTTACATCTTCTACGGCGGATGGCTCTGCAAACAGTGGGGTGTAGGTGAATCCAACGAACAGACACCAGCCCATGAACTGGAAGACGGTGTCGACTATGTTCCGGCAAAAGCTCCGGTCCTCATGGGACATCATTTTTCCTCCATCGCAGGTGCAGGCCCTATCACAGGACCTATTGGCGCTGCTATATTTGGATGGTTACCTGTAACATTATGGATACTCATTGGTGGTATCTTCTTTGGTGGTGTACATGACTTTGGTGCTCTGTTTGCATCTATCCGCCATAAGGGTCAGTCCATTGGTGAAATCATTTCCGCTAACATGAGCCGTCGTGCAAAGAGACTGTTTCTCATCTTCTCTTATCTGACACTGATCCTGGTTGTAGCTGCTTTCGCTTCTATCGTTGCATCTACTTTCGGTGCTGTTATTGGAGAAGACGGTGCGATCGACATGGCTAAATCTGCAACAAACGCATCTGTTGCCATGATTTCTGTCCTGTTCATTCTCATTGCCATCGTATTTGGTTTCCTGGTATACCGTCGTAATGTTCCTATGGGAATTGCTTCCGTACTTGGTATCCTGGCCATCGTAGTAATCATGGCAATTGGTATGAATTTCCATCCGATTTACCTGACATCTAAGACATGGATGTGGATCGTTGGTGTCTATATTGCAATTGCTTCCGTAACTCCTGTATGGATCCTGCTTCAGCCTCGTGACTACCTCAGCTCTTTCCTGCTTTATGCAATGCTGGCAGTTGCGATCTTCGGTGTTGTTGTTGCTCATCCAACGATTGATTCTTCTTTC
The DNA here is from genome assembly GCA_051879475.1 of Muricoprocola sp. GTDB lineage: Bacteria > Bacillota > Clostridia > Lachnospirales > Lachnospiraceae > Marvinbryantia. The sequence continues at coordinate 4,596 of JBJEMC010000232.1, read as the reverse complement.
CCTGCATTTACAGGATTTGCAGTAGATAATGGAAATGGTGTTCAGTATCTGTTCCCTGTACTGTTTACAACAGTTGCATGTGGTGCTATTTCCGGTTTCCATTCACTGGTATCTTCCGGTACAACAGCGAAACAGCTGGATAAAGAAACAGATGCAAAACCAATCGCTTACGGTGGTATGCTTCTGGAATGTGTACTGGCAGTTCTTACACTTTGTGCTATCGGTTATGCAAGAAAATGGAACGCAGCAAACCCAGATTCCGCACTGGTTGGCGCAACAGCGATCTTCGGCGGCGGTCTTGCACACATGATTGATGACGTAATTCCAGGAAGCTATTCTATCCTGAATTCTTTACTGGTACTTACATATTCTGCATTCTGTCTGACATCTCTGGATACAGCTACACGTCTTGCACGTTTCATGTTCCAGGAATTCTGGCTTGAACCAGGTCAGACACCAAAGGATATTAAAAGTGGCTGGAAGAAAATTTTGGTTAACCCATACTTCGCTACGATCCTTACTGTAGTACTTGGCATTCTTCTTGGTATGAACGGATATGGAAAAATCTGGGGTCTGTTCGGAGCAGCAAACCAGCTCCTGGCAGGTATCGGACTTCTTGCAGTTGCTACATGGCTCGGAAATATCGGAAAGAACAACAAGATGTTCCTTGCTCCTATGGCATTCATGATTGTTGTTACCATTTCCTCTCTGGCACTGACTATCAAAAACCAGCTTGGTATCATCTCTGCCGGTGGTGCTGACTGGGGTCCATATGCACAGGTTGTCCTGGGTGCTCTGCTGATTATCCTTGCAGTAGTACTTGTAATCGAAGGTATCCAGACACTGATAAAGGACAGAAAGAAAACAGCATAATCAAATATGTTTTTTACAGGGTTGTCACATGTTGATAACCCTGTTTTTTATTTACGCAGACAATAAACGTCGTTACAATTCAGGCGCCACTGTTCTGTGAAGTGTTTTGCTTGGCAAAACCCGAGGTCTGCAATGAAAAAGCTTCCATTTTCCCTCCTCTAAACTACTCTCTCACAGCTCCCAGGGTGGCTGCTGCTCAAATCTCATCTGTTCTCCTGTTATGGGGTGTCTAAATTCCAGGATGTAAGAATGCAGTGCCTGATGATCAATCTTCCGATAGTCAGGATAATACAGATAATCTCCGATCACCGGATAGCCCAGATATTTCATATGGACACGAATCTGATGGGTTCTTCCTGTTTCCAGCTTCAGCAAGGCAAGGGAATACTCTCCTTTTCGTTCCAGACATCTGTAATGGGTCACTGCCCGCTCCCCATGCTCAAAATCTACGCATCTTTCTATTACAGACTCTGCTTTCCTGGCAATGGGGGCATCAATGATTCCTTCATCAGGAAGGTTTCCTGCTACGATTGCCAGGTATTGCCTGTGGATTTCTCTTTTCCGTACCCTATCAGAAAGAATCGCGCCGCTTAACATATTTTTAGCAACGATCAGGATCCCGGTGGTATCCCGGTCCAGGCGGTTAATGCAGCGGAAAACAAATTCTTCTCCCTGATTCCTGTAATACCAGGCAAGACCATTGGCCAGAGTATTCTCATAATTGTTGATAGAGGGATGGATCGGCATATCCGCCGGTTTATTAATGATCACCAGATCCTCATCCTCATATACGATGTCAAGCTCCATCTGCACCGGCTCGATATGTTCTGAAGATGCTTCTTCCACAATCTGAATCTGCAGTACATCTCCGGCTTCCAGTTTCTGCCAGATATAGGCCCATTCTCCATTTCTGACGATTCCCCGCTGCGTCTGCTTTAAATGGGTGATAATATGGCGGGAATACTGCCTTTTTTTCAGATATTCCCAGATGGTGGAACCTGCTTCCTCCTGGCTGCAGGTATACTCTATCTTTCTGATCATAAGCTTACTCCTGTATTGTCAAATTCCGGTATAAAACTGTCCTTTGCCACATCCCCTTCCTGGAAAAAGCCCTGTTCTACGCCCAGATCCAGGGCATAATCCAGAAGCTTCTTATAGGATTTTCGTGACACCTTTTGTCCCAGAAGGGGATGATCTGCTACCTGGGGCATCGGTGTATACTGGCTCATAAAACTGATATAGATCCGATTTCCATAGGTGGTATAGAGATATTTTACTATTGCCCTGGCATCCATAAGCTGTCCCGGCAGCAATAATAATCTTACAATGACTCCTTTTTGCATCATTCCCCGTTCATCAAATATGGGGTCTCCAGCCTGACGCACCATCTCTGCCAGAGCCCGTTTTGCAACCTGACTGTAGTCTCCTGCTCTGGAATACTCCGCAGCAATCTTATCATCCATATATTTAAAATCCGGCAGATAGATATCCACCAAACCCTCCAGCATCTTTAAGGTATCTGCCTTTTCATATCCGCTGCTGTTATAGACTACAGGAATAATAAGCCCCTGATCTCTGGCTATCTGTAATGCCTCTGCCACCTGGGGGACATAATGCCCTGCTGTCACCAGATTAATATTATTTGCTTTCTGCTCCTGCAGTTCCAGAAAAATCTCTGCCAGGCGGCTTACAGTAATCTCCTTTCCCACCTGCCCTCTGGAGATCTTCTGGTTCTGGCAGAAAATACAGCCCAGGGAACAGCCGGAGAAAAAGACAGCCCCGGAACCTTCTTTCCCGGAAATACACGGTTCCTCCCACATATGAAGTGCTGCTCTGGCCACTTTTACTTTTGCATCCGCATGGCATACTCCTTTTTGCCCCTGTATACGGTCTATATGACAGTTTCTGGGACAAAGGCAGCAATCCTTTAATAAACGATCCATATCTTCTCCTATACGCGAAAACAGGGACTGTCGGCATCCGCCTCAGTCCCTTATACGTTACAGTTCACGTGCGTTCCAGTAACAGTGGCACCTAAACTGTAACACTTATTCTTCTTAAACTTCTTCTCGTTTTTCTATTTCAGTGTATTCTTTATGGCATCCTACATACATATACGCAGGACGAATGATCTTGCCACGGTTTACCAGTTCTTCCAATCTGTGTGCACTCCATCCCGAGATACGGGAAATTGCAAAAATCGGGGTGAACAGTGATACCGGAATATTCAGCATCGTATATACAAATCCACTGTAAAAATCCACGTTTGCACACACAGGTTTCAACAGATTTCTCTTCTTGGCAATCAATTCTGCCGCAATATGTTCTACTGTATCATAAAGAAGGAATTCATCTTCCATTCCCTTTACAACAGATAATTTCTGTGCATACTTTTTCAGCATTACCTCTCTTGGGTCAGATACGGTATATACCGCATGTCCCATACCATAAATCAACCCCGCCTTATCAAATGCCTTCTTATCCAGAATATCTGTCAAATATGCACGAATAGCATCTTCATCCTCAAAATCAGGACAGTTCAGTTTCAAATCTGCAAACATCTGCATAACTTTCAAGTTCGCACCACCATGCTTCGGTCCTTTCAGGGATGCCATGGAAGCACATACGGCAGAGTAAGTATCTGTACCGGAAGAAGTAACAACATGGTTTGTAAAGGTACTGTTATTACCACCGCCATGCTCTGCATGAAGAACCAGGGCTACATCCAGAACCCGGGCTTCCAGCTGTGTAAACTTACCATCTGGCCTTAACATATATAACAGGTTTTCCGCAGTGGAAAAATCCTTTCTCGGAGGACGTACCACCAGAGTCTTATCCAGTTTCATATGACGATACGCATAATAGGAATATACCGCCATCATTGGCATCTTTGCAATCAGCTGTAAAGACTGACGCAGTACATTCGGAACAGAGGTGTCATCTGGATTCTCATCATAAGAATACAGCAGGATGATACACTTCTCCAGGGCATTCATAATGTTCTCAGAAGGAGCCTTCATAATTACATCCCGGACAAAATGACCGGATAATTCACGCAGGTCTGCCAGAATATTGATAAAGCTTTCCAGTTCCTGCTTATTTGGCAGTTCTCCAAAGAGCAACAGATAAGTTGCCTCTTCAAATAAGAAACGCTTTTCCTTATTCCCATTAATGATCTGTTCTACATTATAACCCTGAAAGTACAGCTCTCCAGGCATCGGCACACGTTCTTCCCCGTTATCCCCTGTCTTTGTTGCAAGAACATCAGAAATCTCTGTAAGACCTGTCAATACACCTTTACCATTTTTGTCACGAAGTCCTCGCTTCACATCATACTTATCATACAGACTCTGATCAATTTCACCAGATATCATACAGTTCTGCACCAGATCATCGAACTGTTCATCCAGTCCTTCACCTAAAGCCATCATAGATTGATTTCCCATAATTCACATCCTCTTCATCTAACCAGCATGTCTTCCTAAGGTTAACCACAGATTCCTTCGCAAAACAAGTGCCGGGGTGCTGTTATATAGACATAAAGCATCGATTGCGATTCGTCTTCGTAATCGATGCTCCCATCTACAGTTTCTACGAGAAAGTATTATATCATACTCTTCTCAAAAAAGCAAATATTTTATTTGTAGCAAAAAAGTCTGAACATATCATGGTTACTGTTCACGTGCGTTCCAGTAACGATGAAAAAGCCATGCAAAATCACCT
>JBJEMC010000231.1:0-26551 GCA_051879475.1 Muricoprocola sp. | reverse complement strand
GGCAAAACCCGAGGTCTGCAATGAAAAAGCCATCACCGAAGGTGATTTTGTATGGCTTTTTCATCGTTACTGGAACGCACGTGAATAGTAACATTTTCATGTTACGTAAAGATGTTTGGTCTTAATTGACAGAAACTTGTATGATACGGTATAGTAATGTAAAATAAAAAAGCCTCATAACAAAAGAGAGGAGAGGAAGACTATGAAAATTGGTATTATTGGTGCAATGGAGATTGAGGTCGCAGAGTTAAAGAAAGCGATGCAGGTAAATAGAACTGTGAAAAAGGCACAGATGGAATTCTTTGAGGGAACCTTGGAAGGCGCTCCGGCAGTTGTAGTCAGAAGTGGTATTGGTAAGGTAAATGCAGCGGTCTGCACACAGATTCTGGTAGATGATTTTGGAGTAGAAGGGGTCATCAATACAGGAATTGCCGGTTCCTTAAAAGCGGAGATCGATATAGGAGACCTTGTTCTTTCAACAGATGTGCTGCATCATGATATGGATGCGACAGGATTTGGTTATCCTTTAGGACAGATTCCTCAGATGGATGTCTTCTCCTTTAAAGCGGATGAGAAAATGCGTAGACTGGCTAAAAGAATTTGTAAGAGAGTAAATCCTGACATTAAAGTATTCGAAGGAAGGATTGTCAGTGGAGATCAGTTTATTTCTGATAAAGCGTTAAAGAATAAAATTATTGAAAATTTCGGAGGATACTGTACAGAGATGGAAGGTGCAGCCATTGCTCAGACTGCATACCTGAATCATATTCCATTTTTGATCATCCGTGCGATTTCTGATAAAGCAGATGACAGCGCAGTGATGGACTATCCCATATTTGAGAAAAAAGCAGCGGAGCACAGCTTTCGCCTCACGAAAAACTTTGTAAGAGAGATTCAACATTAAGCTAATGAGATTATTTGTCGAGCGATTTTGCTTGCAAAATTTCCAGATGGTTCTTATACTCTGCAATTGACAGGGGAAACCGTCCAAACCCGGGAAAGTGACCTGGACCTTTGTCAGAAAAAAATAAAGGGGGATCACTATGATACATACAATCATAGAATCAAATGTGTTACTTTATGTGATGGCAGCGATGGGAGCGCTGAGTGTACTGGGACAACTTATGTTGAATGGATGCTATAGAAAACTGATACGGGAAATTGCAAATACACAGGCGGAAAAGGGAGAGTTTATGAAAAAACTCCGGTATCGTTATCAGAATGACCGGAAACGCAGTGGTGGAAATGTAAATATTCCTGTCTTTGTAAAGCAGACACTGATGAATTATCGCTATCGTAAGCTGACTTTCCATCAGTGGAAACGGGGAATTGCAGGTATGTTTGCAGGCAGCCTTCTGATCGGTGCAGCGGGAATTTTTGCTGCCTGGGGAAATGTGCAGCTGGAAACTTCGATACGGTTTATGATTCAGGAAATGGCAGCAATGACTGGTATCATGGCAGTGGTAGTTTTGTGGACAGACCTTGGTTATAAATCTGGACGGCTTCAGACAAATCTGGAAGATTATCTTTGCCATTCAGGAATTGGAACAAATCTGGAAGAAGTTGTGCTGGAGGAGAGTGCGGTAAAGGAAAAGAAAGTTCCGGCGGTAGTCGGAATCCGCAAAAAGGCAGAAAAGCGGTCAGAAAGCAAGGCACAGAAAGAAAAACGGGAATTGCAGGAAAATCTTGCACGTATGAAGGAGGCCTCACGGGAAGCTGCTGCGGATGATGAGGTAAGCAGGAAAAAAGAACGGAACCGGGAGATTCTCAGGCAAATGGATGCGGCGGAGCAGGAAAGAATCATTCGTGATGTGTTAGCGGAGTTTCTTGCGTGAAAAACGAAGAAATAATTCGTAGGATAAGAAACAGAAAGGAACAAAAGATATGAAGATTGTAATTTTGGAAGCAAATTCTCTTGGGGCGGATATAGATCTGTCTATGTTCAATAAACTTGGCGAGGTAACTGTGTATGGACAGTCTACAGCTGAGGATACACCGGAAAAAATCAAGGACGCAGACATTCTGATCGTGAATAAAGTCCCGATGAATGAGGAAACATTAGGAGGCGCGCCAAATGTGAAGATGATCGCCCTCACAGCAACGGGATATAATATTGTGGATAAGGCATATACAGACAGCAGGGGAATTGCAGTGGCAAATGTACAGGGTTACTCTACAGATTCTGTGGCTCAGCATACATTTGCATTGGCTTTTTATTTAATCAGCCAGTTAAATTATTATGATCGCTATGTAAAAAGCGGAGAATATGTAAAGTGTGATATTTTCTGTCATTTTGATAAAAAGATATTTGAGCTTGCCGGAAAGACCTGGGGAATTATTGGATTAGGTGCAATTGGAAGAAAAGTCGCAGACATTGCCAAAGTGTTTGGCTGTAAGGTGATCTATTATTCCACTTCCGGAAAAAATAACAGCACAGATTATGAATCTGCAGATCTGGATACTTTACTGGCAACATCAGATATTGTTTCTATACATGCTCCGCTGAATAAGGTGACAGAGAATCTGATTAATCTCGAAAATCTGAAAAAGATGAAGTCCAATGCTATTTTGATCAATGTGGCAAGAGGACCGATTGTAAATGAAGCGGATCTGGTAACAGCTCTGGAAGAGGGAATCATTGCAGGAGCGGGACTGGATGTAATCTCGGAAGAGCCAATGAAGGCAGATAATCCACTTCTGAAAATACAGGATAGCGGCAAACTGATCGTGACACCACACATCGCCTGGGCTACAGGAGAAGCAAGACAGAGATGCACAGATGAAGTATATCTGAATATTGAGGCCTTTATGCGGGGAGAGAAGAGAAATCTGATTCCGTAAGATCTATAGGGAAGCCACAGGCTTCCCTATTAAATTGCACAAAAATAAAAAGGTGTGTAGTTTTTTCCAAATACTGCACACAAATGTAAATTGAAATAGAAAAATGGAGATGCTAGAATCTGATTACAAATCTGTTTAGGTACAGATCAAGAAGTATTTCGGGAAATTAAGGAGGATATCATGAAAATCTATGTAAATGTGAATGCAGGAAATGATGGAAACGGTACACAGGAGATGCCGTTTCGTCGTATCAATGAGGCTGCTAAAATTGCACAGCCGGGAGATGAAGTTCTGGTATCACCGGGGATTTATCGTGAATATGTAAATCCACTGAATGCGGGAAAAGAAGACGCGCGTATCATTTATCGCAGTACTGAGCCGCTTGGGGCAGTGATCACAGGTGCAGAGGAAGTAAAAAACTGGGAACGGTACGAAGGCAATACTTGGGTATGCCGTATTCGTAACAGTATTTTTGGCGGTTATAATCCGTATACTACATTTGTATACGGTGACTGGTATTTTGCAAAGGCAGACAAGCACACAGGATGTGTATATCTAAATGACAGAGCATTATATGAAACACAGACTCTGGAAGACTGTATCAAGGGTGAAGTGTATGAGTGTAGCTGGGAGCCGGAACAATCCATCTATAAGTGGTATACAGAACAGGACGAAGCAAAGGATGAAACCATCATTTATGCAAATTTCCAGGGAAAGAATCCAAATGAAGAGAACGTGGAGATTAATGTCAGACGTGAGTGCTTCATGCCGGATAAGACTGGTGTCAGCTATATTACAGTAACAGGTTTTAATATCAATAAAGCAGCTACCACATGGGCGCCCCCTGCAGCATTCCAGGATGGTATGATCGGACCGCACTGGAGCAAGGGATGGATTATTGAAGATTGTGAGATTTCCAACAGTAAATGTGCAGGTATTTCTGTAGGTAAATATCTGGATCCTGATAATAATCATTATTTTACATATAAGCAGGTAAAGAGTCCAACTCAGATGGAGAGAGACGCAGTATGCCGTGGACAGTATCATGGCTGGCTGAAAGAGAATGTGGGAGGACACATTATCAGACGCAACAATATTCATCACTGTGAGCAGGGCGGTATTATTGGCCGTATGGGGGGTGTGTTCAGCATTATCGAGGACAACCATATTCATCACATCAACAATATGATGGAGCAGGGCGGTGCCGAGATTGCAGGTATCAAGATGCATGCAGCCATCGATGTGATCATGCGCCGTAATCACATCCATCATTGTACGATGGGGATCTGGTGTGACTGGGAAGCACAGGGTACACGTATCACACAGAATCTGCTTCATGATAATCAGGCTCCGGCATCTGCAAAGAAACTGAAAGGCAGTATGATGTCCCAGGATATCTTTGTAGAGGTCAGCCATGGACCGACACTGATCGACAATAATATTATGCTTTCTGATGCCAGTCTGAGATTTGCAACTCAGGGAGTTGCTCTTGTTCACAACCTGATGTGCGGTGCGCTTACCTGCGTTGGAGATGGTACAGGCTGGAGATATACACCATACCATATGCCTCATAGAACAGAAGTTATGGGCTTCATGACGATTCTTCATGGAGATGACAGATTTTATAATAATATCATGATTCAGAAATGGCCGTCTGAAGATGTGATGATCATACATGATTCTGATGATGGTTATGACACAGAGAACCGTACTGCAGGAACCTGGATGTTTGATGAATATCCGACTTATGAAGAGTGGATCTCTCAGTTTGACTTTACAAAACCGGCAGATATGAAAAAGTGCGAACCGGCTCATTTCGGACATCTTCCGGTATGGTCAGAGGGCAATGTTTATCTGGCTGGTGCAAAAGCAGGAAGACATGAGGTAAATGGACTTGTTGTCGCAAAAGAAAAGGGAGACGTCAAAGTAGAACTTGTAGAGAAGGATGGAGAATACTATCTGGATACAAATATCTATGAGCTTATTGACGGATTTAAGAACCGGATGATCAATACGGAAGTGCTGGGAAAGGCATTTGAGCCGGAACAGTATTTTGAAAATCCGGATGGAACACCAATCTCCTTTGATTATGACTATTTTGGAACACATCGCGGTATGGATGTGATTCCGGGACCGTTTGCAAGTGCAGAGGATGCATCTAGAAAATTGAGTTAGCTAAAAGACGGATAATTTACAATTCTTTTATATATTTTTATGAAATGTAAGAAATTTCTAGATTTTGGATAGAATATTTTATGGGCAATACGGCGGTAAAATGTTATTATGCTATTACAAAATTGTTCAGATTAAATAATGAATAACAAGGAGGACGTGTAAATGAAGATGAAAAAAGTTTTAGCACTCACACTCGCAGCCGCTATGGTAGTTCCTATGGCATCCATGAGCGCATCTGCAGAAGATGACAAAGTTATCACTTACTGGAACATTGCTGTAGAGAGCCCAGATAAGGATATCGTTGCAGCAGCAGTTGATTATTTCAACACTCACACAGAGTCCGGCTACACGGTAGAAAACGTAGCTGTACAGAATGATACTTACAAAGAAAAACTGGTAGTTGCCATGAGTTCAGGCGAGTGCCCGGATGTATACTCTAACTGGTCAGGTGGACCAATGTTCGAATACATTGATTCTGGTTTCGCTCAGCCACTGGATGATCTGTTTGCTGAATCTGAAATCAAAGATAAGCTTCTTGATTCAGCTGTAGCACAGGGATCTTACAATGGAAAACTGTATGGCATTCCATACCTGAATATTTCTCTGGCAGGTATTTTCTACAACAAAGAAATGTTTGAAGAATACGGTCTTACAGAGCCGACAACTCTTGCAGAACTTGAAAATATCTGTGCAGTTCTGAAAGAAAATGGAATTATTCCATTTGCACTTGCGAATGGTTCCAAGTGGACCGGTTCTATGTACTTTATGTCTCTGGCAGCTCGTTACGGTGGACTTGAACCGTTCCAGAACGCTGTAGCAGGAGAAGGCTCCTTTACAGATGAATGTTTCATTAAAGCTGGTGAAAAGATTGTTGAATGGGTTAATAACGGATACTTCCCAGATGGTGTTAACTCTCTGAGTGAAGATGATGGACAGGCTAAGCAGCTTATGTATCAGGAAGCAGCAGGTATGCTCCTTTGTGGTTCCTGGTATACAGGTACATTCGCATCTGACAGCCCAGAGTTCTATGAGAAGATTGGCTGGTTCCCATTCCCGGCAATTGAAGGCTCTGATGCAGATCCGCTTATTCAGATCGGTACAGTAGGTGATCAGTTCCTTTGCATCAATGCAGAAGGTGAAAAACGGAATGCTGCTTTTGAACTGGTTGAAGCTCATTTGTCTGATGAAGTTACGGCTAAGACATTTAGTGTAAATAAGATCGCTCCAATCAAGACAGCAGCTGAAAATATTACTGATCCTGTTACTCTTGAAATCTTTGAAGCAGCTCAGGCGGCTCCGGAAATCCAGCTGTGGTATGACCAGTACCTTGCACCATCCGTTGCATCTGCTCATCTTGATGGACTTCAGGAAGTATTTGGTCTGACAAAGACTCCACAGGAAGCTCAGGAATACATGCAGGCAGCTATGGATGAATACCTTGCAACTAAGGCTGAATAATTTCCATTATCACACAGTTTTTGGAGAATTGATTTCCAAAAGGGATCACAATTTTGTGTGGTCCCTTTTTTGAGGAAGTGATTAGATAAAATTGCAGTGGAGGTATTGATTATGAAAGAAAAAAATGTTTCTCTGGAAGTGCTGCGGCAGAGGAAAACAAATCGAGTGGCAGCTCTTTTTCTGGCACCGGTTGTAATTCTGATACTCATATATATTGTATATCCGATTATCGATAGTTTTATCACCAGTGGTTACCAATGGAATGGAATTGCAGCCGATAGAAAATTTGTTGGATTGAATAACTGGAAAAAACTGATCATGGATGAGACATTCTGGAAAGCATTCAGAAATAATGTTATCATCATGCTTCTTTCTATCGTAATCCAGATTCCGATTGGTCTGGCACTGGCTACATTTCTTGATTTTGGAGGGAAAAAGCTTACAATATTTAAGATTATCTGGTTTATACCGATGCTGATGTCATCTGTAGCAATTGGATTTCTGTTCACATATGCATTTGCTACCAATGGTGGTATGATCAGTACCATTTCCAAAATGTTTGGCGGGGGAAATATCGATTTGCTGGGAAATCCGCATAGGGCATTGTTTACGGTAATTGCGGTTATCTGTTGGCAGTTCATACCATTTTATATGGTTTATTTTATGGCAGGGTATACGAATATTCCTTATGACGTCTTTGAAGCAGCCAGAATAGATGGTGCGACAAGATCACAGTATTTCTGGAAAGTTGCACTTCCTCTTCTTGTACCGTCTATGAAAAGTGCAGCGATCCTTTCCATGGTAGGTTCTCTGAAATATTTCGATTTGATCTATGTTATGACAGGAGGCGGTCCAGGTACTTCCACGGAATTGATGGCGACCTATATGTACAAGGAGTCCTTTAAAAACTTTAACATGGGATACGGTTCTACCATCGCAGCTGGTATGTTTATTCTGATCACTATGGTATCTATGATCACCATGCGTATTATTAACGGCAAAAAGGAGGATTAATGGTATGGATGCATTAAAGAAAAGTAAAATGAAAAGTATCGCAGCATGGACTGTTGCTTCCATCCTGGCTGTTTTCTGGGCACTTGTTGCAATTTTGCCGTTTTTCTTTATGGTTCTGAACTCTTTGAAAGAAAAGTTCGAGATGCTGGTAAAGGGTGTATTTGAATTCCCGGAGACACCGTACTGGTCTAATTATGTTGAAGTCCTGAAGGGTGGTTTCCTGAATTACTTTAAAAACAGTGTGGTCGTTTTGGTAGTTGCCCTTGCATTGCTTCTGTTTATTACGGCATGTGCTGCTTATCCACTGGCACGTTTTAAATTCAAGCTGGGGAAGCCGATTTATGCCGCAATTGTTGCATGTATGTCTATTCCGGTACATATTACTTTGATTCCGGTATTTTCCATGACAAAGAATCTGGGCATTTATGATACGATCTGGGCATTGATTGGTCCATACGTTGCATTTGCTACACCTATTTCTGTGTTTATTCTGACTACTTTTATGCAGGGGATTCCAAAAGAAATTGAAGAGTCTGCTGAAATGGATGGATGTGGAAAAATCCGTATGTTCTTCAGTATGATCTTACCACTTTCAAAACCAGGACTTTCCACAATTGCTATCTACAATGGTGTTAATATGTGGAATGAATTTTCTTTTGCAAATACACTGACACAGTCTGCAGCAAACCGTACACTTCCATTGGCAATCTGGGAATTCCAGGGACAGTATTCCATGAATACTCCGATGATTATGGCAGTTCTGACACTGACATTGCTTCCAATGATCATTATGTTTATCGTCTTCCAAGATAAACTGGTCAAAGGTATGACAGCAGGTGCTGTAAAGGGCTGATGAATGATGAAGCTGATGAAGAGGGCTGGACAGTTTCAGGCAGAATAAATAAGAGGGGAGTTACGCAATTTGATAAAATGATATATCTTAGAATTGTGTAAGTTCCCTCTTTTGTATTAAAATGATATGTAATATGGGAAACAAGAGGTGATCTGGATGAAGGCATGGAAAGACAGATTTTGGAAATTGAGTTTTGATAAAAAAATGCAATTGATCTTCATGGTTGCGATTATTGTGACCACGGGATTAATGACAGCTATTTCCATGGTTTCCTCGATTTCATCTCTGAAGCAGCGTTCAGTGGAGCTTCTGGAGGCACAAAATAAAACTGTAGCAGAAAATTTTCGTAGTTCTCTCGATAATTATAAATCCCTTGCAGTTGCGACGGTACTGGATAGTTCCGTGCAGCAGTATACAAGAATCATGACAGAGGAAGGAGCAAATCTGACTTCTGCGAAAAAGAATGCCTACAGTATTCTGGAAAGCATTAATAACATGTATTCCGATCTTAATTTTATTGCACTGATTGACCAGAATATGACGACCTATATGTTTAAAGGAAAGTCGGCGATGTATGATAGTGCATTTCCACAGACCTATGCGCTGGACGCACAGAAATGTAAGATAGTGTCAGACAGCACTATAAAAATGTGTTTCAATAATGCGTATTTTCATGGAAGTAAATACACTCTGAGTATCTATTTCCCGATTTATGATACGTTTCAAATCTTTGGTGAACTGGGCCTTTTATGTATGAATTTCACAGATCCGACCCTTACACAGATAATGAAATACGATACGGAGGCTAACATGAATCTGGCGATGATTGATGCAGAAGGGGGTTATGTTTCCTCGAATAAAGAAGAGTTGATTGGGACACAGGTTGATTATATGGATCAGATTAGTGGAAATGCCGGAACCTTTACCAAGAATGGGAAAATGTATCTGTTCCAGAAAGTAGATAACTGGAAGTTTTACGTGGTCAGCAGCGTGCCGATGCTGGAACTGTTCCGTTCCAGTTTTCGAATGGTTGTTATTATGCTGGTGATCTTACTTCTAAGCTTAATAATCTGTACCAGAATTATCAGTACGATTATCCGGAAAGCTTACAGACCTCTGGATAAAGTCGTTAAAAAGATGGATGATGTAGCGACTGGCTCCTTGAAGACACGTATCAGTGTCGAGAATATGGGAGAGGATTTTACAAAGCTTGCCATTGGATTTAATTCGATGATGGAAGAGATTCAGATATTGATGGAGCAGGTAAAACTGGAACAGCATCAGATGGAGCAGATCCGTTTTAATGCTTTACAGTCCCAGATTCAGCCTCACTTTCTGTATAATACATTGGAATGTATTCACTGGCAGGCTGTGGCAGATGGCAATCAGGAAATATCTAGGTTGGTAAAAGCTCTTGCCAAATACTATCGGATCTGTCTGAGTAACGGCCATGATGTAATTCCGCTGGAGATGGAACTTGAGCATGTACGTAATTATCTGATCATTCAGAATATGAGATATGACAATATCATAGGAAGCGTTTTTGATATAGAAGATACTGTTACGAATACCATGATTCCGAAACTGACCTTGCAACCTCTGGTGGAGAATTCTATTTATCATGGCATAAAGGCAAAGGAAGACAAGACGGGAACGCTTTTTATCACAGCAAAACGGGAAGGTGCTGATGTACTCATTACAGTCTCTGATACTGGAATGGGAATGACGCAGGAAAAGATCGATGAGATGAACCTTCAGGTGGCAGAGCATGATGATTCATTTGGATATGGTGTCCGAAATGTAAATAAGCGAATTGAACTGTTATATGGTACACAGTATGGATTGCATTTCCTGAAAAACCGAACAGGCGGCGGGCTTACAGTGGAAATACGCCTCCCATATATTGTGGAAACGAAGGAAACCATGGCGGAAGGAGGAACAGATGTATAAAGTATTGGTCGTAGATGATGAGAAGATGATCCGTATGGGGATAAAGAAGGCGATTGACTGGGAGTCCATTGGGATTGATGAGGTATATACGGCGGCAACAGGAAAAGAAGCACTTCGGATCATAGAGGCGTATCATCCGCAGATTATGATAACAGATATTCAGATGACGGAGATGACAGGGCTGGAGTTGATCGAGGTTTCCCGACAGAGGGTTCCGGAACTTCGCATTATTGTCCTGACCGGATTTGACAATTTTGAATATGCCCGGCAAAGCCTGCGGATGCAGGTACAGGATTTTTTCCTGAAGCCAATTGATGAAGAGGATCTTACCAGGGCAATTGAGAAGCAGGTACAATATTTGGAAAAGCAGATCAGTGAAGAAAAGAAGCAACAGGTATTTATACGGGCAGAAGGAAGTGTGCAGCAGACGAAACTGGAGGATTGTATTCGAGACTTGATTCATAATACTCGGGAAAAACAGGAGATATTGGATGCCCTGGAGAAGGAATTTTTCCTGGATATTCAGCAGAAGATGGAAGTCATTCTGATTGTACCGCGTCTGTCTATGGAGCATAAAGAGGATCAGGAACTTCAGACTATTGGGGTCAAAAATATCTGTATGAGTATGATTGATGCTCAGGCGAAGGGAATTACTTTCTATGATAGAAATGATGTGATTGCAATCGCGTATTTTGAGCAGGGCGAAGAGGAGTCGGCACTGGAAACTGTAGAAGAATTGTCAGATATTCTTCGTGATGAGTTTGACAGCAAACCGAAGATCATTGTGGGTAGTACAGTGAACGGTTTTGAGAATCTATCTATTTCTTATAATGATGCTCAGTATCTTCTGAAAAATGAAAAAGAAAATATCCACGATATTATTCAAACGCTTCAGGCCAGAAATAAGGGTGAGATCATGCGGGATATTTATGCAGAGCTGAAGGGGATTATGTGCGCGAATGTAGGTAATACGGCCTACGTCATGAAAGCCTTTGATACATTTGCGAAAGCGGTGGTATCTTATAATCTTTCCACGATGACAGTACGGCGTTACTGTTTCGAAATTGCCTCTGCGCTGTATTTTTCCTATATGGAAGATGCTGGAGAAGTGGCAGAAGGAAAGTTAGATGCCCTGGCTCACAGCTTGATGTCTGCCAAGCGTGACGAGGCATGTGAGATCACTCGAATGTATATAGACCGACTTTTGGGAAAAGAAGAGGAAAATGTTCACCACATTATCACAGAAGCAAAGCATTACATAGAGGAACATCTGACGGAGGAACTGTCCGTATCAAGTATTGCAGCAAGCCTTTATATCACACCAAATTATTTTTCGCGTTTGTTTAAACGTGTGACGAAAGAAGGCTGTAATGAATATATTGTGCGCAAGCGTATTGAGAAAGCAAAATCGCTACTACAGACTACCAGCCTGAAGACAGGGAAGATCGCAATGATGGTAGGATATCGGGATACAAATTATTTTTCACTGGCTTTTAAGAAGCAAACAGGAAAGTCACCAACTAAATATCGTGAAGAGATGCAGCAGATGGCAGAGAAGAAATAATGAAAACAGAAAATTTGGAAAAGGAGAAAAAACATGGGAAAACACAGTAAGGAAAGAGCAGAAGCAAGAAAGAAAGCAGAACAGCTGGTAGCCCAGATGGATGTGATGGAAAAGGCTTCCCAGCTGAAATATGATGCACCGGCAGTGGAGCGTCTTGGGGTTCCGACTTATAATTATTGGAACGAAGCGCTTCATGGAGTGGCAAGAGCCGGTGTTGCTACAATGTTTCCACAGGCTATTGGTATGGCAGCCGTTTTTGATGAAGAAGCCATGAAAAAGGTGGGCGATATCATTGCCACAGAGGGACGTGCAAAATACAATGAGTACTCCAGGCATGGGGATAGAGACATTTACAAAGGACTTACCTTCTGGTCACCGAACGTAAATATTTTCCGTGATCCACGCTGGGGACGTGGACATGAGACTTACGGAGAGGATCCATATCTGACTTCCAGACTTGGAGTCGGTTTTGTAGAGGGGTTACAGGGAGACGGTCCGGTGATGAAAGCAGCAGCCTGTGCAAAACACTTTGCAGTACATAGTGGCCCAGAGTCTATTCGCCATGAATTCAATGCAGAAGTTTCTATGAAGGATATGTGGGAGACGTATCTTCCGGCTTTTGAGGCATTGGTAACAGAGGCAGATGTAGAAGCGGTTATGGGCGCTTATAACAGAACCAATGGGGATCCATGCTGTGGTCATCGTTATCTGATGGAAGATGTCCTTCGTGGAAAATGGAAATTTGAAGGTCATTTTACCTCTGACTGTTGGGCTATCAAAGATTTTCATGAACACCATATGGTGACATCCACTCCACGTGAGTCTGCAGCTATGGCAATCAACAGAGGATGTGATGTGAACTGTGGAAATACATATCTGCACATACTTGGCGCATATCAGGATGGACTTGTAACAGAAGAAACTATTACGGAAGCGGCAGTTCGGTTAATGACTACCAGATATCTGCTGGGACTTTTTGACGGAAGCGAGTACGATGAGATTCCGTATGAAGTAGTAGAATGTAAGGAGCATTTGGAGGCTGCACTGGATATGGCAAGAAAAGGGTGTGTGCTTCTGAAAAATGATGGTGTACTTCCACTGGATAAATCGAAACTTCACACAATTGGTGTCGTTGGTCCAAATGCCAACAGCCGTGCGGCTCTGATTGGAAATTATCATGGAACGGCATCCAGATATACGACCGTTTTGGAAGGAATTCAGGATGAAGTGAAAGATGATGAGATACGCGTTCTTTATTCAGAAGGATGTCATCTGTACAAGAACAAGACAGAAGATCTGGCCTGGGACAGAGACCGTATTTCTGAGGCGGTGATTACCGCAGAGCACAGCGATGTAGTGATTATCTGTGTTGGTCTGGACGAAACGCTGGAAGGAGAAGAAGGCGATACAGGAAATTCAGCTGCATCAGGCGACAAAATGGATCTGCATCTTCCAAAAGTTCAGGAAGAGCTGATCGAAAGGGTAACAGCAGTAGGAAAGCCTACTATCGTGGTACTGATGGCAGGAAGTGCAATTGATATGAACTATGTAGACGAGAACTGTAATGGACTTTTGCTGGCAATGTATCCGGGTGCGCAGGGTGGTACTGCAGTGGCAGACTTACTCTTTGGAAAGACATCCCCATCGGGAAAACTCCCAGTGACCTTCTATCATGATCTGGAGGGAATGCCGGAGTTTACGGATTATTCCATGAAGAACCGTACTTACCGTTATATCGAGAAGGAAGCACTGTATCCCTTCGGTTATGGACTGACTTATGGTGATGTGCAGGTAACGGATGCGGCAGTAACAAATGACGTGACAAAAGAGGGGGATATTGACCTGGAAGTGACTGTGACAAATACAGGAATCATGGCTACGGATGATGTCATCCAGGTATATATTAAGGATCTGGAGTCTCCGTTGGCCGTACGCAATCACAGCCTGTGTGCGTTCCGGAGAGTGTCTTTGGAAGCCGGTGAGACAAAGACAGTGCAGATGAAGGTAAGAAATTCTGCCATGAATGTGGTGGATGAGCAGGGTGAACGCTATATTGACAGCAAGCAGTTTAAACTGTATGTAGGCATATCACAGCCAGACAGCAGAAGCGTGGTTTTGACAGGTAAGAAGCCGGTTGAGATAAAAATTACTTTATAAAAAATGGTAAGGAGTTTGACATGCAGAGACGATTACAGAAACTATTTCTTCTGGGAGCAGTTATGACATTTGGTGCGACGGTAAATATTCAGGCAGAGGAGCTACCGAAAATTACTTCAGAGAGTATCGGCAGTCTGACGTTGGTACAGGATGGAGAAGAGGTATTCCAGATTATCAATAAACCGGAATCCTATAAGTTGAATTTTGATTATTGGGAAGTGCTGAATCCGTATCAGGAGAGCAATACAGTCGATACAGAGACTATGTATGAACTGTACAGTACAGTGCTCGGCCTGGATTTTGGTAGCGCAGTTGAGGTACCGGAAGGCACAGAGACTGGTCTGGAAGCATGTGAAACGTATTTAGAAATGCAGTATGTGAGCGATCCGGTTACGATGAATGTGGCAGAGCCGGATTGCACTTTAAAAATTCTTTTTGGAAATGCAACTGATGATGGAGGGCGTTATGTGACAATAGAGGGCAGTGATGCAGTTTACGTATTGTCGGATGCAGCGGCAGAGTCGGTGCTGGAAATTGACCCCTTTGATTATTTACTGAAGATTCCGACGCTCATCAATATTGAATATTTGAAGAGCGTGGACATTATAGTGGGTGAGGATGCTTATTCTATGGATAAAGATGGTGATCAGTATTCTATGGAAGGCAAAACAGTAGAGAAAAAAGAATTTACGGACATGTATCAGGCTTTGATGAATATTTTCCTGAAATCGGATATTGAGGTGAACCAGGATAGGGAGCGGGAAGAAGTGCTTCGTATTGTTTATAATATGAAGGATGGGGCTCCGGATGCGGAGGTCGTGTACTATACTTGGGAAGATGAAGCGTACTATGCTGTGGAAGTAAATGGGATAGAACAGTTTCTGGTGGATGCTCAGGAAGTGGATGCCCTGCTCAAACAGATTGAAGAAACATTCTGATACATTCCTAAAAAATGAATCCTGCGGCTGATAAACACAGCTGCAGGATCTGTTTTTATAAGCGGTGATTATTCTCCCTGATAGGTAAACCAGTCGAAGTCAGCGTGATTCGTACTTGGCTGGTGATTGGAGCTGGTATACATACCCAGGTAAGTTCCCGTAAAACCTTCATTTACAACAGAACTAAGCAGTGAGCCATCCAGCCCTGTTTTTAGTGGAATCATTTCCTGATCATTATATCCATAATAGAAATCATAGTCTGTAACATTTCCCTGTACACTGAGGTAAATGCGCGGTACATGTTTTACTTCTGTTTCTGTGATGAGAGTTCGTATTCCCCTCTCTGTTTTGTACAATTGCAGGTAATTCTGCTGTCCCTTTTTCCGAAGTACCATAATGTAATTGAATCGGTCATCCTGGATCAGCGCAATGCCAGCCTCTTCCTGTTCAGAATCCGGGATAAATTCCATGGCAGTTTTGGCAAGGAATACCTTGTGGCGTTGTCTGCGGCAAACAAAGGACGGAGTACAGATCTCTTCCATAACCTCTGGCCGTGTCTGGATACGCAGGAAGCCTGGGCGCTCTGTCAGTGAGTAGAAAGGTTCAACCGGCGGATGTACGGTATTCCATTGCATCTGCAGCGTATCATGTTCGAAATTGTCTGTTTCCGGCATTAACGGATAAACGGTGCGTGGGAGCTTCGGCAGACGCTCTGTTTCCTGAACCAGGCCAGTTTCATTATCTACCATAGGCCATCCATCGTCAGCCCAGACAATCGGTACCATGAAAGTCTCACGTCCCAGATTATAATGTTCTCCCGGATACGGACGTACAGCCAAAAGTACCATCCACCATTCACCATTTTGTGTCTCAACGATATCTGCATGCCCTGTAACAGAAATTGGATTTAGCAGAGGCATGTGGCGGTGAGTCAGGATCGGATTACGCGGGCAGATTTCGTAGTCGCCATTGATCGTGCGACAGCGAGCCATCTGTACACTGTGATTGACGAAGGTACCGCCTTCTGCCACCAGAAGATAATACCAGCCATCTTTCTTATAGATATGAGGAGCTTCGATCCATTTGCTTCTGGTTTTGATGCCGTCCCAGATAATGTAGCGCGGTCCCTTGAACTGGAAGGTGACAGGATCAAGTTCATTTAAGTAAATACCGTGATGACCTTCGTACAGTTTCTCTTCGCAGATAAAATTGCCCACATACCAGAGGGAACCGTCATCATCGAAGAAGAGGCTGGAGTCGATACCGTCTGCACCTTTTACGAAGACCGGATCGCTCCATGGACCTGCAGGATCCTTGGAAGTAATGATATAATTGTCACGATACACTTCACGACCGCCAGATACAAAAGTATTAATGATGTAGAAAAGACCATCGTGGTAACGGATACTTGGCGCCCAGAGTCCCAGGGAAGTTTCACAGTTCTTGTAATCCAGCTGATCCGGGCGGTGGATACCATGACCAATTTGCTCCCAGTGTACAAGATCCTTGCTGTGGAAGATTGGAAGTCCCGGATAGTACACGAAAGATGAGGTTACCATGTAATAGTCTTCACCAACACGGCAGATGGAAGGATCCGGGTAAAAGCCAGGGAGAAGCGGATTATTAAATGTTTCTTTTGGCATATGAGTTCCTCCTTTTTGTTTGATACAGAACTTGATAATCCTATTTTACCATAAATGGAAAATATGAAAAATATAGATTTGTTACTTGTTTTCAATAGTTATTGTCACAAAATTCAAGAAAAAAGCAATGGAGATAAATAGACAGAAAAGAGCAGATATTATAAAATGATATTAAGGAGGATATAAATTATGGAAGGTATGATGAAAACGGCTGTTATGACAGCATTGAAAAAAGTGGAAATTCAGGAACGTCCGATTCCGACACCAGCTGCAAATGAAGTTCTGGTAAAGGTAGAGTACGTAGGTATCTGTGGTTCTGACCTTCATTATTTTGAATCAGGCAGAATCGGCGATTTTGTAGTAGAACCGCCTTTTGTATTGGGCCATGAGGCAGGTGGAACTGTTATTGAAGTAGGCTCTGAGGTAAAGCATCTGAAGATTGGTGACCGAGTGGCTATGGAGCCTGGCAAGACCTGCGGCGAGTGTGAATTCTGTAAACAGGGAAAATACAATCTTTGCAAGGACGTTGTTTTCTTTGCTACTCCGCCAGTAGATGGTGTGTTCCAGGAATATGTAGCGCATGAGGCGGCTCTCTGCTTTAAACTTCCGGATAATGTCAGTACAATGGAAGGGGCATTGATCGAGCCTTTGGCCGTTGGTATGCATGCTGCAAATCAGGGCGGTGCGCATCTCGGACAGACAGCAGTAGTTACTGGATCTGGATGTATTGGCCTTGTATCCATGTTGGCACTGAAAGCAATGGGTGTTTCTAAAGTTATCGTGGTGGATATCGTGGAAAAGCGTTTGCAGAAAGCTCTGAATATGGGGGCTGATTACGTGATCAACGGAAAAGAAGAGGACACAGTAGCAAGAATTATGGAAATCACAGGTGGAAGAGGATTTGATCTTGGTATTGAGACAGCAGGCTCATCTCTTACTGCCTCTCAGCAGATCAAGGCAGCAAATAAGGGCGCTACTATCGTATTTGTAGGCTACAGCCCGTCTGGTGAGATGACTCTTCCGATGGGGATGGCATTGGATAAGGAGCTGACCTTCAAGACCATTTTCCGTTATAGAAATATTTATCCGATGGCAATCGAAGCAGTGGCTTCAGGAAAGATCAATATCAAAGATATCGTTACAGATTACTTTGAATTGGATGATATACAGAATGCGCTGGATGCATGTGTTAATAATAAGGCAGAGATTGTAAAAGGAGTCATTAAGATTTAACAGGGAAGCCACAGGCTTCCCTATATTTTTAGATAATTCTTAATCTTCCTCAATAACCTGGATTTCCAGATAATCAAAATCAATCTCTTCTATAAAGCTGTCCTGGCGAAATCTGGTACGGCTGTGCCGTTTAAAATCCTGGATATTAGAATCTAACCAGATAGGCTTTCCCAGGTCAAATTCCATACAAATATCATCCAATGCGCGAAACACCTTATGCGTGCGCGTATCCTGATCACCGTTTTTAATCACGATATCTTTTAAAAGACGATTCGATTTCCACAGCTTACCCCATAAGCAAAACATAAGCTTTTTACCTCCCTGTTATCTATCAGAACTGCCACGTTACTATTCAGGTGCCACTGTTCCGCGAGGTGTTTTGCTTGGCAAAACCCGAGGTTTGCAATGAAAAAGCCATCACCGAAGGTGATTTTGCATGGCTTTTTCATCGTTACTGGAACGTACGTGAACAGTAACACTGCCACAGGCGGCAGAAATACTTGATTCATAAGTGATTCCTAGTATAGCGGATTTTTGAATGGAAGTAAAGGTGTGTTATAAGTTCACGTTTTTCGTGAAAAAGTGTTAGTATCTAATCATATGAGATTAGGAGATTTAAGAGATGTAAAGTCTGGTGCAGAGTTTGAGGATTATCTCAGTATATTGTTTGAAATATTGGGATATCATACAGAAAATATGAAGCTGACAGGTGACCAGGGGATAGATGTTCTTTTGGCTAAAGGAAAAATCTGGAACGGAAAGAAGAAAACGGCATAATAGGAGTGAGGATACAAAAAGAGACTGTCTGAACGACAGCCCCATTCAAACTTTTTCACTTGAAAAATGCAAGTGAATAGCTTATAATCATCTTAGAAGCAATCAAAGGATTTTCGAGTGTCCGATGGTTGCCACCGGAAACTTATAAACAGGGTTTATAAATTACACACGGCTATCTCCTATTGGCGTAGGAGGTAGCCTATTTATTTGCGGTGGTTGTCAATATATGTAAGTACTGCAAAAATTACAAGTACAAGCGTTAATACTTCAAGTGTATTCATACAATATCTCCTTTCCGTTTCCGGAAGGAACAACCACCAGACTATCCCTACGTTGGCTCTAATCTGATTAAGGATAGTCTAGCATATATAAAATGAATCGACAATATAAAACACAAAATTTTATTACATATGGTATAGCTGGATTTGTGGTGTAGAATTGGTGTAAAAAGAGGAAGGGAGAAAGAAATTTCCCTTCCTTTTTACTATATTCATAAGGATTGTGGAGATATGTTACTTATTTACCCCATAAACGAAACATTCAGTTTTACCTCCCTATCAGAACTGCCACGTTACTATTCAGATGCCACTGTTCCGCGAGGTGTTTTGCTTGGCTTTTTCATCGTTACTGGAACGTACGTGAACAGTAACACTGCCACAGGCGGCAGAAATACTTGATTCATAAGTGATTCCTAGTATAGCGGATTTTTGAATGGAAGTAAAGATGTGCGAAAAAGTTACTTTTTTGGATAACTTTTCTTAACGCATTGGTGTAGAAAAATTAATATAAAATACAACATTTTATTTCAAAAAGTTATATAAAAGCCAAATACTGTTTGAAATGTTATTATAGATATGATAATATTTGAAATACGGAAATCCATGACAGGGGTGGTAGCCTCCCAAGTTTAATGACCGGTTTGTCGGAGTACATAGGAAGGGAGGTGCGTTTCTGACCTTTCTCGATAATAAGAGAAACAGTAAGAAGAAATAAAAATGCCTTACCTGTCGGCAAACAGGTAAGGCGTTGCTCGTAGGAGCTTTCAACCTTGCTTGGGAGCATCCACTTTTGGAATGGATACATTCCGTTGGAAAGGCATCTGTTCCCGCAGATGTCTTTCTTTATAATGAGAATATAGCACAAAACGGATAATTATTCAACTCTGAAAAACTTAAATGAGAAATATGTTAAAGTTGCCAAAATACATGAAGCATGGTAAAATAAAAAAACGAAAAATAACCAGAACGATAAAAGAAAGAGAGGGTACAAGATGAAAAAGATCAGAAAAGTATTACTCCTGTTAGTTACAATGTTAATGCTTTGTGGAATCACAGGAACAGCAGCAACTTCGGGTACAAAGTATATTGCAAAAGTGCCGTCAGGTTATCTGGCACTTCGTAGCGCAAAGTCATCTAATTCCAAAAATGAGATTGGGAAATTATATAACGGAGATACGGTAGTTTATAAAAAAGGAACCGGTACATACTGGTATGTTTATTCACAGAAGCATAAAAAATCTGGTTATGTGAATAAAAATTATCTGATCAAAAAGTCCAATTATACAACAAAGACTGTAAAAGTAAGCAGCGGTTATCTGGCAATCCGTAATGCCATGGCATTTGACTACAGAAATGAAATGGGAAAACTTTATAACGGAGATAAAGTCAGAGTATACCAGAAAACAAATTCAACCTATTGGTGGGTATATTCACCTACATTGGGCAGATATGGATATGTAAATAAGAATTATTTATACTAAGACAGAAAGTGGCGGGGATTTCCCCGCCATATGTTTATTCTAGAAGTGGTTCTAAAGTAACCGGATCTAATTCTATGATCGGTTTTGTAAACCAGTCATAAACTGTTTTTGTAATCTCCCGGATGGTGTCAACAGCAGAGCCGGTGTCATACAGATCTGTTGACATAATGCAGAAAATATAATCTCCCTGTGGGGTATAGATGATTGCTGCATCATTTTCTGTGTCATCCACTTCTCCGGTTTTATGGGAAATCCAGGTTCCTTCCGGCAGAGCAGAAGGAATCTTATAATTTACCTCCTGATGATTCAGGAGATCTTCCAAGCGGTAAGAGGCATAGTGGGAAACCAGTTCTCTGTTATAGACCATTTCCAGGAAATGACCGCAGTCTGCCGGGGAAGTAACGTTATGACGTCCGTCAGAAACCCAGAGACTGGGATCAGCAATGCCATTTACCTGTTCCGTATTTGTAAAGCCATATTCCTGATTAAAGGCATTGACGATGTCAAGACCCTTCTGAAATTCTTCGCCTTCTTTAATAAAACTTCTCACCAGTATGTTGGAGGATTCATTGTCACTGACCGTGATCATTTCGTGCAATGCAGAAGTAATGGTGTCGGTTTCTGTCAGTTCCCCTTTTTCAATCAGTTCCAGAGTAGTCCCTGCAATATAAAGTTTGATCAGGCTGGCAGAGTCCATGGAATGTTCATTGATTTCCATTACATTTCCAGTGTTCAGATCTTTGATATAAAGTCCCCAGTCACCCTGCTGTTTTTCCAGACGACGTGTAAGTGACGCTTCCAGAGCCTTCCATGGGTAGCGCATCAGATAAGCAGTATCCTTTCCCGAAACGATCATGCCGGAATCTGTAAAAGTCGGGATGGGAAAATTATTTAACTGGTTCAGGGTAAAAGAACCGAGATCGAAGTACCGTGGTAATGTCCCAAAAAAATCATCCAGTTCTTCTTCGCTGTAAGGGGCTGTCCTTATTTTTAATGAAAGATTGTCTTGTGCGGCTGCGCAGGATACCGGGAACAAAAGGAAGCCTGCCACCACTCCCCCAAGGCAAACATGAGAAATAATTTTTGCGATATTCATAATAACTCCTGAAAAATAGGTAAAAATAGTTGGGTAATTCAGATTTTTATCTTACACGAAAATGATAAGAAAGTAAAGAAGATACTGTACTGGAACGGATTGGACAGTGACGAAAACAGTGTCTTGACGGAAGAGAGCAGAAAACGTATGATGTAAGAAAAGACAATAAACAGGGAGGTATATTTATGGCGACAACCGGATTAATACATATCTACTGTGGAGACGGAAAAGGAAAAACAACGACAGGCATGGGACTGTGCGCCCGTGCAGCGGGGTATGGATATAAAGTTCTGATCTATCAGTTCATGAAGGATAATAAAACCAGTGAAAGAAAAGTGCTGGAAGCGGCAGAAAATATCACCTGGATCGATGGCCTGGAGATGGAGAAATTCAGTTTTCAGATGACAGAAAAAGAGAAAGAAGAACGTCGTATCTTCTATGCAGATCAGTTCAGGAAAGTTACCAGGGAAGCGGTAGAAGGCGATTATGATGTCCTTTTTATGGACGAAGCTATCTATACTATCAGAGCTGGGCTTCTGGAAGAAAAACTGGTTCTGGATTTTCTTGAAAATAAACCGGCAAAGCTGGAGGTCATCTTAACCGGCCGCAATCCCAGTGAAGCACTGCTTCAAAAAGCAGATTATGTTTCAGAAATCTGCATGAGAAAACATCCATTTCAGAAAGGAATTCCCGCACGTCCGGGAATAGAAAGATAACTATGAGAGCATATGAAAGATTATTAAATTATGTAAAAGTATATACCACAAGTGATGATGAAAGCGAGGCAACTCCAAGTTCACAGAGACAGTTTGATCTGGGAAATCAGCTTGCCCAGGAACTGGAAAGCCTTGGTGCTCAAAATGTGAGAATAGATGATACCTGCTATGTATATGGGGAAATTCCTGCCACACCGGGCATGGAAGAAAAGCCGGTGATAGGATTTATAGCCCATATGGATACGGCACCGGATTTTTCCGGGGAAGGGGTTTGTCCACAGATCATTGAAAATTACGATGGAAAAGATGTAAAGTTGGGAGCAAGTGGAAGAATACTTAGTGTGAAGGATTTTCCACACCTTCCTGATCTGGCAGGAAGAACGCTGATCACAACGGATGGCAATACGCTCCTTGGCGCAGATGATAAGGCAGGAGTTGCAGAAATTATGACTCTTGCTGAGGAATTGTTAAAGGGAGGCAAGCCTCATGGAAAAATATGCATTGCATTTACACCAGATGAAGAGGTGGGCCGAGGCGCAGATCATTTTGATGTACCAGGATTTGGGGCAGAGTTTGCCTATACTGTAGATGGCGGAGCAGAAAATGAAATAGAGTATGAAAACTTTAATGCAGCAGGGGTACAGGTTGAGATCAAAGGGTTTTCTGTCCATCCAGGAAGCAGTAAGGATACTATGATCAATGCAAGCCTTGTGGCAATGGAATTTAACAATATGCTGCCAACAGGAGATACCCCAAGGGATACAGAAGGGTATGAAGGCTTTTTCCATCTGCATGATATGTCAGGAGATGTGTGCCAGGCAAAACTGGAGTATATCGTCAGAGACCACAGTGCAGAGATGTTTGCCTGCAGAAAAGAAATGATGCGCCATATTGCAAAGCTGCTCAATGAAAAATATGGAGAAGGTACGGTAACCCTGACCATCAAGGAACAGTATCGCAACATGAAGGAAAAGATCGAGCCATGTATGCATTTAATCGAAAATGCAAAGAAAGCAAGTGAAATGGCGGGATGTGTTCCCCAGACAGTGCCGATTCGCGGGGGCACAGATGGCGCGAGATTATCCTTTATGGGACTTCCATGCCCGAACCTTGGGACAGGCGGCTATGCATTCCATGGTCCATATGAGCATATTACGGCGGAAGGAATGGATAAGGCAGTAGAAGTACTCAAAAATATTGTCAGCCTCTATGCAGGAGAGGGTGTATGATGGAGCAGGAAAGCTTAGATCAGGAGAAATTGGACAGACAATATATGAAAGAGGCTATCCGGCAGGCAAAAAAGGCATATATACTGGAAGAGGTTCCCATAGGCTGTGTCATTGTATACGAAGGAAAAATCATTGCAAGAGGGTATAACCGCAGAAATACAGATAAAAATACCCTGTCGCATGCGGAACTGATTGCTATTCGTAAAGCGGCAAAGAAATTGGGAGACTGGCGTTTGG
Source organism: Muricoprocola sp. (assembly GCA_051879475.1). Lineage (GTDB taxonomy): Bacteria > Bacillota > Clostridia > Lachnospirales > Lachnospiraceae > Marvinbryantia. Next base: position 2,911 of record JBJEMC010000231.1, on the reverse strand, counting down.
AGGGATGCACCATGTACGTCACTTTGGAACCCTGCCAGATGTGCGCTGGTGCCATGATGCAGGCAAGACTGACCCGGGCTGTGATTGGATGCATGAATGCCAAGGCCGGCTGCGCCGGCTCTGTGCTCAATATCCTGGAAATGGATGGATTTAATCATAAAGTCCAGGTGACCAGAGATGTAATGAAAGAAGAGTGCAGCAGCATGCTCAGCCAGTTCTTCCGGGAACTGAGAGAGAAAAAAAGAAGGTAGTGGAATGCACGTGAGCAGTAACGATCAAGTTGACAACCCGTAGGAAATTTGGTATACTCACAGACAAATATTGGAGGAATACCCAAGTGGCTGAAGGGTCTGGCTTCGAACACCAGTAGGTCGGCAGTACCGGCGCAAGGGTTCAAATCCCTTTTCCTCCGTGAAATGACTCCCACTCTAAGTGTGGGAGTTTTTGTTATGGCGACGAGGAAAATGCAATGTGCTCGCACAATTGCATTTGACGATCGCTGTTACGGGGCAGGTGCCATTGTTCCGCGAAGTGTTTTGTGAATGGGATGCAAAATAGCTATGGTGTGAGGGAAAAATTATGGATGGAATCATTTTTGATGTAGACGGTACGCTGTGGGATTCCACAGATGTTGTGGCGATTGCCTATAATCTGGCTTTGGAAAACTATACAGATGTGCGCGTGACAGGTGACAGGTTAAAGCAGCTGTTTGGAAAACCCATGGATGTGATTTTTCAAAGTCTTCTTCCTGATGTAGATGAAGCAGTGCGCAAAGATGTGGTGGAACAGTGCCTGATTTTAGAGGAAGGGCAGATTGAGAAGACTCCGCCGGCTTCATATGAAGGGGTACGGGAAATGTTCCAGATCCTGTCTGAAAAGTATCCTCTTTTTATTGTCAGCAACTGCCAGTGTGGATATATAGAACAGTTTCTGCGTCTGACTGGGAATGAAAAATATATTACAGATACCCTTTGCTTCGGACAGACAGGGACATCCAAAGGACAGACCATCCTGAAACTGATGGAGAAAAACAACCTGAAGCATCCGGTTTATGTGGGAGATACCCAGGGAGATGCGGATGCCTGCAAAGAGGCGGGAATACCCTTTATTTTTGCAGAGTATGGTTTTGGAAATGTGGAAGAGGCAGCAGGTCGCATTGCGAAGCCGCTGGATCTGGTAAAGCTTGTTACTGGAACGTACGTGAACTGTAACGAAAGCTCACTTGACAAAACAGGAAAAACACGATATAGTAAATTATCCACGCAGCCGGGGAGATAGCGGTGCCCTGTAACCTGCAATCCGCTACAGCAGGGGTGATACCAATCCGAGGGCTTTTGATTGTGGAGCTGCCCTCTGTAAGTGGCGTTGACGTCCGGGTCTTGCACAACAGGAATCTGTGAACCGTGTCAGGTCAGGAATGGAGCAGCACTAAGCAGAAGCTCTTGTGTGATGCGAGGGTGCCTGGACTGAGTTAACTGTAGAGGTAACGTCCATGGTCGGAGTTCAGAGTGCGGTGCGTGGATAGTAAGATAATTGAGAGCCTATACGGCTCTTTTTTCTTTATCTGATTTTTTCTTTACCTGAATCTCAAAATGTAGTATACTAAAACCAGAAGTGATCATAAATGAAACGGATATGTAAAAGGATTTATGACTCAAAACTAGGGGAAAGAAGGTACATAACATGTTAAGAGTTGGTTTGCTTACAAGTGGCGGAGACTGTCAGGCACTGAATGCAACGATGCGTGGAATCGTAAAAGGCCTGGCTTCGAATGTGAAGGATCTGGAAGTATATGGATTTGAAAACGGCTACAAGGGTCTGATGTATGGAGATTACAGACTGCTGACAGCAAAGGATTTTTCCGGTATTCTTACTAAGGGCGGAACAATCATCGGTTCTTCCAGACAGCCATTTAAGATGATGCGTGTCCCGGATGCCAATGGTATGGATAAAGTAGAAGCCATGAAGCAGAATTATTATAAACTGAGACTGGACTGCCTGGTAATCCTTGGAGGTAACGGTACACAGAAGACAGCAAATCTTCTTCGGGAAGAGGGACTGAATATTATCCATATGCCAAAGACTATTGATAATGATATCTATGGTACAGATATGACATTTGGATTCTACAGTGCAGTAAATATTGCAACAGAAGCGATTGACTGTATCCATACAACAGCATCTTCCCATAACAGAGTATTTATCGTGGAAATCATGGGACATAAAGTTGGACAGCTTTGTCTGTATGCAGGAATCGCCGGTGGTGCGGACATCATCCTGATTCCGGAGATCCCATATGATATTGATAAAGTAATTGAAGCCATTGACAACAGAACAAAACAGGGTAAAGGATTTACAGTTCTGGCAGTTGCAGAAGGTGCAGTTTCCAAAGAATTTGCAGCAATGAGCAAAAAAGAACAGAAGAAATATCTGGAAAATCCAAAATACCCATCTGTGTCTTATGAACTGGCAGCAGCAATCCAGGAACGCACTGGCACAGAAGTGCGTGTAACTGTTCCGGGACATACACAGCGTGGCGGTAGTCCATGTCCATATGACCGTGTCCTTTCTACAAGACTGGGTGCAGCTGGAGCAAAGGCTATTTTAAATGGTGATTATGGATGTATGATTGGTATCGTAAATGGTAAGACTAAGAAAATCCCATTGGAAGAGGTAGCTGGAAAATTAAAGACTGTTGCACCGGATGATCAGATCGTAAAAGAAGCAAAACTGATTGGTATCAGTTTTGGCGACTGATGCCTGGTGAAGCTTTGGGCTGAGAATGATAAATAAAGGTAAAGTCCGCTGGTAATGAGCACCAGCGGATTTTACGTTAATCGATAAAGAAAACAATGTTACAGTTCAGGTGCCACTGTTCCGCAAGGTGTTTTGCTTGGCAAAACCCGAGGTC
>JBJEMC010000230.1:0-5174 GCA_051879475.1 Muricoprocola sp. | reverse complement strand
TACAGAAGAAGCAGCTGATGAAGTTTCAGGAACAAAATATACAGCAATGGCAGCCTGTTATGAAGGCGAGATGCCAGTAGAAGTTGTGATAAATGAAGAAGGAAAAATTACTGCAATAAAACTTCCTGAGCTTGAAACACAGGGAGCAGAGGTACAGGATGCGGCGTTGGAAGTAACAAAACAGATTATTGCAGCGCAGAGTCCTAATGTAGATGGAGTCAGTGGCGCAACAGTAACATCTGATGGAATTAAGAATGCCGTAGCTGAATGTCTTGCAGAAGCCGGAATAGAAGTGGAAGTTGAGACAGAAGTAGTGGAAGAAACTGAAACAGAAGAAATTGAAGTAGAAGAAACTGAAATTCTTACAGAAGAAGCTGCTACAACTGAAGAAACTACAGAGGGAGCAATACTTTCTGCAGGAGAATATACAGCAAATGCAGCCTGCTACGAAGGCGAGATGCCGGTAGTAGTTGTGATAAATGAAGAAGGAAAGATCACAGCAGTAAAACTTCCGGAGCTTGGAACACAGGGAGCAGAGGCACAGGATGCAGCGCTTGCAATTACAAAAGAAATTGTGGTATCACAGAGTGCCGATGTGGATGGTATCAGCGGAGCTACAATTACTTCGGATGGAATTATAAGTGCAGTAGCAGAGTGCTTAGCATCTGCTTTAAAGTAAAATAAAATGATTTGAAAGGCATGTTGTAAACGTGATATTGGTGAAAAGATGAGTGAGGTCAGAACAATATATACCGGTGATGCACCGGCGGCAATCGGTCCATATTCTCAGGCAAAAGAAGTAGGTGGATTTGTATTTCTTTCCGGTCAGGTACCACTGGATCCAAAGACTGGTGAAGTAGTAGGAAAAGATATTACAAAACAGACTGAACAGATCATGAAGAATATCGGAGCCATTTTAAGAGAAGCTGGTCTTACGTATGAGAATGCGGTTAAGACAACCTGTTTCCTGGCCGATATGGGCGATTTTGGGACATTTAATGAAGTGTATGGTAAATACTTCACCTCCAAGCCTGCACGTTCCTGTGTGGCCGTTAAACAGCTTCCTAAGGGGGTTCTGGCAGAGGTAGAAGTGATTGCAGCAAAATAGAAATACAGAAATAAAAATGGAGAGGGAATTTTCTTCCTTCTCCATTTTTTATACATCATAATGACTATTCTACAGATTTTTCAATTTTATCTGTGCAGTAAGCAGCATTTTGAGTTCCGTTATCTGGTTTTTCATCACAGCAGAAATCTGGTTCTGAATATAAGCCGGGTTTATCTGACTTGGAAGCTGGATTTGCGGAAACCTTTTCCATTCCTGTGGCGAATGCTTCACCGGCCACGCTGAGGGAGGAGAAGGCGGAGGAAAGATCATTTGGAATAAACACCTTGGTTGCTTTTCCATCTGCTATATCCTTCATTGCCTCGATTCCTTTTAAGCGAAGAACGGAATCAGAAACATTTGCTTTGTTTAACATTTCCAGACCTTTCGCTTCTGCTTCGTAAACCAGGGCAATGGACTTTGCACGGCCTTCTGCCAGGGCAATCTGAGCATCTCTTTCAGCTTCTGCAGCCAGAAGTTTTGCCTGTTTATCACCTTCTGCCCGGGATACAACGGCTTCCTGATGTGCTTTGGCTTCCAGTACAGTCTGACGTCTTTCACGTTCTGCCTTCATCTGAAGTTCCATGGTTGCCAGGATAGATTCCGGTGGGATGATGTTCTTAATTTCCACCCTGCTCACTTTTAATCCCCAGTTATCTGTAGCTTCATCGAGAATCGTAGTCATTCTCTTATTGATCTCATCACGGCCTGTAAGAGTCTGGTCAAGTTCCATCTCACCAATGATATTTCTTAAAGTAGTAGCTGCCAGATTCTGAAGACCTGTGATCGGGGAATCGACACCATAGCAGTAAAGCATGGGATCGAATACCTTACAGAATACGACGCTGTCGATCTGCATGGTAACATTATCTTTGGTGATAACACCCTGAGGCGGAAAATCAAGAACCTGTTCTTTTAAAATGACTTTCCGTACTACTTTTTCGATAAATGGTACTTTCAGATGAAGGCCGGATTCCCAGGTTGTTTTGTATTTTCCAAGACGCTCTATGACATATGCTTCTGCCTGTGGAACGATGCGGATATTTTTAATAAGTATAATGATCAGTAAAATAATAATAATTGGGAAAAAAACACTCATGTTCATACTCCTTTCTTTTATATATAATTTATTCCTATTCAGAAAAAAGGATAACCTGTCAGCAGAAAATTACTCTGTGCATTTTAATACATCTTTGTAAAACTTATCCATCTGTTTTTCTGTATTAAAAGTAGCAATATAGAACTGATTGCCCATAGCTGTAGCGAGAACGTCAGGAAGTCTTCCTTCCATTTTTATATTATCGCGGTATTTTCCAAGAATTTCTTCATGGCTAAATGCAAAAGGTTTGCCATCACGACGTCCTGCAAATGCACAGTAGTTGCTTTTTCCAGGTTCAACATTAGTTTCATTAAATGCAATCATATCTGCCCAGATTTTGTAAACATCTGTGCTGTGAGCAAAGTTGATCATATCCGGGGTGAAACCGCCGCATGGACGCATGTTTACTTCCAGGGCAACGATATCTCCCTTTTTGCCAAGTCCTTCCTGATCCTGTGTAAGGCGGAAAAATTCAAAATGAACGAAACGGCTCTTTACACCAAAACTTTTTACAGTGGCGCGGCCGGCTGCTCTGGTTTCCGGAGGAAGCTCCTTCAGGATATAATAAATGGAATTGTCGTTATTATTTACGATATCCATGATGGACATAGGAGTCACATTTCCTGTTTCAAACATAGGATTTCCGTCGGCATCTATGATAGCATCATAGGAATTTACTTCACCCTGAATAAATTCTTCCATGATATAGACCGTATCTTCCCATTTTTCATCAAAGAATGCCTTCATTTCCTCATCAGAGGTAATCTTGAAGGTATGGGAGGCGCCAACGCCATTGTCCGGTTTAGTGACAACAGGATATCCCACTTCTTTTGCAAAGGCCAGACAGTTTTCCAGATTGTCTACCATGTGGTAACGGGCAGTTGGGATTCCTGCTTTCTGATAGTATTCTTTCATTTTGGATTTAAATTTTATACGAGGAATGTCTTCAGTATGGAAACCACTCTGAATGTTAAAATCTGTACGAAGGCGGGCATCACGTTCCAGCCAGTATTCATTGTTGGATTCCAGCCAGTCAATACGTCCGTATTTAAAGATAAAGAAGGCAACTGCACGGTATACTTCGTCATTGTTTTCCAGATCACTTACTTTAAAATATTCAGTCAGGCTGTCTTTCAGTTCATAAGAAAGCTCTTCATAGGGCTGGTCACCAATTCCCAGAACATTGAGGCCATTGTTTTTCAGTTCCCGGCAAAAAATCCAGTAGTTTGTTGGAAAGTTTGGTGAGATAAAGATAAAATTTTTCATTCGTGAATTCTCCTCTTTTTTAAAATTAATGATTCTGATCTAATAAAAATGGTACAAAATAAGTTACCTGTTTATACCACCATTCCCAGTCATGAGAACAGTCATATCCCCAGTAATCTACCCAGGTATTGATGCCTTTGTCCATAAGAATATGATGAAGTTCTCTTGTGGAATCCGGTCTTTCCCATGGTCCCTGGCCAACACAGATGATGGACTTTTTCAGGTTGTATAATGGGATATAAGGATGATCCGCAGGCATATTTTTCAGGTAATGTACAGGCGAATTATTATATACCAGATCATTCATAAAGGTACCAAAGCCATATTCTGCAGAATAGATTCCGCTGAGGGCGAGAAGTCCGTCAAAAAGATCCGGACGACGGAAGAAAAGGTTCACTGCGTGAGTTGCACCCAGACTGCATCCTGTCAGCATAACTCCCGGATATCCTTCCCAGCCATTCTGCTTGTTTGTGTATTCCCGGATAAATGGAACCAGTTCATCTGTGATGTATTTGATCCAACATTCATAGCGCCAGATACGCCATTCTGCATTTCCCCAGGTATCAGACCAGGTTTCTTTATCAATGGTATCAATGGAAAAGATCATGACCTGACCTGAGTCGATCCATGGTGACCATACATCTGCCATGCGGAAGTTTTCAAAATCGTAGAAACGTCCATCCTGACAGGGAATAAAGATAACCGGACGGCCTGCGTGACCGTATACCTTAAATTCAGTTTCCTTGTTCAGGGCAGGACTGAATTTCTTAAAATATTGTGTATACATAAGTTCGCCTCCTTATTTATGATATTTATAATTTTATTTATGAATTTATGCTCTTTCTATAGAGTATAAAAGTGTATCCATAAAAAATGGAATCTGCTTTTCCCAGCAGGCTTCACAATGATCTCCATTTGGGACAATGTGGCTGTTCAGAAGAACTCCTTTATCCAAAAGCATGCCGGTAACTTTCTTAAACTGATTTTTCATAACGGCATGGAAAGAAAGTTCATTTTCTCCATAATTCATGTAAATTACAGTGTTTGGGTCAAGCTTTGCATCTCGGATGAGACGGTCCAGCATCTGGGTATTAACCCAGATAGAAGGGGAGAGAGCTGCAGCCCCGGAAAATACGTGGTTATAAGCCAGTACAGCATAAAGGCTCATAAGTCCGCCCATGGAACTTCCCCCAATAAAGGTTGTTTCCCGACCCGGAAGAGTGCGGTAATGGGAATCAATATAAGGTTTAAAAGTATTTACCATCCAGTCCATGGTGATCTTTCCCAGGCCCGGAATCTTACCATACTTTGGATCATCAAAATTAAATGGGGAATATTCTTTTAATCGTCCATGATCCGGACTGTGGTTACATTCCACAGCAACAATGATGAGCTGACGGTTTGTATAATCCATATATTCTTTCATTCCCCAGCTTTTTCCATAGGTAGCATCTTCATTAAAAAAGACATTATGTCCATCAAACATATATAAAACCGGGAAGCGTTTATTCCTATCTCTTTCATACGATTCCGGAAGATAAATATAAGCACATCTCTGCTCTGCCCCGGTTAATTCCGGAATCTGTATATACCATTTTTTTACCATTCATAAACTCCTCTTTTACAATAAATGTAGGTAGTACTTTAGTTTTATTATAAAACTGATTCCAGAAATTGTAAAGAAATATGAAAGAGGAGAAAAAA
>JBJEMC010000229.1:0-5178 GCA_051879475.1 Muricoprocola sp. | reverse complement strand
GTATATACTCTTATTTTCCAAAATGCAAGTCTTTATTTTTCCTGTATTTTCTCCAGAAGCTTCAAGAGATTTTCTGACCCTTTTCCCAGAATACGTACAGCCACGTCACCGCTGGTGATCCTGGTAACTCCGCCTTCTACTCCCTCTGTTTCATCCAGAAGTTCCCGGACTTCTTCCATCCATTTGTCTGTCTTTTCCAGATTGAAGAAAATCTGGTTCGCCATATGGGTGTAGCCCTCATACATACCAAGGCCGCTCATCTCCCAGAGTGCCGGCTCATAGCGGGTGTTATCCCGATAGATCAGCTCTCCGTTCTTTCGCACCCAGACCTGATTATGGTACATGCGGTATTCGAACTTCTCTTGGCAGGCAGCTCGCCCACAGGACAGGATTTCCTGAAATAAAAATGCGGAGCTGTCATCTTCCAGTTCTACTTCCAGATGATTTTCAAAGGCGGAATCTTTAAAGGGAATGGTGGGAAGCGGTGCATATTTTAAAAATGCATTCTTCTCCACTATGATCTTAGTATGTCTCTCGGCTTTTCCTTCTTTCATCTTATGAATTTTCTCATAAGCCTGAGAAAGATATTCCATGCTTGTTCCTTCTTTTACACGGAGAAAAAACTGCTGGATATCTCCCTCCATGATTCCTGCTGATGCAGATAGCACCATCACCTGCATATAGTCCGGTCTCAGATAAAATGGCTGCATGACCTTAAAGGGAGCCGTAAAATATACATCGCTTAAAATCACTTTGTCTTCTCTTAATTCTGTTTCCAGCCTCACTTCTGAAACTCTTCCGAATTTATTTTCCATACTCGATGACCTTAACATCCTTCCAGAAGTACGTTGCTCTTAATCCACTGAATCACTTGATCTGTTCCCTCAAGATCTCGGATATTTGTAAACAGGAACTGTCTGTCACCACGCATTTTTTTCGAATCTCTTTCCATGACAGACAAATCTGCCCCTACATATGGCGCAAGATCAATTTTATTGATCACCAGCAAATCTGATTTTGTGATTCCAGGGCCGCCCTTACGGGGAATTTTATCTCCTTCTGCCACATCAATTACAAAAATAGTGGCATCCACCAGTTCCGGACTAAACGTAGCAGACAGGTTATCCCCGCCACTTTCAATAAAAAGAAGCTGTATATCCGGGAATTTTTCCATCATCTCTTCTACTGCTTCCAGATTCATAGACGCATCCTCGCGAATTGCTGTATGAGGACATCCACCAGTCTCCACACCAATGATCCGCTCTCTTGGAAGTACAGAATTTTTGCAGAGGAATTCTGCATCCTCTTTTGTATAAATATCATTGGTGATAACACCAATGCTGTATTCTGAAGCCATCTTTCTCGTAAGACATTCGATCAAGGCGGTCTTTCCGGAACCTACCGGTCCTGCTACTCCGATTTTTACATATGACATGTTCTTCATCCTCTTTTCTCTTGATAGTAAATCCCCAAAATCAGGACATATAAATACGGGAATACAGCCCTTCATGCTGCATGCACCTTAAGTCAAATCCCGGAGCCGACAGCCCCAGCATATCTGCATCCAATTCCATAACCTTATTAAGAAGCTCCTGAAACACTTCATAGGTCTCTGCCAAAAGCTGCTGCCCGGAGGATTGGCTCAGGGGAATCGTTTTTACACAATTCGTCACCATAGCGGAAGTCTGAGCATAGATAAAATGCTCAAGACAATCTTTTTGCGCAATTCCCAAAGCTGCACAAAAAACTCCATAAACGGTAGCATGATGCATGCTTTTTCCTTTGCGGAATTTTATAAATTCTGTGTAAATGCTGCTCTCAAATTCAAGCTTTAACCCGTCAAGAGTTTTCACAAATCGGGAGCCCAGCTTTCTGCTGGCCTCCCTTATTTCTCTTGGTGTCTTCCCGGCTTCAACGATTTCTTCCAGTTCCTGAAGCTTCTCCAAATCCGCCGCAGCAGCATATTCCCATGCAAGGCGCACATTCAGAAGTTCATTGTAACAAAAATTATACGTAAGCTTTTTGTGGATAAACTCTGCCGCACTTTTTACATCTTTTACGATTCCTTTTTGAATATAAGTTTCCAGACCGTAAGAATGGGAATATCCGCCAATCGGAAACAATGCATCATTTACCTGCAAAAGCAGATACCCTGCATTTTTAACCATATCTTGTTTCCTCCATCAATGAGTATGGGAATGAACAGATGCGGAAATCCTTCTGTCAAAATCCAGCTTATAATCCTTTACTTCCACCTTTACGCCATGAAGTTTTTCCAGCATTACCTTCATTGGTTCATTATAGGGAGTAACAAAGGTTCCTTCCTCTTCTCCCCAGAACAGAGGAGCATGGCGATTTCCAATCTCATAGCAGACTTTCGCTACCATGTGAGAATGATGTTCGTCAATATGGATAATAATTGCCTCGCAGGGCGGAATGTTTACTGCCAGAACAGCATCTCCCTCCACTGCCAATACATCATCCTGGTTCAGTCCCCGAGTCAGCACAGAATCATCCAGACGAATCCCTACTTCTTTGCCTCCCTGGCTGACTTTTCTGTGAAGTTTTTTAAAGGCTTCATCCCACTGTATGTCCACATAGTCTACCTTTTTTCCAGAAAACTCCTCATCCTTTACTTTTCCCAGAATTTTTTCGCAAATCATAATCTACTCCTCTTATTTTTACCATTTTCCGATGAGCATCAGCACACCAGGAATCCATGCCGTCACAACCCCTTCAAATACCTGAAGTGCAGGCACAAATTTTCCAAGTTTTTTTCCTAAAATATCCTCTACAAAAGCAGTTCCCCAAAGGATCGCCCAGAGATACCAGATGAGAGCCCAGCGGATATCTGGCTCAATGCCCAGTGCAGGAATCCCTGTGAATCCTTCCAGTGTACCAAAAATTGCCGCATTGACTGCCACAAATGTGGAAAACCATGCAAATGGGATGCTGCTCAGTCCAAAGATGTTATTGACTGCCACAAACAGATATGTGAAGCAGAATAAAAGTCCGGTTCCTGCTGCGTAATAATTCCCCTGCACAAGGTTCACAAAGTTAATAAACAAGGAAAGTCCGCCTGTAAAAATATTCATTACTGCAGCAGATTTAGCATCTACTTTATAAAAATTACAGATGCCGTTATTGATCAGCACAATTCCCACAAATAATAAACAAACTCCTAACATGGAAGCCTCCTTTAAAACAGATTATATAACTGAGTCAGCGGAAGTTTTTTCGCCGGCTTGGATGTAATGCTTACTCCATCTGCTTTTACTTCATAAGTCTCAGGATCCACTGTAATCTCCGGTGTCTTATCATTAAACATCATATCCTTCTTGCCAATATTTCTGCAGTTTTCCACAGGAACTACTGTTTTTTCCAGACCATATTTTTCTTTCACATTTTCTTCCATGGCTGCTTTTGATACAAAAGTCAGGCAGGATGCATATTTTGCCTTTCCATGAGCAGCAAACATCGGCTGATAAAGTACCGGCTGTGTAGTCGGGATTGAAGCATTGGCATCTCCCATTTTTGATGCAATGATCATACCGCCTTTAATGACCATATCTGGTTTTACACCGAAAAATGCAGGGTTCCAGAGTACCAGGTCTGCAAACTTACCAACCTCTACAGAACCAACATATTTAGAGATACCATGGGTAATTGCCGGATTGATCGTATATTTTGAAATGTAACGCTTTGCCCGGAAATTATCATTTCCATGTCCTTCATCCTCTGGAAGCGGGCCACGTTCTTCTTTCATCTTACTTGCGGTCTGCCAGGTACGTGTAATAACCTCTCCGATTCTTCCCATTGCCTGAGAGTCAGAGCTCATCATACTGAACACACCCATATCATGCAGTACATCTTCTGCAGCAATGGTTTCAGGACGGATACGGGAATCAGCAAAGGCAACATCTTCCGGGATCTTTTTGTCCAGGTGGTGACATACCATAAGCATATCCAAATGCTCATCCAGGGTATTTACTGTAAAAGGCATGGTTGGATTTGTGGAAGAAGGCAGAATATTCGGTGTTGCTGCTGCTTTGATGATATCCGGTGCATGTCCGCCGCCGGCACCTTCTGTATGATAGGTATGGATCGTTCTGCCGCCAATGGCATTGATCGTATCTTCCACACAGCCGCCTTCATTTAACGTATCTGTATGGATCGCTACCTGCACATCATATTCGTCAGCCACATTCAGGCAATGGTCAATTACCGCAGGAGTAGCACCCCAGTCCTCATGGATTTTCAGACCCATGGCTCCGGCTTTCACCTGTTCGATCAGAGGTCTTTCATCTGAGCAATTTCCTTTTCCCAAGAATCCCAGATTCATCGGATATTCTTCCGCTGCTTTGAGCATCATTTCCATATTCCATGGACCAGGGGTACAGGTCGTTGCGTTTGTTCCATCTGCAGGTCCTGTTCCACCACCGATCATTGTGGTCACACCTGAATACAGTGCGCAATCTACCTGCTGAGGACAAATAAAATGAATATGTGTGTCAATTCCACCAGCAGTAACGATCATGCCCTCTCCGGCAAGTGCTTCTGTAGATGCTCCCACTGTCATTCCAGGAGTCACCCCATCCATGATACTTGGGTTTCCTGCCTTACCAATTCCTTTGATTTTTCCATCTTTGATACCGATGTCGGCTTTTACGATTCCTGTATAATCGAGAATCAATGCGTTTGTGATAACCAGATCCAGGTCTCCATCTGCACTGGTAGTTTTTACAGACTGGCCCATTCCGTCACGAATCGTCTTACCGCCGCCAAATTTAATTTCATCTCCATAAGTGGTATAATCCTTCTCTACCTCAATGATAATATCTGTATCTGCCAGACGAACCTTGTCCCCCACAGTTGGGCCATACATCATGGCATATTTTTCTCCAGAGATTTTTACGCTCATAACTGTTTTCCTTTCTGTTCTGAATATTGATTACAGTATCGGTTTATTCCTCTATAAATCCTTTTGTACGGGCATTCTGCAGTGCTGCCTCTTTATTTACCTTGGAAATCTGCGCACAGGTCAGGTCATTTAACCCAAAGACTCTCTTGGTTCCGCCGATTGCGGTAAGCTGAACTTCTTTCTCCTCTCCCGGCTCAAAACGCACTGACGTTCCGGATGGAATATCCAGATGAAAACCATACGCTTTTTCTCTGTCA
>JBJEMC010000228.1:0-5257 GCA_051879475.1 Muricoprocola sp. | reverse complement strand
GTCTGCAATGAAAAAGCCATCACCGAAGGTGATTTTGCATGGCTTTTTCATCGTTACTGGAACGAACGTGAAAAGTAACGAACTTTTGTTTGCATATTCTGTAAAAATATACTATACTGAAACAAATGGATTTTGAGGCCAGAGTTTTTTCGGCCTCATGATGTTCGGGAGGAATTGTATGGGATACGGAAAGATTTCCAAAAAACAGGCTGAGATACTGGAATATATGAAAAATGAGATATTAAACAGAGGTTTTCCGCCCTCTGTCCGGGAGATCTGCGAGGCAGTAAACCTGCGTTCCACTTCTTCTGTCCATTCACACTTAGAGGCTCTGGAAAGGAATGGATACATACGCCGTGATCCTACGAAGCCAAGAGCCATCGAGATCATCGATGATAATTTTAACCTCGTCCGCCGGGAAGTTGTGAATGTTCCCATCGTGGGCCGTGTTGCTGCAGGACAGCCGATTCTCGCCGTAGAAAATGTAGAAAACTATTTTCCGATTCCTGCAGAATTTATGCCAAATACCCAGACTTTCATGTTAACGGTCAAAGGGGAAAGTATGATCAATGCAGGTATTTTTGACGGGGATCAGATTCTGGTACAGCAGCAAAGCACTGCGGAAAACGGAGATATTGTAGTCGCCTTATTGGATGATTCCGCCACCGTTAAGAGATTTTATAAAGAAAAAGGATACTATCGTTTACAGCCGGAAAACGATACCATGGATCCTATTATTGTCCGGGATGATCTGCAGATCTTAGGAAAAGTGATCGGAGTATTTCGATTTTTACAGTAAAATGATTTACGCCACCCTTAGGGTGGCGTAATTATTTTTAAAGTTCTTCCGGCGTGATGAATTTTCCATCTCTCCAGATTCTTTCAAGATCATAAAATAATCTGTTTTCTGAATCAAACACATGAACAATAATGTCACGATAGTCCATTAAGATCCAGTTTGCACTCTGATACCCTTCAACCTGTTTCATTTCATATCCGGCACGTCCCAGGGTTTCCTCTACATTGTCTGCGAGTGCCTGTACCTGATTTCTGTTTGTACCGGTAGCAATGATAAAATAATCAGCAAGTACAGATACTCCTGTAATATCAATGATCTTAATATCTTCTGCTTTTTTATCTTCCAATGCAGCAACTGCAAGTTTTACCATTTCTTTTGAATGATTTGTTTCCATATACTTACTCCTGTTCTATCATCTTATTTTTATAATACTCATAAGTCTTTAAAGTCATGCAATCCATCGTTTTAGAAGAATTTTTCAGATACTCCAGGGTATCTGAAAGTATTTTAAATAGGGTCACATCAATATCTTCAAAAGCCAGTCTTCTGACATCTGCAAGATTTGGTGCTTTCGACCGCATTGGTTCAATATAGTCAGAAATATAAATAATCTTATCAAGAAGTGTCATAGCCGGTTTTCCTGTGGTATGGCAGGCGATGGCATCAAGAATCTCCTGATCCTCTATATCATACTTATCCTTTGCCAGAAACGCCCCCAGTTTTGCATGGAGTAAAAAAGGATTATTCAGCTCAAGTTCTGTCACTTCGATATGATGCTTTTTGCATATTTTAATCTTTTTACTGTCAGGAATACATTTTGCACAGTCATGTAATAAGCCGGCCACCAGTGCTTTTTCTACGTCTTCGCCGTACTTCATGGCCAGAGCAGCTGCTGTATACATGACGCCTTCCGTATGTTCATATCTGTCCAGAGTCAGATACTTCCGTAACGTTTTTTTCATTTTAAGAATATTATATGACATTTCCATACCTCAATTCTTATATGCTTTCACGATAGAGACCTTTCTTTTCAATATAAGAGATCACAGAATCTGTAAGATAATAACGGACAGATCTCTCTTCTTTTATCCAGCCACGAAGCATTCTGGAAGAAATATCCATGTTCGGAGTCTCAAGGGTACGAATATCTGCTTCGTAAATGTTCTTCAGATGCGCAATCTGTTGTTCTATGGCTTCTGCACTCGCATGGTCACGTACAGCTGTTACGATTACTGCAAGCTCTGTGATTCTTTTCGGGTCTTTCCATTCTTCGAAGGAAAACAGGGAATCTGCACCCATGATAAAGTAATACTCTGTATCAGGATTTTGTCTGGTCAGTCTTTCGAGGGTCTCTTTTGTATATGTGTAGCCCTCCTCATGTGCTTCAGCCAAAGAAATCGTAAAGTGTGGATTATCAGCAATTGCCAGCCGTACCATCTCTATGCGGTCTTCCAGTGAGGCCCTTCCATCCCTGTTTGTTTTATGCGGCGGATTGCCCGAAGGCATAACCAGTACTTCATCCAGACCAAACTGATGGTACGCATTTTCTGCCAGAATCAGATGTCCGACATGAATAGGATCAAAGGTTCCTCCCATGATCCCTACTTTTCGTTTTCCCATTGCTTTATCCTCTTCTATAATGGAAGCATAATTTTCTTTTTATTATCTTTTCCTTCTTTATACAAAACAATCTTCTTGCCAATAACCTGAACTACCTGTGATCTGGTACGGTCTGCCAGCATAGATGCCAGTTCTCTCGGATCATCCATACAGTTCTGAAGTACACTTACCTTGATCAGTTCTCTGGCATCCAGGGCTTCAGAAATTGCCTGGGTGTTTTCCGGAGTAAGACTGGATTTTCCAATCTGGAAAATAGGTTCCATGGTCATTGCCAGGCTTTTTAAATACGCTCTCTGTTTACTGGTCATAATAAACCTCCTCTATTTATAATAATCAAAAGCAAGACCATACATTCTTACGGTATCGCCTTCCTGAATGCCTGCTGCTTCCAGTTCATCAAGAATACCGGTATCTTTCAGGAAATTCTGGAAAAACAGGAATCCCTTTTCTGATTCCAGGTTCGTATAACCCAGCATTTTCTCAATCTTTGGTCCTTCTACAATATATACATGCTCATCTTCCTCTGATTTTTCCACAGTGTAAGGAAGATTTTCATCGATCCGATATTCATCAGGGAAATATTCCTGTTCAAAAACAACGGTCTCCTGAGGCAAGGTATCCAACAATTCTCTTACGTAAAATAACAGTTCTTTTAATCCTTCCCCGCTGACTGCTGAAATTGGAAATACTTTTATTCCCTTTGGCTCAAACTCATCTTTGATTCTCTGCACTGGATCTTCATCTTCTGAATAGATCACATCTATTTTATTTGCTGCTATTACCTGAGGACGTTTTTCAAGATCTGCATTATATGCCCGAAGTTCTTCATTAATCTTATAAATATCATCCACCGGGTCTCTTCCTTCTGTGGAAGCAGCATCTACAAGATGGATCATTACTTTGGTTCGTTCAATATGACGCAGGAACTCATGTCCAAGCCCAACACCCTCTGATGCTCCTTCAATCAACCCCGGAATATCTGCAATCACAAAACCGCGGCCATCCATATCTACCACACCAAGATTCGGGCTGAGCGTCGTAAAATGATAATTTGCAATCTTAGGTTTCGCATTGGTTACTCGGGATAATAAAGTAGACTTGCCGACATTAGGGAATCCCACCAGACCAACGTCAGCGATTACCTTCAATTCCAGGGAAACCTGTAATTCCTGCGCAGGTTTACCTGGCTGCGCATATTTCGGCACCTGCATAGTTGCAGTAGCAAAATGCATATTTCCAAGGCCTCCACGGCCGCCTTTTAAAATTACCTGGCGCAGGTTGTCGCCAGACATATCCGCAATTACTTTTCCACTCTCCGCTTCTTTGATTACCGTTCCTTCCGGAACTTTTAATATAATATCTGCGCCATTCGCACCATGGCATCTGCTTTTTCCGCCATTTTCTCCCGGCTGTGCAGCAAATTTATGTTTATGACGGTACATTCCCAAAGTAGTCATACCCTTATCTACTTCAAAAATAACATCTCCGCCTTTTCCACCATCTCCACCGTCAGGACCACCGGCTGCAACAAAAAGCTCGCGGCGGAAGCTCACATGACCATCTCCACCTTTACCTGAACAAATCGTAATTTCCGCTCTGTCTGCAAACATATTAACCTCCGCTTTCTATTTTGATATGATTTCCTGTATCACAAAAATGGCTTCAAACCCGAAGATTTGAAGCCAACATTATTACTCTTCTGTTACTGGAATGACAGAAACCATCTTTTTGTCTCTGCCTTTTCTCTGGAATCTTACAACACCATCTACCTTTGCAAATAATGTGTCATCTCCACCACGTCCAACATTCAAGCCTGGATGAATCTTTGTTCCACGCTGTCTGTAAAGGATATTTCCAGCTTTTACAAACTGTCCGTCAGCTCTTTTCGCACCTAATCTCTTGGATTCGGAATCACGACCGTTCTTTGTAGAACCAACACCTTTTTTATGTGCGAAGATTTGAAGGTTCATATTTAACATGTCTTACACCTCCTCGAATATTAATTCAATATACTCATTACCGTAACTATCACATATTCCCTGGATTCCCAACACAAAGGAATCTAACAGAAGCTTTGTAGCATCTGATACGGAATCGCCAAGCCGCAACTCAATCAAACCATCATCTGCAGTTACATCCATCTCATCATCTGTAAATGCTTCTATGGAATTCACTGCATTTATCGCCAGAACGGAAACAGCCGAACAGATAATATCATATCCTTCCTCGGCATAACCGGCATGGCCTTCGCTTCTGAAACCCCTGTACTCTCCGGAATCCTTAAACACAGAAACCCTAATCATAATGGATTAAGCATTAATCTTTTCAATCTTAACCTGTGTGTACTGCTGTCTGTGACCGTTTTTCTTGTGATAACCAGTTTTTCTCTTATACTTGTAAACAATCACTTTTTTCGCTTTTGCGTTCTTAACAACTGTAGCTGTAACAGTTGCATCAGCAACGTCTGCGCCAACTTTTAATCCTTCATTGCTTACTGCAAGAACCTGATCAAATGTAACAGTCTCGCCTGCTTCAACACCCAGTTTCTCTACGTTAATGATATCGCCTTCGGCTACTTTGTACTGTTTACCACCTGTTGCAATAATTGCGTACATATGGCACCTCCTATTATCATTACTCGCTAAATTTGGTAGTTATATCATACATAACATTTAAACCTCATTATGCGGCATACTCAAGTATGATAGCACAGGCCTTTCTATTCGTCAATGTTGTTTTTGTATTTTTTTGCATACATTTAGTTTTTTGTTACAGTTCAGGTTCCACTGTTCCGCGAGGTGTTTTGCTTGGCAAAACCCGAGGTCTGCAATGAAAAAG
>JBJEMC010000227.1:0-5282 GCA_051879475.1 Muricoprocola sp. | reverse complement strand
GTCCTTCTTTTCCTTACCTACCAGCACAACCTCCACAGCCTCAAACAGATCTTTCTGGGACACAGCTTTACGTCCCTTCTTGACTGCCAGAATGGCGGCTTCGTTGATCATATTTGCCAGGTCAGAGCCTACTGCACCTGACGTAGCTAAAGCGATTGCTTCCAGATCTACCGTTTCATCCATATGGACATCCTTGGCATGTACTTTCAGTACATCCACACGTCCCTTCAGATCCGGCTTATCCACAATGATCCGACGGTCAAAACGTCCCGGACGCAGCAGCGCCTGGTCAAGAACCTCCGGACGGTTGGTAGCACCCAGCACCAGCAGTCCCTTGGAAGTGTCGAATCCATCCATCTCTGCCAGAAGCTGATTCAGTGTCTGCTCCCGCTCATCATTGCCGCCGCCAAATCTGGTATCACGGCTCTTTCCAATGGCATCAATCTCATCGATGAAAATGATACAGGGGGCATTCTTTTTGGCCTCCTCAAACAGTTCACGGACACGGGATGCACCCACACCTACGAACATTTCCACGAAATCGGATCCGGAAAGAGAAAAGAACGGACATTTCGCTTCTCCTGCTACAGCCTTTGCAAGCAGTGTCTTACCGGTACCTGGAGGGCCCACCAGCAGTGCTCCCTTGGGAAGCTTTGCACCGATAGTCGTATATTTACCGGGATTCTGCAGGAAATCTACCACCTCCTGCAGGGATTCTTTCGCTTCATCCTGACCTGCCACATCCTTAAACAGGACACCGGTTTCTTTCTGGGCATACACTCTGGATTTGTTTTTGCCCACACCCATGATGCCGCCGCCATTTTTGGACATATTCCGCATCACAAGTCCAAATATTACCCAGATCAGTAAAAACGGAGCAAAACTGAAGAACAGATTCAAAATTAAATTCGTCGTAGTATCCGGAATTTCTTCTTTAAATGATACACCTGCCTGCTCCAGCCGTGCTACCAGCGTAGGGTCATCCACACGCCCTGTATAATAAGTCTCCACACCCATGCGGTAAACCGCATCTCCCTTGGGCTTGATTGTGATCTGTGTACTGTCCATGGTCACACTGTCTACCACACCGCTGTCTACCATATCCAGGAACTGATTATATGTGATCTCTACAGAAGTTGTATCTTTCATCATATTGTTCATCAGACCCATTACCAGCAGCGAAACCAGAGTCACCATCAGGAATATCATAAACGGCGAATTATTTTTACGCTTCGGGCCACCAGGTCCCTGTCCGCCATTCCCTGGACGATTATCTCTTTGCTGATTATTTTCCATAGTTTCCTCCTCGTCTGACACTGTCATTCTTTCGTGTACCGTTTCATTTTCCCTGTTCTCCGGCTGCCCGGATCGCAGAAAACAGACATCTGACAGTCCTTTTTATTATAAAGATACGAAACTCATAAATCAATAGCGAAATCTAAATGTTTTCTAAAAAAATTATGATTTGTTTTCTGTTCAGTCATGCACAAGAATGAAAAGGTAGACCGTGCAGATTTATCTGCTAAGGGCTGCATTTTCATTCTGTGGAATGGGCGAACGCCCATTCAGCCACAGATAGGAGCTGCTTTAGCAGCGGATAGCCTGCGATAGCAGGCGATCTGTGGCTTGCATGACGCAGGCGTGAACAGTAACCTACATTCTATTTGCACCAATATATATACTTTTTATATTTACATCAATAGATTTTTCATGTATACTATTGGTATGGTGGAAAAGACGATTCTTTATTTTGCGCCCCTAAATTCCAATAGAAAGAAGGTGTTGCTGCAATGGAAGAAACCAAAATAAGCAAAGCCCAACAAAAAGCAGTAAATAAATACGTAAAAGCCAATTATGACAGAATAAACGTAACATTTCCAAAAGGTCGAAAATCAGAAATAAAATCTCATGCAGAAATGCACAATGAAAGTGTTAATGCATTTATTATTCGAGCTGTTAACGAAACAATGGAACACGACAATCAAAAATCTGAATAACTGCTGCCGTACCATTTATAATATCTATGAAAGGATGTGTTACTATGCCATACCCGCAACAGAAACTTTATACGATTGATGATATCTATAATCTGCCAGATGGAAACCGTGCCGAACTTATAGACGGTCAAATGTACATGATGACTCCTCCTACACGGAAACATCAGGATATTGCTGGAACACTTTACCGTATAATTGCTAATTACATTGATTCTAAAGGCGGTTCCTGTAAGCCCTATATCGCCCCATTTGCAGTATTTCTCAATGAAGATGACAGAAACTATGTCGAACCCGATATCAGCGTTATTTGCAACCACAACAAACTTACTGACAAAGGCTGCTCCGGGGCTCCAGACTGGATTATCGAAGTAGTTTCTTCTGGCAGCAGGCGAATGGACTATTTCACAAAATTATTTAAATACAGAACTGCCGGGGTGAGAGAATACTGGATTGTGGATCCAGACAAAAACCGCATCACTGTATATAATTTTGAAAATGAGGATACGTTTGAGTATTCCTTCAAAGATACTATTACTGGAGGAATATACCCGGATCTCGCCATTAATTTTTCTAAAATGGATATTTGAGTTATAGCCTGCTGCCAACAATCCATAAAAAGCTTCATCTGCTCAGACGTATCTTTGTCTTGGTTACTCTCCGGATGAAATCGTTTTGATAATTGCTTATTTTTCAGGGCTTACACTCTGCTTCTGGATATGTTATATTAAAAATATAAAAGGGAAAGCCAGAACACACGGCCTACCCTCAAACTATAGCAACTGTTTTACACAGCCGTCACTGGTGCTGGTAGTGGCGGCTATTTTCTTTTCCCGAAGATTGTATAACACAATCAAGTCTGCCCATGCCCAATCCTTCTGGAAATAAGGTACCTGGGTCTGGCTTTCACTTCTTCATATATTTTCGCAATATAATATCCAATAATCCCCAGGCTGATCATAATAACACTTCCAATGATGAGAATCAGCAGTATCACCGTGGTGAATCCTTCTACCGCATGACCGCTGAAGTATTTCACCAGAGACTGGATGCCGAGGATGAATGCCATCAGAAGGACGAATATTCCAGCCACCGTGATGCACTGCAGGGGCGCTGTGGAAAAAGACACGATATTCTGCACTGCATATTTGACCAGGGACCAGGTAGACCATTTGGATTCTCCTTCCGTACGTTCCTGTACGTCAAATTCCACAGATGCAGTGTGAAATCCCACCCAGGAGGACAATGCCCGGAAAAAGGTATTCCGCTCCGGCATGGAAAGTATGGCATCCACTGCCCTCCGGTCCAACAGCTTAAAATCAGAGGCCCGGGACATATCTATCTTGGCGGCTTTGGAGATCAGCCGGTAAAACATTCCTGCGCTGGCTTTGTGCAGGAAGCTCTCATTTCCTCTGGTACGTTTTACACCTTCGATTACTTCATAGCCCTGCTGCCAGAGGCGATACATCTCCACCAGCGTTTCCGGCGGGTGCTGAAGGTCACAGTCCATAACGGCACAACATTCCCCGGAAGCATTGGCCAGTCCGGCAAACATGGCTGCCTCTTTTCCAAAATTCCTGGAAAAGCGGACCCCTACCACATGGTCATCCTGGGCCACCACTTTCTCGATTTCACCCCAGGTGTCATCCCTGGATCCATCATTTACAAATATAATCTCGTACGGAATCTCTGCCTCTGTCAGAATCCCTCCGATCCTCTCTGAGGCTTTCCGGATCATAGGTTCTTCATTATATGCCGGCAATATTACGGAAAGCATATATTGGTTCCTGCCTTTCTGTTCATAAAAAGCCGACCGCTCCGTATGCACTGCCTGTTCGCAGAGGTAAACGCATATATGAGTATTGTTCACACCTTACGTCATGCAAGCTACAGACCGTCGGCTGTATTTTATTTTAAATTATGCGTCCTTCCCGCACTCATATCTGGAATACTCTCCCAGATCTGTCAATACAATGCTGTGGCTGGTACGCCGCTGGCTCACCGGAATCATCTGCATATAGTCTCCATACAGATAAGTCAGGTACTTGTCGTATTCTTTGGGTACCGGGAACTGATAACCCTCAAAATCCACATAGGTCACTTCTTCCAGCCATTCCCTGGGGAAAGCTCCCCGTTTCAGGTTCCGTCCCATGCCGTCATACAGATAATCTGACTTCCGATGCTGGAAAAACCGAAACGCCCGCTCCTGCATCCACTGGGCAAAGGGCATGGGAACCAAATGCTTGGCCTTGTCCACAAATTTACAGAACAGAGGATGATTGCCACCGCTCTTGATATTCGTATTGCCCCATTTATTAAACACAATGGAACGGCTCAGCATGGTCCACATCAGATGCAGCTTCTGAGACCATTTGTGGTTGCCCGTCTGGTCATGGGAAAGCACATCAAAAAAGACTCCATTGTGCATGTCCAGAAACTTGCTGGTAAACTCTGTGGCAAACATGGTATTATTGATCCGCAGCTTCGTAAATGGGTTGTAATTGCCCTTTTCCGTAGAAGGAACCTGGACAAAAATATTGTCCGGAAGCTCCTGCTGCACCACTTCCATGAATCGGTCAAAATCCTCTCTCAGCATCATGACATCTGCATCATCATCCCATGGAATGAAGCCGTGGTGGCGGATTGCCCCCAGCAGTGTTCCCCCTGCCAGGAAATATTTGATCCCATGTTTTTTACAGATGCGGTCAATCTCCAACAGATATCCCAGAAGAATCTGCTGAACCCTGGTCAGTTTTCCCATATAAGTATTATCAAAGATGAAGACATCCCCTGTATTCTGAAGACTTTTTACCAGAATGATCAGGCCGTCCTCCAATGTCACACTGGGGATAAATCCATACCTGTGGAGAAGCTGTGCATTCAGTAAAATACCTGCAGCCTTATCCCTGTCTGCATCGGTACCAGCATCTGCACACTGCCCTTTTTCCTGGCACCCCATGGTGACCCTGCACTGCTTTGGAAAGTTCCGGTAAAGCATCATGGCAATCTCACTGTCTGAGGCATCGGAGTCCAGACCTGATACATTAAAGATCTTTCGCTCCGGGCATACCGTAAGTACAAACTGCACTGCCGTCAGCACATCATGGATGCTGACGTAGGAGCTTCGCTCCGGGCTCATCCGAATCTGAATGTCCTGCTCCAGAGCCGTTTTCCGGGCCAATGCATAGCCACTGTGTTCCATCATAGAGAGACAGGCACCATAGATCCGTCCGGTGCGGAGGATATCATAAGCCCTTCCGGCTGACCGGGCTGCCGATAAAAACAGGC
>JBJEMC010000226.1:0-5353 GCA_051879475.1 Muricoprocola sp. | reverse complement strand
GCTTTTTCATTGCAGGCCTCGGGTTTTGCCATGCAAAACACCTCGCGGAACAGTGACACCTGAACTGTAACAATTTTTCCATACGTTTCATTTTAGGGCTCACTGTTATCACCGTCAAGAAAATGGATTGAAAAAAATATTAAAAATTTATAAAAAAATGTGCCCTAAGGCACATTCCTTTTTATAAATGTAATACTCTGTCCTGGATTTCCTGTGTTCTTCCCTGATTCCAGAACTGGGTTCCAATATATCCACAGGTTCTTCTTGCTACAAAAAGGTGTTCCTGATCTCTGTTTCCACAATTCGGACACTCCCATACCAGCTTTCCTGTATCGTCCTTTATGATCTTAATCTCACCATCGTATCCGCAACATTCGCAGTAATCGCTCTTGGTATTCAGTTCTGCGTACATGATGTTATCATAGATAAACTTTATGACAGAGAGTACTGCCGGAATGTTGTTCTGGAGGTTCGGTACTTCTACGTAACTGATGGCTCCTCCCGGAGACAGCTTCTGGAATTCAGCTTCGAATTTCAGCTTGCTGAAGGCATCGATTTCTTCTGATACATGTACATGATAACTGTTTGTAATATAGTTCTTATCTGTAACACCCGGAATGATGCCAAATCTCTTCTGCAGGCATTTTGCAAACTTGTATGTGGTGGATTCCATCGGTGTTCCGTATACGGAGTAACTGATGTTCTCTGCCTCTCTCCATTCTTTACACTTGTCGTTGAGCTTCTGCATGACAGCCATGGCAAATTTCTGTCCCTTTTCTGAAGTATGAGAGGCACCTGTCATACGCACACACATTTCGTAAAGGCCTGCATAGCCCAGTGAAATGGTAGAATAGCCATTATAAAGCAGTTTATCAATCGTTTCTCCCTTTTTCAGACGGGCAAGAGCACCATGCTGCCACAGAATCGGTGCAACATCAGAAACAGTGCCAAGAAGTCTTTCATGACGACAGCGAAGAGCTCTGTGACAAAGTTCCAGACGTTCTTCCAGTATTTCCCAGAATTTCTCCATATCCCCTTCTGAACTGCAGGCAACATCCACAAGATTGATGGTAACAACACCCTGATTAAAACGTCCATAGAACTTATGGCTTCCATCCGGATTACGCTGGCTGTCTTCTACTGTTAAGAAAGAACGGCAACCCATGCAGGGATATACATTGCCCTGCTTTAACTGTTTCATGATCTTCGCGGAAATATAATCCGGCACCATACGCTTTGCGGTACACTTTGCAGCAAGCTCTGTCAGATACCAGTATTTGGAATCTTCTGTGATGTTATCCTCATCCAGTACATAAATAATCTTTGGAAAAGCAGGGGTAATCCATACACCCTTTTCATTTTTAACACCCTGCATTCTCTGAATCAGTACTTCTTCGATGATCATAGCCAGGTCATCTCTGGTACGGCCTTCCGGCACTTCGTCCAGATACATAAACATGGTAACAAAAGGTGCCTGCCCATTACAGGTCATAAGAGTAATCAGCTGATACTGAATCGTCTGGATTCCACTCTTGATCTCTGTGAGAAGGCGTTTTTCTGTAATCTTGTTGATGATTTCCTCGTCCAGACTTTCCCCACATTCTTTACGTTCCTCAATAACAGCAGCTTTTAACTTCTGACGGCTGATATCCACAAAGGGTGCCAGATGTGAAAGAGTGAAAGACTGTCCGCCATACTGGTTACTTGCAACCTGTGCCACAATCTGTGTCGTAACGTTGCATGCAGTAAAGAAGCTGTGAGGCTTCTCGATCATGGTCTCACTGATCACAGTACCATTCTGAAGCATATCCTCCAGATTCAAAAGGTCGCAGTTATGTTCCTTCTGTGCATAATAATCGGAATCATGGAAATGAATAATCCCTTCTTCATGTGCCCGAACAATATCTTCCGGCAACAATACACGACGTGTCAGGTCTTTGCTGACCTCTCCGGCCATATAGTCACGCTGCGTAGAATTGATCATAGGATTCTTGTTAGAATTTTCCTGTTTTACTTCTTCATTCATATGGTCAATCAACGCCAGGATTCCATTGTCTGTAGTATTGGACTTACGGGATAATTCCCGTTTGTAACGGTAACGGACATACTTCTGTGCTACCTCATAACCACGCATCTCCATAATGCCGGTTTCTACCATATCCTGAATATCTTCCACGTTGACTGCATGCGTCATGGAACGAATCTGAGAAGCAATGTTATTGGCAACTGCCATAATCTGATATTCATTCATCTGGTGAAGCTTATCCACTTCTTCATTGGCCGCCTTAATAGCATTGATAATCTTCGAAATATCAAATGCTACCTCTTCTCCATTTCGCTTAATTACAGTTGTCTTAACGTCATTTATCATAATACTCTCCATTTCCAATATTAAATGTCTGAAAATATAAAACAAACACCATTATTTTCAAAACACGTTTTCTGTCAAACCCACTAAATATAGATAAATAGGAGTTCTTTAAATACTATATGTAGTGTTCATGGACTATCATACCGCAAAATAAAGAAAATGAAAAGAGGTAATTACAAAAAAGATTCACGAAAATATCCCGGGAAAAGAGACTATATTTCTGTTATATTTCCGGGTTGACAAATCTGCATCACTACCCTTTATATTTTCGTAGACCATTCCTGGCAATTCCAGACTTTGTTCACCACATCCTGATAAAATTCCGGTTCATGGCAGATTAAAAGGATACTTCCTTTGTATTCCTTCAAAGCACGTTTTAATTCTGCTTTGGCTTCCACATCCAGGTGGTTGGTCGGCTCATCCAGAAGAAGAATATTCGTCGGCTTATTGATGATCTTACAGAGACGCACCTTTGCCTGCTCTCCTCCGGAGAGAACCCTTACCTGGCTCTCAATATGCTGGGTGGTAAGGCCGCATTTTGCCAGAGCGGAACGCACCTGATACTGAGTATAAGAGGGGAAATCCTGCCAGATTTCTTCGATACAAGTCGTGGTATTTCCTGCCGGGGTCTCCTGCTCAAAATATCCGATATACTGGTAATCTCCTAAGGTTACAGAGCCGGAATACGGCCGTATCAGTCCAAGAATGCTTTTCAGCAGCGTCGTTTTTCCAATACCGTTTGCTCCGGTAAGGGCAATCTTCTCGCCTCGTTCCATGGATATATTCAAAGCTCTTGTCAGTGGCTCATCATAACCGATCACCAGATCTTTTGTTTCAAAAATCATTTTTCCGGATGCTCTGGCGATCTGGAAATTAAATTCCGGCTTTGGTTTCTCTTTTGCCAGTTCAATGACATCCATCTTATCCAGCTTCTTCTGACGGGACATGGCCATATTTCTTGTGGCTACATTTGCTTTATTTCTCGCCACAAAGTCCTTAAGCTCGCGGATTTCCTGCTGCTGACGGTTATAGGCAGCCTCCAGCTGGGATTTTCTCATAGCGTATACTTCCTGAAACTTGTCATAATCACCGGGATAACGATCCAGTCTCTGATTCTCCATGTGATAAATGATATTGACAACACTGTTCAAAAACGGAATGTCATGAGAAATCAGGATAAAGGCATTCTCATATTCATTCAGGTAACGCTTCAGCCACACAATGTGCTGTTCATCCAGATAGTTAGTGGGCTCGTCCAAAAGAAGAATATCCGGTTTTTCCAAAAGAAGTTTTGCCATCAGGATCTTGGTACGCTGACCACCAGACAGTTCTGTCACATCCCTGTCCAGGCCAATTTCCATAAGTCCCAGTGCTCTGGCGATTTCTTCCACCTTGGCATCAATGGCATAAAAGTCATGCTGTTCCAGAAGTTCCTGATAGGTTCCGGTTTCTTCCAGAAGATGCTCCATTTCCTCCGGCGTGGCATCTGCCATCTGGTCAAACATCTCATTCATGGTCTTTTCTATATCAAAAAGGAAAGAGAAAGCAGATTTTAATACTTCTCGGATAGTCATCCCCTTTTCCAGGACAGCATGCTGATCCAGATAACCGACCCGGACATTCTTCGCCCACTCAACGGTTCCTTCATCCGGTGTCAGACTGCCTGTAATAATGTTCATAAAAGTGGACTTTCCCTCTCCATTGGCACCAATAAGGCCGATGTGCTCTCCTTTCAGCAAACGGAAAGATACATTATTAAAAATCGCCCGGTCACCAAAACCATGGCTTAAGTTCTTTACCTCTAAAATCATAAATTACTCCTTATATGTTCATAATCATGTTTATTGTATTGACTGAAAAGAAAAAGGTCAAGCATTTCTCAATTTACAAGTGATTCCTTATGGATTATAATATAAGATACCAGGGTCAAAAGGTCTTTCATCCACATGAGCTTGCTCGTAAGAGGATGAAAGTTACAGTTCAGGTGCCGCTGTTCCGCGAGGTGTTTTGCTTGGCAAAACCCGAGGTCTGCAATGAAAAAGCCATCACCGAAGGTGATTTTGCATGGCTTTTTCATCGTTGCTGGAACGCATGTGAACAGTAACGATGAAAGACGCGAAAGGAGGATTATATGAACTACGGGACAATCAAAAAATATGATGTTGCAAACGGGACGGGTGTGCGGGTAAGTCTCTTTGTTTCAGGGTGCAGACACCACTGCAAGGGTTGTTTTAATACTGTTGCCTGGGATTTTCATTATGGTCAGCCTTTTACCGAAAAAACTGCAAATGAAATCCTGGATGCTCTTGCCCCTGATTACATCCAGGGCTTTTCTCTTCTGGGCGGCGAACCTTTTGAACCGGAAAACCAGCGCGTACTGGTAAAACTGCTTCGCCTGATCCATTGTACCTATCCATCCAAGGATGTATGGTGCTATTCCGGTTATCTCTATGATGTGGACATGATTCCGGGAGGAAAAATATATACAGAAGTTACAGAGGAAATGCTTTCTTATATAGATGTACTGGTAGATGGGGAATTTATCGAGGAAGAGAAAGATCTTTCTCTGGCATTTCGTGGAAGCCGCAACCAGAGGATCCTGCATCTGAAGGAATTATCATAACAATTCTTTACCTGAATGACCGTAATCATCATTTTCATAAATAGCAGTCAACTAATATTCGTTCTTAGTTGACTGCTATTTCATGTTTTTCAATTACGGTCATTCTTCTTATCTGGATTTGTTGACTTATATTTAAGAAATCTCCATTACAGGATAGTCCTGCGCTTCTACTGCATTTTTCAGGACTTCATCCGGGATTTCCTGTGTCATTTTTACTACTGCAGTTCCCTCTGTATAGCTTACGACAGCTTCTGTCACACCTTCAATGGCCTCCAGGGTCTTTTTTACTCTCGCTTCGCAGTGTCCACACATCATTCCTTCGATTTTCATTGTTTTTTCCATTTGTTTTGTCTCCTTTT
>JBJEMC010000225.1:0-5365 GCA_051879475.1 Muricoprocola sp. | reverse complement strand
TATGAGCCAGTTTTGTCACACGGTGATTTCTGTTTACCAAATGTGTTTTTTAAAGATGGCCGTGTAGAGGGATTTATTGATCTTGGCGATACAGGTGTTGGAGATAAATGAAGAGATATTGCGCTTTGTTATAGAAGCTTACTATATAATTTTGATGGAAGGTTTGGGGGCAAAACCTACGAAAATTTTGACCCTGACATACTGTTTGAAAAATTGGGATTAGAACCGAATCAGGAAAAATTGGAATATTACATTTTACTGGATGAATTATTTTGATTTTTCAGAAAGAACGTAAACGCTGCTGAAAAATAATATATTTTTCAGCAGGATTTAGTTTACTTCTCTCTACATTTTTGCAAAAAGTATGATAACGATTATGAATGGGCATTACATTCATTCTTTTGATTCTTAGCATTCATAATGATTATCCTATCAATACTTTTTTCCCCTGAAATGCAAATCCATAGCTTCGTATGTGATCTTCGGGAATGCCTCTTGCAATTAACTGGGCCGCATATTGTTTCTCTTCAATCTGCTGCAGTGCCTTCTGAACTGTATCCTGTAATGTTTCTTCATCATCCGAATCATATACTTTAAATTCTATAATGATTGCATCATCCTTTTGCGGATTCCTTGGTTCCAGCACTACATCGTATCTTCCAAATCCACTTTCTCTATTGGAAGTGATCACGTATCGGTTCTGCAGATCTACAATCAGCCCCAGTACGAAGCCATGATAAAATCTCTCCGGTTCTTCCCCTGAAGGACGGTTTCCGGTGTCAAAATAACTGAACGTATTTAAGGCAATGCGGTTCATATATGCATTCATCACTTTTTTATCTCCCAGCAGCAATGCCTGCACAAAATCATTATAATCCGAGCGGGAATCCCGAAACCATCCACGTACCATATGATAAAACATACGCTCTACCTCATAATTGGTAAGCGTAAGTTCATACTCCACTGCTTCTCCAAATTCTAAAAATTCTTCTTTGTCATAGGACAGAACTTTCAGATAACCGCTGGCAAGAAGGAGACTCCAGATTGCAGTCTCATCATTATCAAGCTGATTATATACAATCTGCTCATCGATGTCAGTACGAATCACCTTTCCCTGAAGCAGGGATTCAAATTTCTCTTTTATTTTGCGATTTCCTTCACGAAGAAGTTTCCCCACCAGACTGTTAGAACTGGTGTTAGCCCAATAGGTAGAAAGTTTTCCGGTATCAAGATAATTTAAAATAGACCATGGATTATAAATATCTTTATGATTTCCAAAAATAAATCCATCATACCACTGCTTTACCTCCTGTTTTCTATCCGACAAACCATATTCATCAAGAGCATCAAAAACTTCTTTCTCAGTAAATCCAAAAACTTCTGCATATTCGTTTGACGTAGTTGTTACCACTTTAAGATTATTCAGATCAGAAAAAATAGATTCTTTACTCACTCTGGTTATCCCTGTCATAATTGCACGTTCCAGCCAGGGATTGGTCTTAAAAGAAGAATTAAACAAACTTCTGGTAAATCCAACCAGTTCATTCCAATATCCATCCACATACGCTTCCTGCATAGGAGTATCATATTCATCCAGGAGAATAATGACTTTTTTACCGTAATATCGATACAGATATCCTGAAAGCTGATAAATTGCCCCCGTCAGATCAACATTACTGACATGCTCTGATAAAATACGATCAAAATAAGCTTTATCTGCTTCATTTAATAATTCACTGTCCTTCAAAAAAGAATATTTAATATAAAGATTTCGTATGATCTGACTGATCCTTTCTCTGGTATCCTCATAGTTCATTTCTTTGACTCTGGCAAAGGACAAACTGATCACTGGATATGTTCCCTGCATCTTTCGGTATTTTTCTTCTTCCCAAATAGAAAGACCTTCAAATAAATCTCCACGATCTGCATAGTCGACAGAAAAAAATTCCTCCACCATGCTCATGTTTAAAGTCTTTCCAAAGCGGCGGGGACGGGTAATCAATGTTACATCATCTCCACTCTCCCACCACTCTTTTATGAAAGAAGTTTTATCAATATAAAAGTAGTTATTTTCTCTTATCTTATCAAAACTTTGTATCCCAATACCTACCGTTCTTGCCATATCAACACCACTTTCTGTACACGATTTTATATTCAGACTTCATGCATTTTTGTTTTCCTCTCCGTTCAAAAGGATATATTCTCCAAAGACTGTATCACCTGAATATCTTTTCTGGATACTTTTCCTTTTCGATCCAGTAGGATTGGGACAATTCCGGTTTTCAGCGCACAGCTCACATCTGACGATTCTGAATCGCCGATCAGCACAGCTTCTGAGGGTAAAACGTCGGCTACTCTTAATGCCTCTTCCAGAATCTCTGTATGAGGCTTACATGCCCGGACTGTTTCCGCAGATATGATACCTGCAACTTGAAGATTCTTTTCCTTCAGAGACTGTTCCACATAACATAGGTCATCATTTGTTACCACATAAACCGGCAAGGAACAGCGCTCCACAAAAGGCTTCACATCTTCAAACAAAGGGGCATGAATCCAGGAATTTCTCCATATTTCACGCAGTTCATCCAAATCAGCCTGCAGCTGATATTCTTTCACACAGATATCCAGAATCCGATTCACCATTTCATCCTTTTTGATAAAGGAATCCTGATAACATTCCCATTCAATTTTTTTGATCAATCCCCAAACAACTCCCAGAGCTTCTTCTGGCTTCTTCAAGGTACTTGAAGCTAAAAATATTTTCAGCAGGCGCATCGTGTAAGGATCATCCTCACAGACCATTGTGCCTGTATAGTCAAGAAAAACGGCTTTTGTCATTCTTTCATCTCCTCATAAAATACATTTAATATCCCATGGTATCCTTTATTCCAGGGCTTTTGTTTTCCATAATAGTGAATAATAACAGCATTTTTTCTCACCCAGTCCAGGTCTATTTTCTTGTGGGTGATGTCTGCATTATAGAAAGCAAGCATACGATCACTTAAATTATACCGCATAGTATCAAGCAGCCCTACTTTGTCTCCATATAATGCCGTAATAATATCCTGATCCGGCAGGGTAAGAACATTTTTATATTTCTCTACATAATCTGTCACTTCCTGAATGTTCTGATGCTTTCTTAATTCTTTCAGGTTCATCAGCATCACGCCACTGTTAATATAAGGGCGCTCATCCTTTATCCCGAGGCGGATCTGGTTCACTTTATTGAGAGCCTTTCGTACATGTGTACATGCCAAAATATAATTTCCGTCAAAATCCATATGATAAAGTTCCGTTAACGGATTGATCACAAGGGTATCTGCATCCAGATACAAAACCCGTTCCAAGGTGTCCGGAAGCAGAAAAGCTGCAAATATCCTGTAATAAATCTCTATAGGATATCGATCTGTTTCCGGAAAATCCATATTATTTTCAGGATCGATGTAGATAAAATGCAGTTTTAAATGGTCATCAGCAAGTTTTCCTAATTGCATCTCGTCTTCAGACTGCAGATCCGAATGCATAATATAAATATCGTACCCGTCAGCAGATGGAAAACGTAAGATAGAACGAATACAATCCTCCAAGTGTTCCAGATATCCTCGATTAATTGTAAATAATATATTCATTTGTTACCCCAGTCTCCTGTGAATCTTTCTTTTTGTTTTTCATTCTTCAGATTGTGATATTTTTTCCAATTCTGCTTTTATTGTATCCTCTGATGCAGCCATTGCCTGAAGTGTCATGGTAAGAAGTTTGTCCAGTTCCCAGCCAAGCTGATCTGCCCCTCTTTCAATCACTCCCCGGTCGCATCCCGCTGCAAAACCTTTGGATTTGTATTTCTTTTTCAGAGACTTCAGTTCCATATCCTTTGTACTTTTGGAAGGTCGCATAAGAGCCGCCGCCCAAATAAGACCGGTAAGCTCATCTGCCGCGAAAAGCACTTTCTCCATTTCATGAACAGGCTCCACATCAATCGTCTTTCCACACTCTACTGTAATTCCATATCCATGGGAACATACGGCATGGATGATATCCTCTCCCACACCGGCTTCTCTTAAAAGTTCTGGTGCCTTAATGCAATGTTCAGACGGATATAATTCAAAATCAATGTCATGAAGCAGACCGATGATTCCCCAGTATTCTGCATCGTCCCCATAACCAAGTTCCTTTGCAAACCACTTCATAACCTCTTCTACGGTAATTGCGTGCTGAATATGAAATGGATCCTTATTGTACTTGGTTAATAATTCAAATGCTTCACTTCTGTTTATGTACTCCATAGTTTTATCCTTTCTCTCCTTAGATTCTTATCATTATATTATCACGCAGCCCTTCGAAAAACAAGTTTACTCAAATATATATTGAATTTTACCCTATAATAATGATACGATAAAAGAAAAAACGGGAGGGTTTTATATGTTACATGAAGTGAGTTTTAAATCTTATAATCAGAGAGACATGGTTCAGGGATGGATCTACGTTCCTGCCGGAGAACCAGTGGGGATTGTTCAGTTGGTACATGGTTTTGGGGAACATTCCAGACGGTATCTTCACATGATCTCGGCCTTTATGGACGCCGGATATATCGTTGCTGCAGATGACCATGTCGGACATGGTAAAACAGCTATGGTAAACAATGTGTGGTCAGACTGGGGCGACAAGGGTCCTCACACACAGATGGAGGATGAATATACTTTGACGACCATTACAAAAGAAAAATATCCGGATCTTCCATATTTCCTTTTTGGCCACAGCATGGGTTCTTTCATCGTACGTGATTACATTGCAAAGTATGGAGAAGGAATTGATGGCGCAACCATCTGCGGAACGGCTGGAATTTTCAAAGGAGCCAAGGAAGCTGCCCAGCTTTGCAAGGCTGCCATTGAAGAAGGACGTGGAGAGGAAGTAGATGCAAATATTTTAAATGTATTCATGGGATGGATGTGTGAACGCTGTGAAGAGCCGATTCAGTATGGAAATGAATGGATCTGCCATGATCTTGCTGTTCAGTATGACCATGCAAATGATCCATTTAATGCTTTCACAAAACCTGCTACCATCCGTACCATGTATGATTTCGCATTGATGATGGAACAGATTGAAGGAAAAGAATGGGCAGAAAAAGTACCAAAGGATTTACCAATCTACAATATTGCCGGGGATGAAGATCCTGTAGGAAATTATGGTGAGGGTGTTTACCAGGTTTCTAACTGGCTGATTGAGACGGGACACACTGTTCAGACAAAAATTTATTCCGGTTACCGTCATGAGATCCATAATTATGAAGATATCAAAGATGAAGTGGAAGAAGGAATCATATATTTCATGGATAACATTGTATTTGAAGATGGATGGGATGAAG
>JBJEMC010000224.1:0-27677 GCA_051879475.1 Muricoprocola sp. | reverse complement strand
CCCTTTTTTATCCTTACTGCATATCTTCAATTAAAACTCTTGAGAACCCGCCGCAAGCCATTCCCTCTGCCTGGGCAACATTTCCGGACAGATCAAAGTCCAGGATCTTATATTCCCCTGTTCCGATCAAATCCAATGCTGCTTTTCTGGAAAGTCCTTCACTAAGTCCTCCTCCAATCGTTCCAATCATAGAACCATCTGGTTTTATCATCATCTTTGCTCCTGCCTTACGAGGCGTGGAGCCATTTGATTCTATCAGGGTTACTAAGACAGCCGAGCCTTTTTCCTGTGCCAGTTTCTCAAGCATATCCGCTTCTAAGTCCGACTCATTAAAGAAATGTTCCTCTCCCCTGTCAGGCTGTGGCATACGCTTACAGGCAATAATCTCTGCCATAATAGAAATCCCGATTTCTGCTGGAGTGACTCCTCCGATATTAAGACCGATAGGGGTATGGATACGGTCAAGCTTTTCTTTTTCATATCCCTCCTGTATGAGCATCTCAAACTGTGCACGTACTCGCCTGCGAGAACCAATCATTCCCAGATAAGCAGGCTGTGTTCCTGGAAGAATTGCCCTTAAACATTCTGCATCATGAGCATGGCCTCTGGTGATGATCACAACAAAATCACAGGGAGTAATCTTCAGTTTGCAAACGGCATTCTGAAACGTATCACAGATAATTTCTGCCACATGAGGAAACCTCTCCCGGTTCGCAAATTCCTGCCGGTCATCCACCACACATACAGAAAATCCACAGGCAGCTGCAAACTGGCTAAGTGACAGGGAAACATGTCCCCCTCCAAATATAATCAGCCGTTCAGGAGAAGTCATCGGTTCCCGAATAATCATCCCATCTCCGTCCGTCACTGCCTCTACCCGATAACAACATCTTCCCTTTTCATCTATTTTCGGTATGGCTTCTTTTAAGGTACGTGTGATACCCTCTGTTACTTTTCCCATCCTGCCTTTCACTGCTGTTTCCAGCATGACCATCTCGTTCTTTGCTATTCTATCCAGGATTTCCTGGTATATATTTTGTCCCATATTCTAACTTCCTCCATATCCGTTTCCCGGAAAATGAGCATAATATCAATTTTTACGTACTGTAACACTTCTTTTCCCCTACTATACTATTATATCAAGTCTTATGTAAAAAACAAAGTTACTATTCACGTGCGTTCCAGTAACGATGAAAAAGCCATGTAAAATCACCTTCGGTGATGGCTTTTTCATTGCAGACCTCGGGTTTTGCCAAGCAAAACACTTCGCGGAACAAGGCTACCTGAACTGTAACAAAGCAAAAACAATATTTCCATTATTTGTTATCTTGTATGTTGACATTTTGATATTATAATGATATCATTTCAATAACAACATTACTTAGCTCTTTAGAAAGGAGTATTCTTATGACAGAAAAAGTTATATCCAACAAGAAAAATGGCATGCTCGCTCTGCTTGTCACCACACTGCTTCTGATTGCCAGTGTCATCGGCATTATCTTCGGAGCCAACTGTTGCATACCGCTTATGATCATCTGCATCATCTACGCATGCATCGGATGGATCCCCTATCTTGGTCTGAAGATTCTTAAGCCACAGGAAGCTCTGGTGCTCACATTGTTCGGAAAATATGTGGGTACTTTAAAAAACGAAGGATTCTATTTTGTAAATCCTTTCTGTACCAGTGTGAATCCTGCTGCCAAGACCAAGTTAAACCAGAGTGGAGATGTAGACGGCAATCCCTCTAAAAGTCTTGCCATTGCTTTAAAATCCGGCGATTCCTCCTCTATGGATCTGGCAAGCAAGAAGATCTCTCTTAAGATCATGACCTTAAATAACAACCGTCAGAAAATCAATGACTGTCTCGGTAATCCGGTGGAAATCGGCATCGCCGTAATGTGGAGAGTGACAGATACTGCCAAAGCCGTATTTCATGTAGATAACTACAAAGAATATCTTTCCCTGCAATGTGACAGTGCCCTGCGTAACATCGTCCGCCTCTATCCATACGATGTATCTCCTAATGTAGATACCACTGGTGACGGAATTGCAGATGAAGGAAGCCTTAGAGGTTCCAGCGAAGTAGTTGCTTCCCGTATCCGGGATGAGATCCAGCGCAAAGTCAACGATGCAGGTCTTGAGATCATTGAAGCACGTATCACTTATCTGGCCTATGCTCCGGAAATTGCCGCTGTTATGCTGCAGCGTCAGCAGGCATCTGCTATTATCGACGCAAGAAAGATGATCGTAGATGGTGCAGTGGGAATGGTGGAAATGGCACTGGAACGCCTGAATGAAAAAGAACTGGTAGAATTAGATGAAGAGAGAAAGGCAGCCATGGTCTCCAACCTGCTGGTTGTTCTCTGCGGAAACCATGATGCTCAGCCAATTGTAAATACAGGAAGTTTATATTAATGGCTGAATCAAAGAAAAAACAAATTCCCCTCAGATTATCTGAGAAGCTGTACGATGCTATTGCTGCATGGGCAGAAGACGATTTCCGTTCCATAAACGGACAGATCGAATACCTGCTCACAGAATGTGTGCGACAGAGAAAGAAAAACGGCAAATATGTTTCTGAGCATCTGGATGAACCACCGGAACTGAATATTTAAGGGTGTCTGAGCAGACACCCTTTTTTCATCCTATCAATACATTTTTCCCTTGAAATGCAAATCCATAGCTTCGGTATAGTCTGCCCGGGACTCCTGGAACCATCCTCGAACCATATTGTAAAACATACGCTCTACTTCATAGTTGGTAAGCGCAAGCTCATATTCTGGCTCTTCCCCATATTCCAGCATCTCTTCTCTGTCATAGGACAATACTTTCAGATAACCACTTGCCAGAAGAAGACTCCAGATTGCCGTCTCATTGTGGTCAAGCTGGTTATATACGATCTGCTCATCAATGCAAGTTCTGATAACCTTTCCCTGAAGTAACAGTTCAAATTTTTCCTTGATCCTACGGTTCCCCTCCCGAAGCAGCTTCCCTACAAGACTATTGGAACTGGTATTTGCCCAATATGTTGCAAGCCTGCCTGTATCCAGATAATTTAAGATAGACCATGGATTATAAATATCTTCATGATGTCCAAAAATAAAACCATCATACCACTGTTTCACATCTTGTTTTTTCTCAGATAAACCATATTCCTCCAGCGCGTCAAATACCTCCCTCTCTGTAAACCCGAAGGATTCTGCATATTCATCGGATGTTGTCGTTACTACCTTTAGGTTATTCAGATCAGAAAAAATTGACTCCTTGCTCACTCTTGTAATCCCTGTCATAATTGCCCGTTCCAACCAGGGATTGGTCTTAAATGAAGCATTAAACATGCTTCTGGTAAAACTCACCAATTCATCCCAGAATCCATTTACATAAGCTTCCTGCATGGGAGTGTCATATTCATCCAGCAGAATGATTACTTTTTTTCCGTAATAGCGGTATAAATAATTTGACAATTTATAAATAGCGATTGATGCAACTACTTCCGGCATATCTGTACTGACAGAATCAAAAAAGGCTTTATCTGCCTCTGTCATCCAGTCGCAGCTTCTTATAAAGCTATATTTAATATACAAATCTGTGATAATCTGACAAATTCTTAATTTTGTTGCCTGATAGTCATTCTCCTTTACAGAAGCAAAGGAGAAGCTGATTACTGGATATGTCCCCTGTATCCCCTGATACTTTTCTTCATCCCAGATAAAAAGTCCTTCAAACAAATCTCCGCGATTTGCATAATCCACCGAGAAAAACTCCTCCACCATGCTCATATTCAGAGTCTTTCCAAAACGGCGTGGACGGGTAATCAACGTCACATCATCCCCACTTTCCCACCATTCTTTTATAAAAGAAGTCTTATCAACATAAAAGTATTTATTTTCTCTTACTTTATCAAAGCTCTGTATTCCAATTGCCACTGTCCTTGCCATATATACCTCCTGTTGATGCTGCAAACTTTATAAATGATGAAAATCTGTTATTTCCAGCCTATGTTTCTATAAAAATATTAACATGCACACACTTAAAAAGCAAGGTGCTGCGCCCCTTCTTAAATTTGACATGCAGGGAATTCCAATGGTATAATGACATCATCTTTCAGCACCGTGAAACGGTGTATGGCGATTCGGGAGGATTATTTTGCGTATTACATATTTGGGGCACAGCGGTTTTCTTGCGGAAACTGATTCTGCTTATTATCTCTTTGATTACATTCGCGGAACTTTACCTGACTTTTCTTCTGAGAAACCACTTTACATTCTGGCAAGTCACTCTCATGAGGATCATTTCAGTCCGCTTATTTTTGAATCTACGTTAGCTTCTAAGGCTGCACAATATCTGCTCAGTTCGGATATTCAGAAAAAGTATAAAAGACGTCCGCCAGATTGGATGACAAAATATGCTGATTCTATTACATGGATTTCCCGGGGAAGTTCTTTTTCATTGGGAAGTGCTGCCGGACGGGCACTTGTTTCTACAGATCTCGGAGTGGCTTTTGCTATTCGGGAAAAGGATGGAACCAGTCTCTATCATGCAGGCGATCTTAACTGGTGGCACTGGGAAGGGGAAGCAAAAGCCTGGAACCGGAATATGGAAGCAAACTATAAGCATGAAATTGATAAACTTCAGGGAGAAACATTTGACGTTGCTTTTGTTCCGCTGGATCCCCGTCTGGAATCTGCCTATTATTATGGACTGGATTATTTTATGAAAAAGGTCCATGCAAAGCATATCTTCCCCATGCATTTCTGGGGAGACTACAGTGTCATTTCACGCTATTTAAAAGAACATCCGATACCGGATGATCAACATACCATCATTCACTTAATCAAACAGGAGGACGAATCTTATGAAATTTAAAATGATTCATGAAAACTATAATGTAAAAGATCTGGATGCATCTCTTGCATTCTACAAAGAAGCTCTTGGATTGACAGAAATCCGGAGAAAAGTTGCAGAAGACGGTTCTTTTATCATTGCCTATGTCGGCAACGAAGAAACTGATTTCGAATTGGAGCTGACCTGGCTCAAAGACCATCCACAGCCATATAACCTGGGAGAATGTGAATTTCATCTGGCTTTCCGTGTAGATGACTATGAGGCTGCCCATGAAAAGCACGAGAAAATGGGCTGTATCTGTTTTGAAAATCCGAAAATGGGCATTTACTTTATTACAGACCCGGATGGTTACTGGTTAGAAATCGTCCCAACCAGATAAATCACGCATAAACCTGAATTTTATAAATCCCCCGGCTAACCGCCGGAGGATTTTTCATTCTTATAAAGCCATTTTAAACACCTTATACATATCTTCTTCGTACATCACTTTTGCAGATCCTTTGGAGCCTCCGCAAGCCTCGGCGCCCCTTCTTGCCATTTCTCTGCACTGCTCATCTGTAGGCTCAATTCCTAATTCTTTCATGTTAATCGGCATTCCAATTTCATGATAGAACGCTTCCATAGCTTCAATACCTCTAAGAGCCGTTTCTTCCTCTGTATCTGCCGGTTCTACTCCCATAACCTCAATGGCATATCTTACAAAACGCGGCAGAGCTTCTTTGTAAACGTATCTTGCCCAGCTTGGCCAGATTGCCGCAAGTCCGGCTCCATGCGTCACATCAAACATACCGCCCATCTCATGTTCCAGCATATGAGAGACAAAGTCCCCTGCTTTAATTCCACAGGCAGTCAGATTATTATGAGAAAGGGAACCCGCCCACATTACTTCTGCCCTTGCTTCATAATTCTTCGGATCATGATGCAGAATCCTGGCATTTTTCATTACGGTACGCAGTAAACCTTCTGCGATTACATCTGTGAGTTCCATATTGCCGCCATTGGTAAAATAACGTTCCATGGTGTGCATCATAATATCCACACAGCCACTCTCTGTCTGATAATCAGGAAGACTAAGCGTAAGCTCCGGATTCATAATGGCAAACTTCGGTCTTGCAAGATCACTGTTAAAGCTACGTTTGGAATGCGTCTCTTCATCTGTGATTACAGAACTGTTGCTTGTCTCACTGCCTGCTGCAGCGATTGTAAGCACAGAACCCACCGGTAAGCATTTTGTTGCTGCTCTGGTATGCGCATATAATTCCCATACATCTTTATCCGGTTCCGCCAATCCATAGGCCACTGCCTTTGCTGTATCGATGACAGAACCTCCGCCAACTGCCAGCATGAAATCCAGTCCATCACGTTTTCCCATTTCAATACCTTTATAAACCGTTGACAAATGAGGATTTGGAACTACACCGCCAAGTACTTCATAAAAAAGTCCTTCTTCTTTTAAAGAATCCGTAACCTCTCCCAGCAGACCATTTTTGACTACACGGTCACTGCCATATATCACAAGGACTCTGGAACCGCCATATTTTCTGATCAGTTTACCCGCCTGCTTCTGAGTTTCTTTTCCGAAAACCACCTCTGTGGGGGAATAATAGTTAAAATTGTTAGACATAACCTTTCTCCTTATCCTTCAAATCTACATTTCATCTTTATTCATAAGCCTCAGTTGCTGAATCTGATCTCTCTTCCCATAAACAACCGCAGTCACATGAACCTTTGCAAGCTGCTCATCCGTCCAATAATATATATAGAAATTTTTTACTATTAATCGTCTGATGCCTTCTGTTCTCCATGGTTCTTCATCTACAAGTTTATGTCTTGATGGCATAGTCTGGAGTTTTCCGATGGCATCTCGTATAGACATCAAAAGATACTTCGCGGCATCTGGTGCAAGTAATTCTTCCCCTATATACCGTCGAATTTCTTTCATCTGATTATAAGCATATCTTGTAATATGCACTTTATATTGATTTGCCATATTACAACCCTTTCAAAAGAGAATCAAAAACATCCTCATACGGAATAGAATCTCCAGTTTTTGCCTGTGCAAGTCCCTTACTCATCATTGCATCAAACTCTGCATCTGTCATCGTATCTCTAGTCTGGATATCTTTGGGAAGCGATACTTCAAAGGGGATACCTTTATGCATAATCACCTGTCTGTATGTCATATTTATAAAGGCGGATGCTGAAATCCCAAGTTTATCAAGAATCGCTTCTGCCTGTTCTTTTATGCTTTGTTCTACTCTGACATTTACATTTGCTGTTTTTGCCGCCATACTCATCCCACCTTTCTATTCATATTATACTCATTTGTAACGCATTTTACAATACATTTATTTTAGGTATTTTCTTTGATAGTTTTTGTGTCAGCTTTATTAAACAACTACAATCCATACCGTAAATTCTCTGGCTATTACCTTATAAAAGAGTTATAATAAAATTATATCTCTTTCAAGTAAGGGGTGAAATAAATGATTGCAGAACTGCATGGTAAAATCAGTGGAAGCGGAAGCAACTTAAATGACCGCTTAGAAGACCAACTAACA
The DNA here is from genome assembly GCA_051879475.1 of Muricoprocola sp. Taxonomy (GTDB): domain Bacteria; phylum Bacillota; class Clostridia; order Lachnospirales; family Lachnospiraceae; genus Marvinbryantia. Next base: position 20,271 of record JBJEMC010000224.1, on the reverse strand, counting down.
GGTGATGTGTTTGGAGCACTACGATATTTGCCCTTCAATCTTGGGATGGCGCAAATACTTCGTGTTGCAAAAATCGATGGTTTAACCGAATGTCTGAACCAAGCAGAACTTAACTTTTGGGGTGACCGCATCCAATTCTGGCCATATCATGAAGAAGGTGAAATGGATGTATTTCTTGAATTGGATAATGCCGTCATTTCTATTGAAGTCAAATATATGTCAGGACTGTCCTCTGATGACGAAGTTGGAAACACCGAGAATATCTCAGATGCAGAGAAAGAAGAAAGCCAGAACCAATTAGCACGGGAGTCCCGCATAATCCGTCAGTGGTGCCCAGCATACAAAAAACCATTTCTTATCTTCGTTGCGTTTGAGAGTGAATGTGCCTCTATCTGCAATAATGTAAAATCCAGAGGTATCTTGGCGTCAGATGTTGAACTCGGCTATGTTTCATGGCAAGAAATTCTGAGTCAATTATCCCAGATTGAAGTAGATGAACCATACCAACAGCTTATTTTGAACGATATCGTTTCACTTCTAATACGCAAAGGCTTCAATCGTTTCAAAGACTTTGCATTACCTGAAAATTTAACGGTAATATTCAATGATTATTACAACTATGAATATAATGGGCAAGAACATATAGAAACAGCCTTTCGATTTGATTATCCTGAAACTGTGATTGGAGAAAACTATTATGAGTACAAGTGAAAATATAAGAAATGCAGTCCAAGTACTATACAAAACGTACGCAAGTATCAGCAAATTGATGGACCAGTGCCGAGCTGAATCCGACGATCACGGCTATTTACTTATGTCTGATAAGTTTTTACGTTGGAGGTCAGACAACAATTCAGACGCCTGGCTACTTAACAGTATGATTCTCGTATTCCAACGTCGTGATGATCCCGAATGTGACAGCAAAAACGGATGGAAAGATGCCCCTGTTTACACCATGGAAGTGTGCTTAGGTTTGAAAGATGATTCCAACTACGAACCCGAACTTGTGTTATCAAAGTTTGAGTACACAAATATCACAGAATGGCCCGAAGGATGTTCGCCAGCCGATCACTGGGGATTCCATCAACCAATTCATCCCGGCAAGAAATTTCCATTTACTATGACAGAAAAGGGCTCTTTTAAAATCTTTACGCCTACTAGCGCAAAGAAGGCTAAAGGCTATTGGAACTTAAAGAGAGCTGTCTCATTATCTTTTCCTCTGGTTGATGTCACCTCAAGCAACATGGAAGAGATGATATTTGGTTCTTTTGATAAATTGCTTGAGCAATAATAAAACAATAATCAATAACAAAAATATTCTACTTGACGTTTCCTTCTTCATTGTTTAAAATAAACTCAAATTAAGAAATGAGTTCTCACCGTACAGCCTTATGGCTCAAGCGGGCTGCTCGTTTCTTTTTTTATTGCCAGCAAATCATATAGATATTTTTTATGATTCTCTGCATGACGTACCAATAATCTTGCTGAAAAAATACTGTATCTGGCAACTTGTCCTGTTTTATCATCATATACAGGAAGCGCAAAACGAACATCATATCTATACCAACCATATTTTGCGTCTGCTGAATGTTTCTTCTTTACATTCTCTGAAAATTCTTCATTTGTAGCTATTTGGATTAATTCTGGTTGTCCTTGCCTTTTTTGTATGGATAAGATTAATCCCACCAAAAGATATTTGCAAAACAACAAAGAAACAAGCGTAACTCCTTTTACCTGTAATATTCCAAAAGATGAATTTCCCTCTTAAATATCTTTGTGCGGTTTTCGTTAACCAGACAGCTCTTTTCATCGGCCGTGGGTGTGGCAAAAAATCCAGAAAGAACAGATACATAATCTATCATACATGAAAGTAAGGGCTGGGCCTGCTAAGAAAACGGTAGGAAACCGACTGAGCTCACCAAATTTCATGTGCAGACGGCGGAACAAACGCTTTTATCGTGACAGAGTCTGCGCATATGAAACTGAAGGTGGGCGAAGGAAGGTGACGTGTTTTCGTGCAGGAATCAGCCCTTGATTCATGTCTATAACTTTATTATCTGTTCCTTCTGGATTTGGGGATGAAAGAGGCTGTCGTATCTTCCATCACACTTTAAACCGATATCCAACTCCCCATATGGTTTCAATATATTGAGGCTTGGAGGTATTAAACTCGATTTTCTCACGGATCTTCTTGATATGCACCGTAACTGTGGCGATATCTCCCACAGAATCCATTTCCCAGATTTCCCGGAAAAGTTCTTCTTTGGAATATACGTGGTTAGGATTCTCTGCCAGGAAGGTTAAAAGATCAAATTCTTTCGTAGTGAAGTTTTTCTCCTCTCCATTTACCCATACCCGGCGGGCAGTCTTATCAATCTTAATTCCGCGGATCTCTACAATGTTGTTTTCTTTTACGTTGGAATTTACCAGTCGTTCATAGCGGGCCAGATGTGCTTTTACCCTGGCTACCATTTCACTGGGACTAAAAGGTTTTGTCATATAATCATCGGCTCCCATTCCAAGGCCGCGGATTTTATCAATATCATCTTTCTTAGCAGAAACCATCAGAATCGGAATATCCTTCTTTTCCCGGACTCTTCTGCAGATTTCAAATCCATCCATCTCCGGAAGCATAAGATCCAGCACTATAAGGTCTATCTCTTCATCCAGTGCATACTGAAGCCCTTCATCTCCTCTTTTCTTTATCTCCACTTCAAATCCACTGAGTTCCAGATAATCCTTTTCCAGCTCCGCAATACTTATCTCATCTTCAATAATCAAAATCCTACTCATTATACAGGTACCTCCTGGTATTTTCTTAAGACAAAATACATGACCGTCCCGCTTCCTAACTTACTGCTTGCCCATATTTTGCCGCCATGATCTTCTATAATTTTCTTTACAATAGAAAGCCCGATTCCACTTCCGCCTCTGGAAGAATTCCTGGAGGCATCTGTCCGATAAAATCTGTCAAAGATATATGGCAGTTCCTTAGAACCGATTCCCTTTCCATTATCTTCAATTTCCACCTGAACAAAATCTCCTACGTCCGTAACTCTCATAATAATCCGCCCCGGAGATTTATCCATATACTTTACAGAATTTCCCACAATGTTATCAATGACTCTCTTAATCTGCTCTGCATCAGCGATTACCTCTACGCCATCATCCACTCCATTGATATAGGAAAACTCAAATCCTTTAGATTCCAGATCCAGGCCAATTTCTTCCACACAATCCTGGAAATAATCCTTTACATTAATCTTATTAAAGGTATACGGTATACGGTTTGTATCAATCTTGGAATAAAACGTCAGTTCATTAATAAGTCGATCCATGTCATTGGTCTTATTATAAATGGTACGTATGTAACGATCCATTTTTTCCGGCGTATCCGCCACCCCATCCATAATTCCTTCCACATAGCCTTTAATAGCTGTAATCGGGGTTTTTAAATCATGGGAGATATTGCTGATCAGTTCTTTGTTCTCTCTGTCATACTGCAGTTTCGCCTCAGTAGATTCTAGCAGGCGTTTCCTCATCTCCTCAAAATCCCGGCAAAGGTCACTGATTTCATCATCCCCGGAAACATCTAACGTAAAGTTCAGGTTTCCCTCCGCGATATTCTTTGTTGCCTTCCTCAGATTATTCAAGGGAACATTAATACCCGTATAAATCCAGATCAGCAACAGCGCCGCTGTAAATACCAGAATCAGCATAATAAAAACGCCCATAGTAATGATAAACCGACGCATCTGAGGCATCAGACGAGACGATACCGGCTCCTCTGACGCTGTATCTGAAAGGGGTTCATCCTCTATCCTTACTACATTTCCTTCCTCTGCATAAATCTGTTCCTGCTCATAACTTTCCAGTCTTTTCGCATAGCCCTCTAACGTCCGGAACTGCTTTACCCCCACTGTCATCATCACAAGTGCCATGAGGAAAATAGGAACAAACAAAATAACGCAAAATGTAACTATTAATCTCGTTTTTAATTTCATACCAAAAAACTCCTTTACACTACACTTTAGTATAGCATAAAGGAGTCATTATTTCACCTAAACATCAAGGAGTAATTCTAAAAACTTTGTGAACTGTTTTTACGATACCCTTTTAGCCCAGTGCTGCAAAACGATACATTGGTTCACCCTTATCATTCGTTGTCACGTTCTGGATTTCCGGATTGATCAGACATACATATACCTGTGTAACTGCTGGAATCACATAGAAGTTTTCACTTACCAGAATGTTCTGTGCTTCATGGAGATACTGATCACGTTCTTCCTGATCTGTTGTCGCATTAGAATTTGCAATTGCTTCATCATATGCAGCATCTGCCACGTGATTATAATTGGAAGATGCACCGGTTACATAAAGGCTAAGATAATTGATCGGATCATTAAAATCTGCTGTCCAACTGTGACGAATCAGATCAAAGTCTCCATTTTCACGATCTGTAGACCAAACACCATCTTCTTCTCCCACCAGTTCAATATCGATGTTCAGAACTGATTTCAGCTGTGCCTGGATACCCTGTGCTAACAGAGAATCTTTTTCGCTGTTTGGATATTTATAAGTAAGTGTTGGGAAGCCTTCTCCATCAGGATATCCCGCTTCTGCCAGAAGCTCTTTTGCTCTTTCTTCATCTTCTGTAAACAGTGGATCCTGTTCGTCTTTAAAATACTGATCACTTGAAGGGGAAAGCATATATTCTGCAACGTAGTTTACAGATGGAATATAATCATTTCCGATCGCTGCACAGAGTTCCGTACGGTTCAGGGCAAGGGCAATTGCCTCACGCACTAATTCATTATCCAATGGCTCTTTCTCCAGGTTTGGAAGAATAAACTTGGAGGTCAGCATTTTCCAGATAAACAGCCCATCTTCTTCTGTGTAGTCATCTGCTACATAATCCGGAAGACCTGTTACAACATCCATTTCTCCCGTCTGATATCCAGCCAGAAGAGCAGTTGTATCTGTGATGAAGTTTACGTTAATTTTATCTAAATTCACTTTATCTGCCTGATAGTAATATGGATTCTTTACAACGGTATATCCCACGCCCTCTGTGTAAGATTCCATACAGAAAGCACCATTACCAAGGGATTTTGCCGGATCTTTATACCACTGGTCATCTTCATTGGTTGCAAGTCCCTCTTTAGATGGATAGAATACCGGAATTGTCATCATTTTCAGGAAGTAGCTGCATGGTGCATCCAGATCAAATTCCAGTGTATAATCATCTACTGCTACTGCCTTCACATCTTCAATAGGAGCTTCTCCATTGTGATATTCTTCAGCACCCTCGATACCAAAAAGCATATTTGCATAGATTGCTCCGCCATTTTCCGGATCCAATGCGCGGTGAATCGTATTTACGAAATCATTTGCTGTAACAGCAGATCCATCACTCCATTTTGCGTCTTCTCTCAGATGGAATGTATAAACCAGACCATCATCACTTACATCAAAGCTTTCAGCTGACTCATAAATGATATTTCCTTCGCTGTCATAACTGATCAGTCCATCTGTACAAAGCTTTGCATACTCTGTCCACATATCAATGGCAACACCTGCAGGGTCAAGGCTTCCTGCACAGGATACGGTTGCAATATTTATTTCTCCTCCCTGCGTCCATTCCGTTGTTTCTTCAGCAAATGCAGGACATCCTAAAGAGGCTGTCATTGATGCTGCTAAAATGAAACTGCACAACTTCTTTTTCATAAACGTTTTCTCCTTTTTTCTTAATTTATTTTGTGGCATGCCACTTTTCTTCCCGCCACCATCTTCATCTCTGGCTTTTCTTCCTTGCACTGTGCCATGCAATATTGACAGCGTGTATGGAATGGGCATCCCTTTGGTACGTGAATCGGACTGGGAACCTCACCCTGAAGGAGTTGTCTCTTCATCATTCCCTGAGCATTTGGCTCCGCTACAGGAATGGCAGACATCAGTGCCTGCGTATAAGGGTGCATCGGATGGTCGTAGATTTCATCCGCCGGTCCCATTTCTACCATATGTCCCAGATACATAACACCAATATCGTGACTGATATGGCGCACTGCATTCAGGTCATGGGCAATTACAATATAAGAAATCTTCTGCTCATCCTGGATTCGTTCCAATAAGTTGATGATCTGTGCCTGAATAGATACATCCAAAGCAGAAAACGGTTCATCACAAACTATAAATTCCGGATTTAATGCCAATGTACGGGCAATTCCGATTCTCTGACGCTGTCCCCCGGAAAACTCATGGGGATATCTGCGTATATGATCCGGTTTCAGACCAACAGTCTTCATAAGTTCCTGTACGCGCTCCATCCGTTCCGCTTTTGAATACATATTGTAGATATCCATGGGTTCACAGATAATCTCTCCCACAGTAAAACGGGGATTCAGACTGGCGTAAGGATCCTGAAAAATCATCTGCATCTTCTGTCTTAAAGGATGCATCTGCTCCATGCGATAAGATGTAATATCGGTTCCCTGAAAGAAAATCTTCCCTCCATCCGGCTCATGGATCTTCAGAAGCGTTCTTCCCAGAGAGCTCTTTCCGCATCCGGATTCTCCGACAATTCCCAGGGTTTTTCCCTTTTCAATAGAAAAACTGATATCATTGACAGCCTGGACATACTGTTTTTTCTCAAACAAGCCCGTTTTCACCGGGAATCTTTTTTCCAGATGCTCCACTCGGATTACAGGTTCCATCACTTCATCACCTGCCTTTCCTTATTCTGCTTTTCCACCAGATCTGCAGCCTGTTCTTTACAATACATCCAGCATGTAGCTCCATGCTCCTCTGAAAAAACAGTCTGAGACGGACGGTACTCTTTACAGATCTTCATTGCCTGGTCACATCTGCTGCAGAAAGTACATCCTAATGATTTATAAAGTAAATTGGGCGGTGTCCCCGGAATAAAATGCATTGGTTCTCTATCGGCTCCCGGCTTTGCAATACTTTCCAGAAGTCCTCTGGTATAAGGATGTTTAGGATCATGAAAAATATCCTGAACCGTTCCGTATTCTACGATTTCTCCGCCATACATAATCACAATCTTATCACACAGTTCTGCCACCACTCCAAGATCATGGGTTATGACAATCGCACTGGCGCCCATCTCTTTTACAGAAGTTTCGATTAAACTTAAAATCTGAGCCTGAATTGTCACATCCAGTGCCGTTGTGGGCTCATCTGCAATCAGAAGCTTAGGCTCGCAGGCAAGCGCTGTAGCAATAATAATTCTCTGACGCATTCCTCCTGAAAATTCATAAGGATATTGGTTCAGCCGTTTTTCCGGATTGGAAATACCCACCTGTTCCAGCAGACGAATTGCTCTTTCATTTGCTTCCTGGCGGGAGCATTTCAGATGCTTTCTGATTCCCTCTGTCATCTGTGTCCCAATTTTTAAAACGGGATTCAGATACGTCATGGGATCCTGAAATACCATTCCAATATCTTTTCCTCGAAGCTCCATCATCTTATTTTCATGTTCTTTTTTTTCTTTCTTTGTGGAAAGCCCTGCAGTAGAAAGTTCCTGTCCTTCAAAACGGATGCTGCTGCCATCTACAATTTTTCCATTTGCTGCCAGAAGATTCATCACCGCCAGCATACTGACTGATTTCCCTGAGCCGGACTCACCCACAACTCCCAGGATTTCTCTGGTATTCAAATCCATATTGATCCCACGGACTGCATGGACAGTTCCCTGTTTCGTAGAGAAATCCACCGTCAGGTTTCGTATTTTCAATAATTCTCTGTGTAACTGATCCATTAGTTTCGTCCTTTCGGATTTAATGCTTCTTCCAGCCCTTCCCCTACAAAATTAAGGGCAAAGATAACGATACAGATCGTAAGGACCGGATATACCATCAGCATGGGATATTTTGCAATCATCATCTTTGCATCTTGAGCAAGTGTTCCAAGACTTGCCTGAGGAGCAGAGATACCGATACCAATAAAACTTAAAAAAGCTTCGTTAAAAATTGCCTGGGGAACCATCAGTGTTGCAGTAACAATGATCGGTCCCATGGCATTGATCATCAAATGTTTAAATAAAATCCTTGTTCTGGATCCCCCTATGACAAAGGCTGCTGTGGCAAATTCCCTTTCCTTCAAAGTCTTCACTTCACTGCGGACAATTCTTGCCATATTGATCCATCCGTTTACACAGATACCAATCATAACGCTGTATACATTAGAACCAAGAAGCAGCATGATAAGAATCATATAAATCATAGCCGGAACAGACTGGATAATGTCCATGATTCGAACCATCAGGTTATCCACAAATCCACCGATATAACCGGCAAATCCGCCATAAATAATTCCAATTACCATATTAACCAGGGTAGAAACAAATCCAATCATCAGACTGATGCGGGCTCCATAAAGCACACGCGTAAACTCATCTCTTCCCATTTTATCTGTTCCAAACCAGTGTGCAAAGGAGCTGCCCTGGTTCGCTATGGAAGTATCCATGCCATCATAGGGATAAGGTGAGATCAGCGGTCCTATAAATGCCACTGCCGTAACCACCACCAGAAGCACCAGTCCTACGACTGCACGTTTATTCATGCAGAACCTCTCCCAGACATCTTTCGCAAAAGATTTGCTTTCCATTGCGATATATTCATCATTTTTTTCTGATGCATCCAGCGGTTCAAAATACTCTTCTGCTTTTATCATGTTACAAACCCCTTATTACTTTAATCATCATATTTAATTCTTGGGTCTACCAGTACACAAATGATATCCGCAAGAAGATTACACAGCATCAAAATAACTCCCAGAAAGATCGTCAGCCCCATAATAACCGTATAGTCTCTGTTGCTCACAGCATCTACAAATTCTCGTCCGATTCCCGGAATGGTAAAAATCTCTTCTACAACAAAGCTTCCTGTAATCAGAAATGCAATAATCGGACCAGAGGCTGTAATAACCGGAATCAGCGCATTTTTCAATATATGCTCCACAGAAATTCGAAAACCGGAAATTCCTTTTGCTTTCGCCATGGTGACATAGTCCTGGTTCATCGCTTCTGAATAACTGCTTCGCACCAGCTTTGAAATCTGTGCCAGTGGATATACGGTCAGTGCCGCAACCGGTAAAATATAATGCCGCCATGTTCCCAGTCCCACAACCGGTACCATTTTCAAGGTCACACCAAATACCAGCATGAGTAAAAGTGCCAGCACATAATTAGGAATACTGATTCCCATAACTGTAAAGACCATCAGACCGCCGCGAATACTTTCATGCTTTGTAACTGCCATACCAATTCCCATGATAATACCAAGAACCAGTGCAATCAGATACGCAATCACTCCCAGATTAATCGTATACTTAGCCTCTGTCATAATCAGATGATTCACCGTCATTCCAGGTTTTTTATAGGAAATACCAAGATCTCCATGCAGCAGATTTTTCAGATAAATGCCAAGCTGCGTGAGGATTGGCTGATCCAGTCCATAATGACTGATCATCTCCTCCCTCACGGACGGATTGATATTTTCATAATTAAAAGGATCCCCCGGCATCATTCTCGTCAGGCAAAATACCACAACGATCAATGCATACAAACTGATAATTCCAAATAATATTCTTTTTCCTATGTACTTTGCCATAAACTACACTTCCTCTGGTTTTCTGACTGGAACAAACTTTGCCTGGTTCATCAGTGGATGCTGCAATGTAATTGCTCCTTCTCTTGGACAGACCATCACGCAGCTTCCGCAGTAATAACATTCTCCTGGATACAGAACCACAGGCGGTTTTCCCTTTTCCGGATTCGGGATCAGAATATCTACCTGGCAAATATTTGCACATCTGTTACAGCCGATACATTTTTCTGCATCAAAGACCAGCGGTCTCGCACTACAGGGTATAACAGATGCATACATCTCTTTCTTCATCATCATTCTTTCCTCCTGTGCCGCAATCACAATACACGGTCAGTCTCACCGTTGATATAATCCTGATTTCTCTTTTCGTATTCTGTCTTCAGATCTCCGAAATATCCTTTTGGAATATCTCCCCTTACCACGTTTCCGTTATCATCTAATGAAATGGTAATAAAGTGATCGTTTTCCTCCGGATCCATCTCAGGGTAGTCACTTCTCTCAAAACAAAGGGGTGCAGAACTGGATTTTCTCATCATGCTAGCCTGAAGAATCATAATAGAAACTGTCAGGATATCCAATACTTCATGTGTTCTCATGAGTTCATGAGGATTTGATGCAGACAATGTCGGAACTACATCCTTTTGATAATGAAGAAGAAGATCCAGGCCTTCCTTCAACAGGTCTTCGCACTTCACGCCACCGCAATAGTTCTGCATTGCCTTGGAAATCGCCATATTCAGTTCCTTCCAGTTCATGCCGTCTTCCACCTGCATAGGTGCATAAAGACGAGCCTTTTCTGCCTCGCAGAATTCTCTGTTTATTTCACCAAACTCTGTATTTCCGCAGGCCTGAGCTGCTTTTCTTCCGGCATAATAACCTGTGGCACAGGCAAATCCACAGCAGTCAGAGCCATAGAGCTGATCTCCTGCCGCATAGATTCCATCAATATTCGTCTTTAAATCCCAATCTGTGATAATTCCTCCCGGGGCTCCAAAGAGCTGTCTTTCCTGCGGAAGGAAAGATGCTGACTGCCATCCATTTCCATAGCTTTGAAGCATATGCTTCTCTGGATCAAATCCCCGGTCTGTATAGTTCTTCAGAATGGGGATCTTCGTTTTTCCCTCTTCTCCTACCATAACACCCCAGATGACTTTTCTCTCCATCTCAGGCATCCTGCTTAAATCTGCATAAAATGGCAGCTGATATCCTCTTCTCATCAATTCATCAAATGGCAGTGTCTCCGGTCCGCGATACTCATACTTCGGATTGTCAATCACACCACCCTTTAAGAAGAATTTCTGTCCGGGAGCCGGATAATATCGCTCCGAAACAGTTTTCAGTTCCACTCCGTCACGGTTGACATATGGAATCTCCACACCTCTTGCATCCACCATGGTGGCAGCATACCAGGTATTGTGATTATTGCCGGTTCCGTATGGCGGAAAGCTTCTTCCTGAGGAGGAAAACTCTGCTTTTACAGATTTCTCCATCATGGTAAACTCTACCCCACAACGGTATCCCATGGCATGTCCGCTGCCGATACTCTGCATTGGACGGAATTCACAAAGTCCTGTCAAATCCGGGTTAAATAGCCAGACTCTTGCCGGACGTGACATGGCAAGAACAGTCTCCTTGGACTGGAAAATCATAAATTTTCCGGTACGTACATTCATACCTGTTGCACCAATTCCGCGCTTCTTTCCGTTTTTCACTTCAGTCATCAATGCAGTTGCTTCTGTTCTGTCATAGATTTTCACACCGAGTCGTTTTAATTCTTTGTACAAAGCAGGCTTAAATGTCGAACCCCATACACGCAACGTAAATTTGTTCTTATAATCATAGGCAAACATTAACCCGGTTTCATCATCCCGAAATTCTGCGCCCTTAAATTCTCCCTCTGTATCACGGATCTTCCCACCAAAAGATTCCATATCAAGAAGTCTGTCATAGCCTTCCTGACATTCAATATAATGAGCAATTCCGTTACTGTATCCATCCTGTTCATTCACATAAGCTTCTGCAATCTCCTTTGCAGTTACCTGTGAACAGGGATTCGTACAGGCACTTTCCCAATGGTCAAATCCACTTCCTGCAGAGCCACTTCTCTCTGTAGCGCCTTTCTCTACTAAAACGACCTTTTTTCCTCTTCTGGCTGCTGCGATTGCTGCATAGCATCCTGCCAGTCCTCCACCAAGAACAAGTACATCGCTCTGCACAATCTCTTCCTGATCAAATTCATTCTCATATGGCCATTTATATATGTTCATCCTATCCTCCAAATTTGTAACACTTTCATTACAGTTCAAGTGACACTGTTCAAGCACTTATCATAACTGTTTTAGTTTACTCCTTTGTCGCTTTAAAGTCAAGAAGATGTAAAACGAAACACCCTTATATCACGAAAAAAGGCCGTTCCTTCATTCGGATTTTCCGAATAAAAGAACAGCCTCATTTTCTTTCTTTAATAAAACGATCAAATAAGCATCAAAACTGACTACTTAATAGCACCGTCAACCATACCGCTCATGATCTGCTTCTGACCAATCAGGAAGATAATAATCATTGGAATCATGGCAAGTAATGCAGCTGTCAGGATCAGATCCCACTGTTTTACATAGGAACCCACAAAAGCCTGTACAGCAACCGGAAGTGTCTTAACTTTACCGTTCTGACCCAGCATCAGAGATGGCAGAAGATAATCGTTCCAGATCCACATACCGTTCAGGATCGTAACTGTCATGATAACAGGTTTCAGCAGTGGGAAGATGATACGGAAGAATGTTCCCTCCGGAGAACATCCGTCAATTGCAGCTGCTTCTTCCAGTTCGTAAGGAATACCTTTGATAAAACCGGTAAGAATAAATACGGTCATTGCACCACCGAATCCACAGTATGCGAAGATGATACCAGGGAAAGACTGCAGCATGGAAATGCCCAGGAACTTTCCAACATCACGGAATGTAGAAATCAGTGGAAGCATAACTACCTGGAAAGGAATCGTCATAGACGCAATAAATGTCATGTAGATAGCAGTAGACCATTTTGTCTTATTTCTACAGATAACCCATGCAGCCATTCCACCCAGAAGAGCCAGTAATGCAAGAGAAACAACTGTGATAAATGCAGATGTTCCAAAAGCATACCAGAAGTTAAAGTTTGAGTTATTGACAACGTTTGAAAGGTTTGTTTTAAACTGAGCAAAGCTCATACCTGCCAGTCCGACTGAATTGGCAACGATTCCATTAGCATTCTTAAAGGTATTGATAAATACCAGATAAAAAGGAGAGAGAATATAGATCGCAATGATAATTCCGACAACTGTTAAAACTGTTTTATGAGATTTCTTCATCATAATTACATCTCGACCTCCTTCTTGTTAGAAATACTTACCTGAATGATAGAAACAATTGCCAGCATAATAAAGAACAGAATCGCCTTTGCCTGACCAAGAGAGTATGCATTCTTGGAAATAGCGGTATTGTAAATATTCAGAGCCAGCATCTGTGTACCATTTGTCAGGAATTTGCCCATAAATCCTGTAACCGCACCAGCACCATTTGTCAATGCCATGTTAACATCGAACTGCTTGAAGGCAGATGTCAGAGTAAGGAATGTACAAATTGTAATTGTAGATGCGATCATAGGAATCTTAATCTTAAACAGTGTTGTAAACGCATTTGCGCCATCGATCTGGGCTGCTTCCAGAACGTCTCTTGGCACCTGAGTCAGACCTGTTACATAAATCAGCATAATATAACCGGCGTACTGCCAGATATAAACAAGGATGATACATGCAAATGCAGAGCCTGTAGTAGCCAAAAGTGAAACATTGTTTGTCATTTTAATCAGAACGTTGTTAAATATGAACTGCCATACGTAACCAAGTACGATACCACCGATCAGGTTTGGCAGGAAATAGGATGCCCGGAAGAAAGAGATTCCTTTCAGTTTCTGTGTACACAGAAGAGCCAGGCAGAATGCTACAACATTTACCAGGATCATATTGATCACAACGAATAAAATTGTAATAAGCACTGACCAGAGAAATGCCGGATCTTTAAACATGGATGTGTAGTTTGAAAATCCAACAAAAGAAGTCATTCTAATACCGTTCCAATCTGTAAAGGAGTAAAATACACCAAGGCAAAGCGGAATGATAACTGTTACTGCAAAGCAGAACAGTAATGGGAAAACAAAAATAAAGTTGATAATACTTCTATGGTATTTTAATGTTGGGAGTAAGTACAACCCAACCAGAATCGCAATTGCTCCAATAACTAACGCAGGGCCTCTCCAGGAAGCATCACTTCCTGTGATATCCTGCACCAATGCTACTACTGCCAGCACAATGCCTGCAATCAGGCAAACGAAAGATAACGTCTTTTTGCTTGCACTATTTGTACTCATATTGCAGTCCCCCTTCTATTTTTAGTGATAATACCGGCACATAGCCAGATATTTGCCTAAAAATTGAGCGGCAACAAACCATTGCCGCCCAAATTCATTCAGAATTCTAAATAGTATTTATTCTATTTTGAATTAGCCTGCATAGTAATCAGCAATTACAGATGTCATAGCATCTACAAATCCCTGTGCATCCAGCTGTCCCTGAGCGTACATAGCGAATACCTGACCTGTTGCGTTCTGAGCAAGACCTTCTTTCATGAATGACCAATGCCAGGAAGATGTCTTTCCAGCTACTGTGTAATCAGAAATTGTCTGAGCAAATGGATCTTCTCCAACTACTGTACAAGACTTATATGGAGATACGAAACCAGCTTCTTTAACAAGCACTTCCTGAGCTGGTTCTGTTGTCAGCCACTGAAGGAATGCTTCAGCTGCTTCTACGTTACCGTCTTTGTATACTGACCAGTAAGATGGAGCTTCTGTAAGGATTGTATCGATACCGTCTTCAAATGCATATGGAGCCATACCACACTTGAAGTTACCTGCTGCTTCATATTCAGCTGCATCAGTAGATGTCATTGTTGCACCGATCCAGGATCCCTGTGTAACAAATGCATATTTACCAGATGCGAAGTTCAGGATCTGCTGATCGTATGTTCCGGATACCAGAAGTGCCGGATCAGAGTACTGCTGAAGCAGTCCAACAAATTCTGCAAAGTCAAGGAGACGTTCCTGATCCAACTGTCCGCCATCGTTAAGCATATCAATATATGTAGTATCTGATCTGTCAAGACCTGCATCAAGATAGTTAGCAAATAAGTGGTTACCTGTTGACCAGTAAAGGTTAACAACTTCTGCACAGTATCCAACTACTGCATCAATGCCAAGTTCTTCTTTCATGCCATCGATGGTTTCAAATGCTTCTGCATAAGCTTCCGGGCTTGTAAGTGTAGAAGGATCTACTCCTGCTTTTTCAAGAATATCACAGTTATAAGCAAGACCGATTGCTTCTGTTGTATAAGGGAAGCCTACCAGACCATCTTCATTAGAATAAGCTGCATCTGTATCGGAAGCCCATGCCTGATCGCTCATGTCAACCAGAAGACCTGTCCAGTTTGAGAAATCTGTACCATTGTTTACAAAGATATCAGGCATATTATCTGACTGATAATATCCTTTCAGTGTACCCTGGATATCAATACCACCACCCATGGATTCAATTTCAACATGTACGCCTGTTTCTTCTTCATACATGGATGCCAGTTTCTTCAGCTGTTCATCAATTTCGATTTTTCCATTAACAAGACGGATGGATTCACCCTCTGCAGATGCGACTGCACCAAGTCCTGCTACTGCTGCCATAGCGATTGCTAAAGCTAAGATTCTCTTTTTCATAGTTTTATCTTCCTTTCTTTTTTATTGGGTCTCATCACCCTAGTGTTAATTATTATATGAATCAATTATAACACATCAATTTTATTTGGCAAGCACATTTTATATTTTGCACAATTTTTATTTTTAAAACGCTGTCTGTTTGGCAGTTATTATGTCAAATTTCCACAACCAGAGCCTGCCATTTGGTCATGTTGATATTTCCTTTTAATTCCGGTACTGCACCTGTATTTGTAATCAGAACTTCCTTCACCTCAGTTGCCACTTCCTCTGGAAGAGTAACACTGACTTCCTGATCAGACATATTACACAGAACCAGTAATTTCTGATTTCCCAGGCTTCTTGTGTAAGCAAATACATGCTCATCTTCCGGAAGAAGAAGTTCATAATCTCCGTAAACGATCAGTTCAGACCACTTACTGTCCCGGCGAAGAGAAATCAGCTTCTGGTAATAATGGAATACGGAATCCGGATCTGCCAGTTCTTTTTCCACGTTGATTTCTTTATAATTCGGGTTCACCATAATCCATGGTGTTCCGGTAGTAAATCCTGCATTTTCCTGGTCATTCCACTGCATCGGAGTTCTTGCATTATCACGACCCTTGTATGCGATACAGGAAAGTAATTCTTCCGGCTGACGAAGTCCTGCTTCTGTCAATTCATAGTAGGCATTGATGCTTTCAATATCACGGTAATTTTCAATCGGTCCGAACGGACAGTTGGTCATTCCCAGTTCCTCGCCCTGATATACATAAGGGGTACCCTGCATCATATGGAGCATGGTCGCAATACATTTTGCAGATTCCGGTGAATCATCTCCCAGACGGGAAACCACCCTTGGCTGGTCATGGTTACAGAAGAAAATAGAATTCCATGCCACCTGATCCAGTTCTTTCTGCCATTTTGTAAGATTTTCTTTCAGCTCCGGCAATTTTATCTTATCTTTATGCCATTTATTGTCAAGCCCGGCATCCAGTCCTACATGCTCAAACTGGAAGACCATATTCAGCTCTGTGCCCTCTGCATTTGCATACTTTTTCGCATGCTCAATAGTAACTCCGGCACACTCACCTACTGTCATAATATCGTATTTGGAAAGTACTCTCTGATTCATTTCCTGAAGATATTCATGAACATGAGGTCCATTACAAGTCACCATACTGTCTGCGTAAAGAGCTCCTTCCGGTACCGGTGCATCCGGAAGGCCATCCGGTTTGGAAATCATGGAAATAACATCCATGCGGAAACCATCAATTCCTTTTTCACACCACCAGGTCATCATATTAAATATTTCATCACGAACCTTCGGGTTATCCCAGTTCAAGTCCGGCTGTTTCTTTGAAAAACAATGCAGATAATACATCTGTGTCGTCTCATCCCACTGCCATGCGGAACCTGAGAAACAGCTTCCCCAGTTATTTGGCTCTTTTCCATCTTTTGCTTCTCTCCAGATATAATAATCTCTCTTATCATTATCTCTGGAAGAACGGCTCTCCACAAACCAGGCATGTTCATCAGAGGTATGATTTACTACCAGATCCATTACAATCTTAATTCCTCTCTGATGTGCTGCTGCAAGAAGTTCATCAAAATCTGCCATTGTACCAAATTCTTCCATGATATCCTGATAATCGGAGATATCATATCCATTATCATCATTCGGAGATTTGTAAACAGGGCTCATCCAGATGACATTGATGCCAAGCTCTTTCAAATAGTCCAGCTTACTGATAATTCCCTGAAGATCTCCAATACCGTCTCCGTTACTGTCACAGAAAGATCGTGGATAGATCTGATAAACAACGCTCTCTTTCCACCATTTCTTATTCATCCTGTACCTCCATAAAATAAAATGCATTTCTGATCTTACTTAAAATTTTCCTGAATTCATTTTGTAATTTTACTATACACAATAACGATTTGTTTCGCAACAGGTTTCTCGCGAAACTTAAAATGATGCTAAATTTTGCATTCTTTTTTTGTGTAATTTGAACAAACTTCATTTTATCTATCCGATTCATTTCCAGGGTTCACTACGCTTTTTTACAGAATCCCTGACCACCAGTCTGACTCTTCCCTTCACATACATCTCCGGCAGTTCTTCTCCTTCCAGAATCCGGACCAATCTTTGAAGTGCCGTTTTCCCTTTTTCCGTTACATTCTGATGTACCGTAGTCAGACGCGGTCTGACATATTCTGCATAGATACAATCGTCAAACCCCACGATAGAAACCTGTTCCGGCACACGAATGTTCCGGTCATGGAGAAAATTCATGATCTCTATGGCATTATAATCCGAACATGCCGCCAGGGCACCAGCTTTTAATATCCGCGGCACCAGCCGTTCATACTGCATTTTTCTGATTTCCCACTCCTGATCCACCACAATATATCGTTTGGCGCTGCAATAATTTCCTGAACTTTCCATTCCTTTTTTAAAGCCACGCCATCTTGTTTCATTGGTGTAACCTGCAAATTTATCCTGGTTACTTAACTGTTTCACCTCTTCCTGTACTGCCGTTCTCGTCTCTTCTGCGATAAACAAGGCATTGGGATATCCGCATTCCAAAAGATACCTTCCCACCTGATAGCCACCATCATAATCATCAATTCCTACGTTCTGGTAATCGTACTCTTTTCTGGACGTATATGTATCTATCAGTACGGCCTTTTTATTCAGCAGCTTACGAAGATGCCTGTATCTTTCTTCCGAGTATCCAATAAAAATCAATCCATCCACATTCCACCTGGAAGCAACATTTACTACATTTTCTTCCTTCGCGCCGCCTATGATCATGACATAATACCCCAGCTTTTCTGCCTCAATCTGCACCGCTGCCAGAAGCTCGCCAATAAAAGAATCCCTTACCGCAGAATATCCATGCACATATTCATATCCCAGGACAAACCCAATGATCTTAGACCCTTTTCCTGTCAGCATCATAGAACCCATATTAGGAACATATTCATTCTCTTCCAATAATTTTTTTATTTTGTCAATCGTCTCCTGCGATACTCTTTTTGTTTTTCCATGAAGCACATTTGAAACGGTTGTCCGGCTCACACCTGCCATATCTGCTATATCCTGTAAACGTGCCATGCTGCCCTCCTGTATTCAGAAAAGCGGCCTCAAAAGAAGCCGCTTATCCCGATTCTAATTCTTAATTTCCGTTTTCTCTTCCATACCATCCTGTGATATTCCTGATCCTGCCAATCAGCTCCTCTGTCAGTTCTCCTTCTGTCATTCTCCACTTCCAGTTCGTTCCCTGCGTGGATGGCTGATTCATTCTGGTCTCATTTCCATATCCAAAATAGTCCTGCATTGGTATGATACAGATCTTTGCCACACTGGCCATAGCAGTACATACCATATCCCAGTAAATTTCCTCATCAGAATCTTTCTCATTATTCAGATAATTGCGTACCATCTGACGTTCTTCCTCTGTGATATCCTTAAACCATCCGGTAAGAGTTGCATTATCATGTGTACCGGTATATGCAATACTGTTCACTGGATAATTATGCGGAAGATAGTCTGCTGCATTTCCCGTATCTCTGGAGTCAAAAGCAAATTCCAACACCTTCATGCCCGGGAAACCGCTGTCTGCTACAAGCTGTCTTACAGAATCTGTCACATAGCCAAGGTCTTCTGCAATGACTTCCTTTTCTCCCAGTGCTTCGCGAACCTTACGGAAAAAATCCATTCCCGGTCCCTTCTCCCAGTGTCCATTATGAGCAGTCTTATCTCCAAACGGAATGGAGAAATACTCATCAAACCCTCTGAAGTGGTCAATGCGCACCATATCATAAAGACGATAGCAGTAATCCAGTCTGGAAATCCACCATGCATATCCGGTCTCCTTATGATAATCCCACCGATATAATGGATTTCCCCAAAGCTGTCCATCCGCTGCAAATCCATCCGGCGGGCACCCTGCCACTGCAGTCGGAAGATACTCTTCATCCAGCTGGAACAATTCCGGATGCGCCCAGGTATCCGCACTGTCAAATGCAACATAGATTGGAATATCTCCAATGATCTGAATACCCTTTTCATTGGCATAGCCCTTGAGCTTCTTCCATTGTTTTATAAACAGAAACTGAATATATTCATAAAACTCAATATCAGCATGAAGTTCTTCCTGATATTTTCTCATGGCTTCTTCCTGACGTTTACGGATATCCTCAGGCCATTTGTCCCAACTGCTGCCTCCAAAGAATCCCTTTACTGCCATAAAAACAGCATAGTCTTTTACCCAATATTCATTTTCCTCCAGGAACTTCTGAAATTCTGCATCCTTACTGATATTGCTGCGCTCATATGCCTTTCTAAGAAGCGGATATCTTCCCGCATACATTTTTCCATAATCCACAGAAGAAGGATCATCACCAAAATCTACCTCTTCGCACTCTTCCAATGTCAGAACCCCTTCTTCTACCAGCTCTTCCAGACTGATAAAATATGGATTTCCTGCAAAGGTAGAAAAGGACTGATAAGGGGAATCCCCAAAACTTGTAGGTCCAAGCGGAAGAATCTGCCAGTAACTCTGCCCTGCTTTCTTTAACTGGTCTACAAACTCATATGCACTTTTAGAAAAACATCCTATACCATATTTTGACGGCAAACTACTTACCGGCAATAAAATACCACTTGCTCTCATAACACCCTCCACCTGTAATATCTTTTCGTTCCAGTAACTACTTTTCCTGTTAATTGTATTAAAATCAAGCCAAAAAATCAATAGAAAGGTGCGATACCGACAAAAAACATCTAAAACAGTTACTGTTCATGTACGTTCCAGTAACGATGAAAAAGCCATGCAAAATCACCTTCGGTGATGGCTTT
>JBJEMC010000223.1:0-5366 GCA_051879475.1 Muricoprocola sp. | reverse complement strand
AAGATCTCCGTTATCAACAACCTGCTTGAAAAAGTAGATACACTGATCATCGGTGGCGGTATGTCTTATACATTCTTCAAGGCTAAAGGAATGGAAATCGGAACATCTCTGGTAGAAGACGATTACCTTGATTACGCAAAAGAAATGATCGAAAAAGCTGAAAAACTTGGTAAGAAGTTCCTTCTTCCTATCGATACAGTAGCAGCAAAAGCTTTCCCAGATCCAATCGATGCAGAAATCGAAACACAGGTAGTTGATTCTGATAAGATCCCGGCTGACAGCATGGGCCTTGATATCGGACCAAAGACAGCTGCACTTTATGCAGAAGCTGTTAAAGATGCTAAGACAGTTGTTTGGAACGGACCTATGGGTGTATTCGAAAACCCAACTCTTGCAGCAGGTACAAAGGCTGTAGCAGCAGCTCTTGCTGAAACAGATGCTACTACAATCATCGGTGGCGGTGACTCTGCAGCAGCAGTGAACCAGCTTGGTTATGGCGATAAGATGAGCCACATCTCTACAGGCGGCGGCGCTTCTCTGGAATTCCTTGAAGGAAAAGTTCTTCCAGGTGTAGCAGCAGCAGATGATAAATAGACCGAAAGCAACTTAATGAGCACGAGTATAAGCGAAGTATATATTTAAAGGAGAACAGAACAATGGCAAGAAGAAAAATTATTGCTGGTAACTGGAAAATGAACATGACTCCAAGCCAGGCAATCGAATTAGTTAACACACTGAAACCATTAGTAGACAACCCAGATGTAGACGTAGTTTACTGCGTCCCGGCAATCGACATCGTACCAGTTGCAGAAGCTGTAAAAGGTACTAATGTAGCAGTTGGTGCAGAAAACTTCTACATTGAAGACAAAGGAGCTTTCACAGGTGAAATCTCTGCTCCAATGCTTCTTGATGCAGGCGTTAAATACGTGATCATCGGACATTCAGAACGTCGTGAATACTTCGGTGAAGATGATGCATTCCTGAACAAGAAAGTATTAAAAGCTTTCGAAGCAGGCCTTACACCAATCCTTTGCTGCGGTGAATCTCTGGAACTTCGTGAAAGAAACGCATACAAAGACTGGATCAACCTTCAGATCAAAGCTGACCTGGAAGGTGTAACAGCTGATCAGGTTAAGACACTGGTAATCGCTTACGAACCAATCTGGGCTATCGGAACAGGTAAGACAGCTACAGCTGACCAGGCACAGGAAGTTTGTGCACTGATCCGTAACACAATCGCTGAAATGTATGATGCAGAAACAGCAGAAGCAGTTCGTATCCAGTACGGCGGATCTATGAACGCCGGAAACGCTGCAGAACTCCTTGCGAAACCAGACATCGACGGTGGTCTGATCGGTGGAGCTTCCCTGAAACCAGATTTCGGAAAGATCGTTAACTACAATAAATAATCACTTTAGGTGAAAATGCCAGACAAAAAGGGCACCAAACAGTGTATATGCTGTTCGGTGCCTTTTTAACCGATTTCAGGAGTAATATTACACACATTGAGTTCAGGGACAATTAAATTCATGCGATTAGTAACACGAAAATAACAGGAAGTAAACATAAAAACGGGAAAAACGTTGATAATTTTTATTGGATGGAATATAATAAGATTAATAGAAAATAAAAACGAAAATCTCGTTTTTAGGAGGAAAATAAAGATATGAAAATACTTCGTATTACAGCACAAGGACTTCCGTTGTTCAAGGAAAAACTGGACATCTGTTTTTACACAAAGCAGCGTGTAAGCGAAGATGATAAGGATAGTCTGTATAATCTGGTTGACAACTATTATCTTCATTCTGCCTGTGCTTTTATTGGCATCAACGCATCCGGAAAAACCTCTGTACTGAAGGTTATCAATCTGGCATTAAGCATTGTAAAGAATGAGCCTATCAATCATGTGGAAGCTAAGAGCATTCTTGGAGGGACTGAGAAAGCTACGATATGCACTTACTTTTATGATAAATGCAAATATGTCTGTTGCTTGGAAACGGTGATTACGGCAAAGAAAGCCAAGACAGGGGAGTATGCGTATTCGATTTTGTCTGAAAGACTGTGGGAGAAACCGATTGCCAGCGTTAAATCTAAAAAATATTTGACAGATTTTACTGGAATGGAGCCTATATCATTCCGTAATGAAGATGAGGCATATCTTTCGGATGATGTCAGCTTTATTATTGCGTATAACAAAAAGACTAATGACAAAGTAGAAGTGTTCAGCTTGCTTTCCTATACAAATGTAAATGTTCTGCCTTTTACAGATGATATTCCGCTGGAGGTGATTGCCTTCCTTGATCCGACAATTGAGAAGTTGTGTTTTGAACAGACAGAAGGTAAAACTTTCATTCATTTGAAATTCAGAGATGAAGATGAGATTATTTTGAATAATGCAATGGATCTTGAACAGTATTTGTCTTCTGGTACAATCAAGGGTATTATTACATTTTCGATGGTAAAAGAAGTACTCCAGTCAGGAGGGTACCTTCTGGTGGATGAGATTGAAAACCATTTCAATAAGGAAATCGTAACTACCTTAATGCGTTTCTTCATGGATAGCCGTCTCAATAAAAAGGGAGGGACTCTTGTTTTTACAACGCATTATCCGGAATTGCTGGACGAATACGACCGGAACGATGGAATCTGCATTGTGAGAAATCGCAATGGTATCACAGTGGAAAATCTGAGCTATATTTTGAAGCGTAATGACATAAAAAAGAGCGATGCATACCAGAGTGGCTTTCTGGAAGGAACGACACCGGCGTATGAAGCGTATATGCGCTTGAAGAAGAATCTGGCTGTTTCAATTAACTAAGGAGGCAGTGGAATGGAATTAGCAAAATATAAGGCGTGTATATGTGAAGGATCGGCGGAGGCGGCGATTATCGACATATTGGTTGATAATGACCTTTTGATTTTTACCAGAGGAGAAATGCTGGATGAAAGTGTTATCCGATGCAGAAATGCCAAGAGGTTTGAGGAGAGATACTTACGAAAAGGCTTTACGGACCAGATTTCGATTATCCGTATTTTGGATTCTCGCAGAGAAGACTTTCGTCTCAGTAAGGCTTACGAACATAAAATTGATATCATTAATGTCATTACTGCACCGGAAGTAGAAATGCTGATTATCCATAATGAAGGAGCGTATGATCGTTTTAAGCGTTCAGGGAAGAAGCCGAGCGAATTTTGTAAAACAGAGCTTCGTATGCATGACGTGAAGTCGTATGATTTTGTGAAAGATTATTTTAGTGATCCGCAGACTTTGGTGAAGGCAATAAAAGAATATCGCAGAACGGCAAATATTCCAAAAGGAGAGTACAGTTTGGCTGATTTGTTAAAATAATATAATCATTAGCGAACCCATTAGACAATCCAGTACCAGACATCGACGGTGGTCTGATCGGTGGAGCTTCCCTGAAACCAGATTTCGGAAAGATCGTTAACTACAATAAATAATCACTTTAGGTGAAAATGCCAGACAAAAAGGGCGCCAAACAGTGTATATGCTGTTTGGTGCCTTTTTTCTATTAGCCGTTTTCAAGAGTAATATTAAAATATACCGAGATAGTAGTATGTACTCTGGTAGTATAACTTCGGAAAGAAGAGAGAGATTTGAAAAATTTACGAAAATAAAATGTTAAATTTGTGTAAAACGATGAAAGTGAAATTTAGTGGTTTACGAAAAGGTTTTCGAATAGTATTATAAGAAGTTAGAAAAATTGAACTTGAGAATGCGGGAACGTGAGTTTCGGAGAGAGTAGATATGAAAGCAGAAAAGAATAAAAACAGGCCAACGGTAGAGGAACTGGAACGTGAGCTGAAAAGAGTTCGATATAAAGATGCGTACGGAAGGACTCTGCGAAGCACTATGTATGCATTGATCACAGTAGCGGCAATCGCGGTACTTGTGGCAACTCTTCTGTTACCGGTACTTCAGATTTATGGTTCGTCTATGACACCAACTCTGGAGAACGGTGAAATCGTAATTTCATTGAAGGGATCGGATTTTGAAAAGCACGATGTAGTGGCCTTTTATTACAACAATAAAATTTTGGTAAAGCGCGTGATTGCCCGTGCGGGTGAATGGGTGGATATCGATGAAGAAGGAAATGTTACGGTAGACGGTCAGCCTCTGGATGAACCGTATGTACAGGAAAAAGCACTGGGGGAATGTGATATTGAATTTCCCTATCAGGTTCCGGAAGGAAGATTGTTTGTTATGGGAGACCATCGATCTGTATCAGTAGACAGTCGAAGCTCGTCTGTAGGCTGTGTGGCAGAAGAACAGATCGTAGGGAAACTGGCCTTTCGTATCTGGCCGCTGGACCGTATTGGAAAAATACAGTAAATCAGAGGGAAGGAGGTATCTCGGTTGGATGAGAAACTGTTAGAACAGGTAGAAAAATATGAAAAAAACAGGAAACACTGGAAACGGTGGCAGAAGCTGGTAGGTGCCTTGGCGTGTATCGTTGTTTTCTGCACGACCTATGCCTTGATTCTGCCGGCCATAACAATGGAAAGAACTACGTATTGTGGATATGAAGAGCATACTCATAGTGATGCATGTTATTCAAGAGAACTGATCTGTGATTATCCGGAAGAATCGACGGAGCAGACAGCTGCTTCCCATCAGCATACAGATGCCTGTTATACAGAAGAGAAAAAACTGGTCTGCGGTATGGAAGAGTCGGAAGGACATACCCATACGGAAGACTGCAAACATACAGAGCAGGTGTTGGTATGTAATGTGCCTGAAAGTGAAGGACATACCCACAGTGAAAGCTGTTATAACGATGCAGGAGAATTGATCTGCGGAAAAGAAGAATCAGAAGGACACCAGCATACAGAGGCCTGTTATGAGACACAGGTAACTTATACCTGTGGAAAAGAAGAATCAGTAGGACACCAGCATACAGATTCCTGTTATGAGACAGAAAAGGTCTTGACCTGTGATCTGGAAGAAACTTCCGAACAGGACAGTGAAGAAACGCATGTTCATACAGACTCTTGTTATGAAGAAGTATTTACTTGCGAAAAGGAAGAACATACTCATACATTAAGCTGCTATTCCAACCCTGAGGCAGATGTAGAGACCGCGAAAGTCTGGGAAAGAACACTTCCGATGGGATTGTCCGGTGTGTGGGCAGAGGATGTTCTGGCCGTGGCAAAGAGTCAGATCGGCTATCAAGAGAGTACAAAAAATTATCAGGTGGAGGAAGATGGCACCACCAAGAAGGGTTATACCCGCTACGGTGCGTGGTACGGAGATCCCTACGGTGACTGGTGTGCCATGTTCGTATCTTTCTGCCTGAATTATGCAAATGTCCCGAGAAATGAGATCCCTCTGGACAGCAATTGCC
>JBJEMC010000222.1:0-5368 GCA_051879475.1 Muricoprocola sp. | reverse complement strand
GATGGAGCAGCTTGGCAAGTATGGATTTCTTCGCAGAGATTATCTGAAAAATCATCGAAATTCAACCTATCAGGTGATGCTTTTACAGGATATACTTGGAGAGCATCTTTTGGAAGTGGATAAAGCAGCCAGAGAAAGAGAAAAGGTAATTCTGAAGCAGCTGGAAGAAAAAGAACCACTGCCGGATAAAGAAGCAGATCAGATGGCATGGGTGAGAGCTGCTAATCAACACAAAGCGATTGCGGAAGAGATTATCCTGAAAGAATTGATTTATGTATAAGGATTGCCAGTAATCAATCTGGCAGGTAACTGATAAAAATAGAATATTGTGAGTGAAGTAAGGCGTGAGTCATAGAAATGTGGCTTGCGTCTTTTTCTTTGCCTGAAAGGAAGTGATAAGTTTGAACAAGAAGTTTTTGAAGCATTATATGGAAACCAATCCAGAAGGGACAGCACAGACCTATATCTTTCTGGTGGACAATCAGGATATCGCACTGAATATTGTGATGTCAGGTTATCAGGCACTTTGTCTAGTGCAGGAAGATGACGGATATTATTTCAGTGCAGATTCTTTTATAGAGGAAATGAGATCTATTCAGTTTACTGGAAGCTGTCAGAGCGCCTATCATTATGTGACTGCCTGTACGGTGAAGTGGATGAATGATAAGTTACAGACATTTTTCAAAGACGCTGGTCTTGATGGAAAAGCGGGCTGGCAGTTGTTCAAAGAGAAGGAGTACCTTGGCAAACTGGATAATCAGAAAGAAGTTGAGAAATTACTGGAACAGTATATTCTTCGGTTTGAGCGAGATCCGAAAGAAGAACCGGAACTGAGCCGTTTTCACTTATTTGATGCAAAAGGAAATGTGAAAGGTGTCCGGGATATGGAGATTGTAGATTACCTGGTGGAGAATGTTCAGTTTTTTGTGGTGGGAATCACACCGTATTATTATGAGCATGGTGTTTTCCTGGAAGACCATGATGGGGTAAGAATGAAATACCGTATCCAGAAGCTGATCTATCGTGACCAAGTACAGAGTGGAGTGATCAAAAGAATCTATAATCTGCTGATCACACAGCCAAAAGTTCACCGAGAGGCATATGAACTAAATAAACAACCTGTGCGGTGGATCAACTTCAAAAATGGATATTATGATCCGGTTACGGGCGAAATGCTGGAACACAATCCAGATTATCTGACAATCAATCAGATTCCATTTCCCTATTATCCAGAGGATTGTGAGCAGGTGTTACAAGGTGGAGAAAATATCAAAAAGTATCTGGCATCGTCCCTTCCTAACAAAGAAGAACAGCAGACATTCTGGGAGTATTTTGGATATTGCATGACACAGGACACGCAGTTTCAGAAATTTCTTACACTGAAAGGAAATGGTGGAACTGGAAAGTCTGTGGCAGTATCGCTGATCCAGCATATCGTTGGGATTACTAATATGTCCAGTATTTCTTTACAGGATTTGAACAAACGATTCTATGCGACTGGAATGTATGGAAAGCTGTTAAATGCCTGTGCGGATATTCCCTGCAAAGCAATGGAGAACACAGATGTATTAAAGAAAGCAGTCGGTGAGGACACACTGATCTATGAGAAAAAAGGACAGGATGCAATTCATTTCCACTCTTATGCGAAGCTGCTTTTTTCTACCAATGAAATGCCGCAGAATCTTGAGGATAAGTCAGATGCTTTTTATCGCAGACTACTGATTCTCGATATGAACCGGGTAGTAAAAAGTGGTGAAAAAGATCTGCACTTAAAGGAAAAGGTACAGGCAGAATCCGATTATGCAATTCATATGGCGATGATTGCATTGAAAAATCTGTACGAACAGGGAAAGTTCACGGAGAGCGAACACAGCAAAGAATGTGTAAGAGAAGTGCAACGGACGTCAGATAGTATCTGTGCTTTTATTGATGAGTCATTGGTGCGTGCCAAAGGAAAACGTTTGAAACGAAGTGAAGTGTTCCATATGTATGAGGAATACTGCAAAGAGAATGGCAGACAGGGGCATGGTAAATCCAACTTTTTCAGGAATATGACAGATAAAGGTTTCCTTCTGAAGCAGTACAATGGTGAATTCTATTATCAGGATATTGCAGTTAAGGAAGAAGATTTTTGTCCTGTAGATCCAGAAGAAAGAATACCTTTTGAAGAAACAGATACAGATTATAAACAGTTACAATTAAATATGAATCAGGGAATTAAGGGCATTTAGGGCAAAATAAGCAAAAAGAAATGTTACCGGAGCAGGAGAAATAACAAAGATAGCTGCCAGAGTACATAAAATTTTGCTTTTTTTACACTGACTGCCCTTTTTCATATATCAACGTTTTAGCTGATACAAATATAGGTTTTTCCCGAATTTGGGAGAAAGTAAAAAATAAATATTAAGAAAGTATGAGGTATGATTATGAGAATGATGAAAAACAACAATAATGAGACAGTTATGGTGATCGGGATTGATCATGGGTATGGAAACATGAAAACAGCCACCAGATGCTTTCCATCCGGTGTAGCCAGATATGACAAGGAGCCAATCTTCCAGAATAATCTTCTTGTTTACAATGGCATGTATTACCAGATCGGAGAGGAACACAAGGAGTTCTGTGCAGAGAAAACGCAGGACGAGGACTATTATGTGCTGACACTGGCGGCTATCGCAAGGGAACTGGATGGGAAAGGTATGAATCGGGCAAAGGTACACATTGCAGCCGGACTTCCACTTACCTGGGTAGCTACACAGAAAGAAGATTTCCAGAAATATCTTCTCCAGAATGAATGTGTGGATTTTACATTCCGCAATAAAGAATATCATGTGGAGTTTGCAGGTGCTGATATTTACCCACAGGGATTTGCAGCAGCCTTTTACCGCTTACAGGATTTTAAAGGTATCAACATGCTGGCAGATATTGGAAACGGAACTATGAATATCATGTATATCAATAATTCCCGTCCATTAGAGAAGAAATGCTTTACAGAGAAATATGGAACACACCAGTGTGTGCTTGCAGTCAGGGAATCCTTGCTGAAAGAACTGGGAACAGTGGTGGATGATCTGGTGATTGAGCAGGTGATCCGTACCGGGACAGCAGATATTGGTGAAAAATATCTGACAGTCATTCGTAAAGCTGCCGGAGATTATACGAAAGAAATCTTCCATAAGCTGAGAGAACGGGAATACAATCCAGAACTGATGCGTCTGTATGTGGTCGGCGGTGGCGGTTGTATGATCCAGAATTTTGGGGAATATGACAAGAGCCGTGTAACGATTGTACGAGACATCTGTGCCACAGCGAAAGGTTATGAAGCAATGAGCGTAAGGAAAATCCAGAGAAACGGAGGAATGCTTGTATGAGAAAAGAACGGAAAATCATCAATACAAATATCCGTTTGAATCTTTGTGATGAACAGGACAGGCAGGCATGGGAATATTTGCAGACGATGGACAGGGAAAAATATAAATCGTACACCAGAGCAGTTGTAGTTGCTTTAAACGATTATTTTTCCAGAGAGTACAGGAATGAAGCAGATCCGTATCTGGAAACCAGAGAAAAGGAAGATGCGTTTCTGGAAAGAGTGGAAACAGCTATCCGGGATGGAGTAAAAGAATCCGTCCCGATGGCTATGGCGAAGAACCTGCTTGAAATGCTTGCACCGTTTGTAAAAGAATCGGTAGGAAAAAGTAATCTGTCAGATAGAACACTGATAATGGAGAAAGCGGATGGCGAGATCACAGAAGACAATCTGGACTGGGAGAAAGAAGCTGATATGGATGCTGCACTGGATTTTGCAGACAGTTTTTAGCTGATTATAAAAGAAAAGCAGTCTGGCTTACATAAAATAAATCAGACTGCTTTAAGTGGAGCTATTCTTTTTTCTTGGGTAAGGACGTTTATCATCTGTCAGGTTCAGTAGATAATCAACGCTGGTGTTATGAAATTCAGCCAGTTTGATCAGAATGTGAGTGGGAATATCTACATCACCACATTCATAATTACTGTAAATACGCTGACTGCAATTCAGGATTTCACCCATATTCTTCTGCGTAAGGTCACGATCTTCACGCAGATCCCGTATTCTCTGATACATGTGTTTCACCTCTGGCATAATAATAACTTAGCGAGATATTCACTATTGAAATATAGCGAGAAATTCGCTACACTGAATTTAAAAATGTAGGAGGGAGAAGTACAGAGTGAAAGAGAAAGTGAAAAAGGTGCTGGTGTGGATTTTTGAGTTTGTCTTATTTTGTGGATATTTCTATGTTTTATTCGTGAATCTGGT
The DNA here is from genome assembly GCA_051879475.1 of Muricoprocola sp. GTDB lineage: Bacteria > Bacillota > Clostridia > Lachnospirales > Lachnospiraceae > Marvinbryantia. The sequence goes on along the minus strand of JBJEMC010000222.1, from coordinate 1,068 downwards.
ATGTGGATTTGGATATGGAGGGATAAGCAGCAGAGGACAGGCAATAAAGATTTTGTGTGCTTCGTTCTTTCTTGCAGCGGGATTGCCAGGATTGATCTGGTATCAACATCGCAGACTTATGAAACTGGAGAATTTATTACATGACCTGCTTGAAATTTGCGACAAAATAAAATAGCAGTAGCAGGAAAAAGGACTGACAGTAAAGAATAGTTTTACGAAAACAGAATAGCAGAAAAAGACAATAGCAGTGATAGCATTTCAGACATTATGAGTTGGAGAAATGTTCATGACTGCTATTTTTATGCCTTTCAGCAGAAATAGAAAGCAGTTCAGAAAAAGAAAGACAGAAATAACAGGGAAATATGGCAGAAAGGTGTTTGTAGATGAGAGGGGTGTACAAACAGGCAAAGAAAAGATATAGGGTGCCGGATACGGCACATGATTGTCCGATACTTCGCATCGGAGTGGTGCATGACCAGCCTGTTTCAGAAAGGGAAAATCTATGAAAGGTGGAGCTTTTCTCTTTCTTCCGCAGTCAGCTCCTGCACCACAAACCCACCGTCATCTCCATTTGGATTTGATAATGTAGGGTGGAAAATATTGCCTGGCGGGTGTCGATTCAGTGGTGGGGAGATGACAGGCAAGTTTCGCAAAGTGGCAAGCCACTCTGCACCGGAGCCAGCCTTTTGGCTGTTCCTAAACTTGCCAGAGGGCTCCGCCCCTTGGAACCCCGGCACGCCAATTAGTAAGTATTCCTGCGAAATGTCCACCGGACATTCCTACGGAACACTTACTAATTGACTAGGACGCTGTCCTGCACCTGTATAAGAGAGCGTTGCACTCTCTTATAAATCTCCTGCAAATATGCCACCAGAATGCTGTGTCTGTTAATAAAGAATGAAAAATCAAGCAAAGAAAGGAGATAAAAGCCTATGAGAAAACGAAATCATACAGTAACTATACGAATGAATAAAGCGGAATACGATCTGCTTCAAAACAAAGTGAAAGAATCTGGAAGAACACAGCAGGAAGTTGTGATAAAAGCAATCGCAGACTTGAAGATAGCAT
>JBJEMC010000221.1:0-5397 GCA_051879475.1 Muricoprocola sp. | reverse complement strand
TAGTACGAAGACCTTTTCCGGATAAGCCCCATACCATGTTCGGACTGCTAAATGGAAGCAGCAACCACATCATACACATAAAGGATACTGATGAGAAGCCAACATAAGTTGCAATCATCATCTCTCCGCCTTTGATCTTATTCAAAATCCAGCCATATCCACCGCCAAAAATAATTGCAAATGGTGTTGAGATCAGAATGGCCATTACAAAACTAAGCGGTCCTGTAAACCCAAACTGAATAGACAGGGTTGCACCTAAAAGGCCGGAAATAATTCCGAGAGGAAGGCCAAAGTTCAAACCGCAGCCAGAATGGATCATTGGCACCATTGCAAGAACCAGAACTGCATTCCAGCTGAATCGATTGATGGTATTGGTCAGCTGCGTTGGCAGATCTGCACCAACAATCGGTGCAAGAATAAATAATGCAAGAAGGAAGCATGTGATGATCAGGCGAGGAACGCCAAAACGATTCACTGCCTCACGTATTTTGTCTTTTTTCATCATTTTGTCACCTCACTATTTCACCTGACTTACCATCAGCAAACCAAACTCTTCAGAAGGTTTATCTGCCGGAAGAATACCTGCAATACGTCCACCTGATACAATTGCAATACGGTCACAAGTCTGTCTCAATTCTTCCAGCTCTGATGAAATCATAACTACAGTTACACCGTTTTCACGGTTAAAATTCTTAAGAGCGTTCAATACCAGTGCTTTCGCACCTACGTCAATACCACGTGTCGGCTCGGAAACAAACAGGAATTTCGGGGAAAGTGCAAATGCCTTTGCAAGACATACTTTCTGCTGGTTACCACCGGATAATTCTTTTGCTTTCTGCTTGGAACTGGTACATTTGATTTTCAGTTCTTCAATATACTGGTCTGTCACTTTATGGATTGCTTCTTCATCTCTCCATTTAACCAGACCCCCAAGATATGTCTTCAAGAATTTATTCTGCACCTGCATTGCCGGAAATGCAATATTCCATTCCAGTGTCTCATCCAGAAGAAGACCTACGCCTCTTCTATCCTCTGATACAAATGCAAGAGATGCGTCCAGACATGCCTTCGGATTATTCAGAGGAATCTCTTTTCCATCAAACTCAATCTTTCCGCCTGCCTCATAAAGGCCCATGATGCCATTTGGAATACCAAGTTTTCCCTGTCCGGCAAGTCCACCAATTCCAAGGATCTCTCCTTCTTTTACATCCAGGCTTACATTACGAACAGTCTCACCAGGCATATCAACCCAGAGTTTCTTAATACTCATGATCGTCCTGTTACCGGAAGTATCTCTGGCATCTGTACGAACAGAAGTTTCTACCTTACGGCCCACCATGTCTTTTGTAATGTTTTCAATAGAAGTATCTTTTGCTGCAACTTCTGATACTACATAACCATCACGCATGACAATTACTTTGTTACATACATTCAGAATTTCCTGAAGTCTATGTGTTACGAAAATAACTGCAATGCCTTTTTCAGACATGCTGCGGATAGAATCCAGAAGTGCCTCTGCTTCCTGCTCGGTAAGAACAGCTGTCGGTTCGTCCAGAATCAAAAGCTTTAAGTTGTCTTTACTTAACTCACGAGCAATTTCCGTAAACTGTTTATGACCTACCGGCATGTTATTGATTTCCATGTTCTGGTCAATCTGGAACTTCATCTTCTCAATGGAAGTACTGGCAATATTTTGCATTTCCTTATAATCGATAGTATTTAATCGACTTCCAAATACTTCGGAAACCAGATTTTTTTTCACCGGTTCTCTGTTTAATACAATATTTTCCGCTGCGGTAAATCCAGGAATCAGAGAAAATTCCTGATGCACCATACCGATTCCTGCATTTAATGCATCAAATGGAGTGGAAAATTTCACTTCTTCTCCATTTAAATAAATCTGTCCGCCATATCCACCAGTCTCTGCAATTACAGACATACCGAAGATAATCTTCATCAATGTACTTTTTCCAGCTCCATTTTCACCGCAAAGCCCCAGTACATCTCCAGGATTCAGTGTAAAATTGATGTCTGTTAATACCTGATTACCGAAAAAATCTTTTTGGATATGTTTTAATTCCAATAAAGGTGTTTTCTTCTCTGCCATTTTTTCCCCCTTCATGACGCACTTGCTGCGTCAATAATGGTAGATTTGGAAGTTCACTTCCAAACTTATTCTCCATGCAACAAGCAGGGAGAGAAGCCTTCTTCTCTCCCCGCTATTTCATCGTTGTACTTATTTCCAATTATTTCACTGTGAAGTATTTTTCTGGTACTTCAACATCTGTAGATCCCATATAGTATCCTGGATCACCCATGATGTATGTATCCTGGTATACAAGGAATGTATTGTCAGATTTTACACCTGTCTCTGCATTAGTGTAATTGGATCCATTCCAGGATGCTTCTGGAGAGAATTTCTGGAATGCATCTGCAATATCATCAATTTCATCGATTTCGCTTTCACCATCAATTACGTTCATTGCGTGCTGAGCAAGACCTGCTGATAAAGTATATCCATAAGAATATGCCCATGTACCGAAACGGCCTGCACCGCCTTTTTCTACGATTGCACTTTCAACTTTTGCAAGAATCTTAGCAAAATCTCCAGCTTCTTCTGTAAGGTCAAGACCAAGAGCTCCTGGGTAACCCATCAGAGGAGATGGAAGGTCAGCTTCGATGAAGTATCCGCCGTACTCTAACAACTGTTTCAGAAGAGGTTCTGTATGAGCGTCATTTGTACAGAAGTAAGCTGCATTCTGTCCATATTTTTCTACCCATTCAGGAACTTTTTCAAGAATATAAGCCTGAGCACCCGGAACACCTACGTCAGATGTTGGGTCTGGAGCTGTTTCCATAACAAATTCCATACCGAATTCTTCACAAGCAGCTTTCATAACAGCTACACGACGGCTCATTGTCTCATAAGACATATGACGTGGGAATGAAATATGAACGAATGTATCACATCCAAGTTCATGAGCTGTACGAATGATCAGGTATCCACGAGCTACGAAGTCATTGTTACAAACAAGGTCTGCAGCACTGCCGATTTCCGGAAGGTCTTCGTGTGATTCACCTGCAATACAAAGGATGTCAGGTCTTCTTTCTTTGATCTGACGGAAAGCTTCTGTTGTTCCAGGAACTGCCTGGTTAACGATAATTGCTTTCATATCTTCATCATCAGAAAGGTTTACAATTGTCTGAATAGTTGTTTCCAGTTCTTCTGTGAAGTTATCTGGATAGATAGCCAGTTTGACACGATCTTCGCCGTATTCTGCCTGGAATGCTTCTGCACCACGTCTGTCATCCTCTGACTGTGATACAGATCCTGTTACGATACCAATGTGGTAATCTTCTTCAGCTGCGCTTGCAGAAAAACCTAAAATCATAGATGCGCTTACTGCTGCAGCTGCTAAAATGGTTGACCATTTTTTCATGATGAAATCCTCCCTCGATTTACATTTTTGCGCATATTTATGCAATAATTATTTTCATTCTACTATTATTTGGCAATACTGTCAAGTTCTAAAGTACCGAAGTGAACTCGATTTTTTTCGATTTACTGTTTATGCTTTCTACATCGAAATCCATCCAAAAGCACTTGCCACAGAACTAAGCAGAATAATAGATGCAAAAATCGGGCATATATACTGAATCATAAAATTAAATACTTTTTTTCTTCGGAATGTCCCATTTTCCTGCACCATTTCCTCTTCTATCTTCTTTACTCCTATTACTTTTGAAACCAACAGGCAGGTAGTAATTGCTGCAATCGGCATCATCACTGAATTTGTAATAAAATCAAAGAAGTCCAGGAACTGCATTCCAAGTATTTTCATACATTCCAGAGGTCCATATCCCAGGGATGAAAGACTTCCCAGTATTAACATGATAATTGCAACAATCACTGTTGCTTTCTTTCTTCCCCAGCCAAGTTCATCCTGAAATGTAGAAACTGCACTTTCTGTCAGAGCAATGGAACTGGTTAATGCTGCACATAACACCAAAAGGAAAAAGAGAATTCCCACAAAGGTTCCCATTCCCATACTTTCAAATACTTTTGGGATAGTAATAAACATCAATGAAGGACCAGCCTGCAGCGTTTCCGGATTACCTCCTGCAAAAGCAAATACCGCAGGAATGATCATTAATCCCGCCATAATTGCAATCGCCGTATCAAAGATTTCAACATTTTTCGTTGATGCTTCTATCGGCACATCTTTTTTCATATAAGATCCAAAGGTTACCAGAATCCCCATCGCAATAGACAGGGAATAAAACATCTGTCCCATAGCCGCCACTACTGTCATCCAGGAGAAATTTGAAAAATTAGGAATCAGAAAATATTTTACTCCTTCCAAAGCTCCTGGTCTCGTAACAGAATAAATGCAAATCAAAATGGACAGTGCTACAAGAATTGGCATCATGAATTTCGAAACGCGCTCTACTCCATTACGAACTCCGCTATAAATAACAGCAACTGTTAATAAGGTAAATACTGCAAAACAAAGTTCTGCGGATACTCCATTAGAAATAAAGGATCCAAAATAACCATCTGCTGCCAGTTCACGACCATGTCCCAGAATATATTCCACCAGATACTTTACTACCCAACCGCCAATAACGGAATAATACGGCACGATCAATAATGGTATGACAGCATTCATCCAGCCGCCAAAAGAAAGCCATTTTGCTTTTCCAAAAGATTGATATGCCCCTACCGGACTTTTTCTGGTCATACGTCCAAGAGCTGTTTCTGCCACAATCATAGTGTAACCAAATGTCAAAGCAAGCAGAATATAAACCAGAAGAAAAATTCCACCTCCGTATTTTGCTGCCAGATATGGGAATCTCCAAATATTTCCCAATCCGACAGAAGCTCCTGCCGCTGAAAGTACAAATCCCAGTTTGCCGGAAAATGTACTTCGTTTCTCGTAATGATGTTCCACAATAGTTCCTCCTTAAATCGTAATTTCTTTATATAAAAAATTATAATACAAACTTCACCATGACAGCAACAGATTTTATTTTATTTCATTAGATAACCTCAATTCATTTTTGAAAGTAGTATGCACGGGTTTTTCATACTCATTCAATTATATTTGTGAACAATCCTATGAAATAAAAAAATCCCATACAGAATTCTGTATGGGTAAATGAAGCATCGGGGATTCGAACCCCGGACAACTTGATTAAAAGTCAAGTGCTCTACCGACTGAGCTAATGCTCCTTATAAAATTTTAATAATAGAAGTCTGAAATCAACCGAGCCTGAAGGGATTCGAACCCCCGACCCACGGCTTAGAAGGCCGTTGCTCTATCCAGCTGAGCTACAGACTCAAAAAGCGGGTGATGGGAATCGAACCCACGTATCCAGCTTGGAAGGCTGGTGTTC
>JBJEMC010000220.1:0-5405 GCA_051879475.1 Muricoprocola sp. | reverse complement strand
CTCTCTGTTATATCTGTATTTTATCAAATACCTAAGAAAATGCAAGGCAGAAACAGCATGGGGATGTGAATATTCTGTGAAAAGGTTCTGGCACCTGATTTGCATATGATGTAACTATTTATCTACCCCGTTACAAAATGTACTATGATTTCGTTTTAAATATTTTACATAAGCACTAATTTAGTTTGTCTTGTTAGCGGCTATATAGATGTTGAAAAATGCAAAAATATTATTATTAAACATAAGTAGGTAATAACCAGTGAATATATTCTCCCTTTGTAATCAACCATCTCAACATACATTATGCAAATAAGATTATTTTTCCAAAGGGAGATCTTTACAGTTTTATTTTACTCGAATGGTTACTGTCTTTGTAGCCTTCTTATACTTAGAAGTTGCACTTGCCGTTATTTTTATCTTATAGGTTCCTTTCGGAATCATTTTCTTTAATGTTACTTCACCTTTTTTACTTACTGTTATGTATTTTGTAAGCGCATAGTTTTAGGGCGTACCCTATAAATGAAATCTGACACCCTGCGCCAGGATGCCAGAGGTAGAAATGGCAAAGGCAAATGGAGTAAACGTCTATCACTATCTAACGGGTGAAAACTAAGCGCTTACGTAAAATTTAACAAGTAAATACACAAAAAGAGCATGAAAACAGTGTTTTTCCTGTAATTTGGGGGATGTGAAAAGAGCTGCCTCATAAGAAGCAGCTCTTAATCTCATTCTTATTTGAAGTACTGTACACCGGATTCGAAGATCTTGAGATCCTGTTCTCCGTAGATATTGATTGCAACGGAATCGCCGCGTCTCTCTGAATGTGCCATCTTACCGAGTACACGTCCGTCTGGGCTAGTGATACCTTCGATTGCCATATAGGAGCCGTTTACGTTCCATTCTTCGTTATTGATTTCGAGTTTTCCGTCTGGAGTTACATACTGTGTTGCAACCTGTCCGTTAGCAAATAATTTTTCAATCCATTCTTTATTTGCTACGAATCTTCCTTCTCCATGGGATGCCGGGTTACAGTAAGTTGCTCCTGGGGTTGCCAGCTGGAGCCATGGTGATTTATTTGTTACAACTTTTGTATATACCATCTTGGAGATGTGACGGTTAATGGTGTTGAATGTCAATGTAGGAGAATCTTCCTTCTGACCTGTGATCTCACCATAAGGTACAAGACCGAGTTTGATCAGTGCCTGGAAACCGTTACAGATACCAAGGGCAAGACCATCTCTTTCATTTAACAGCTTCATAACCGCTTCTTTCATCTTTGCATTCTGGAATGCAGTTGCAAAGAATTTCGCAGAACCATCCGGTTCGTCACCTGCGGAAAATCCACCTGGGAACATGATGATCTGAGACTGGTTGATAGCTTTCTCAAAGATTTCCACTGAATCGCGGATATCTTCTGCTGTCAGGTTCTTAAATACCTTCACTTCTACTTCTGCACCTGCACGTTCAAATGCCTTTGTGCTGTCGTACTCGCAGTTTGTTCCCGGGAATACAGGAATAAATACGTGTGGTTTTGCAACTTTATTCTTACATACATAGATGTTCTTTGTATGATATACGCCATCTGTGATGGTTGCTTCCGGATCTGCCGGAGTCTGTCCCATTACTTCTGCTTTTGCAGCTTCTTCATCTGCGTTATCAAGGAATGCGGTACCACCCTGTTCACCGGAAACTGTCTTAAATACTTTTTCCAGAGTTCCTGTCCATGCTCCAAGAGCTTCTTCCATGGTGATTACTACATTCTTGTATTCCAGAGTAGCTTTATCTGTTACTTCACCGATTACGGTATAAGTGATAGAAAGGTTTCCAACCTGATCTGCAGGAACTTCTGCTACGATATTACCAAATCCAGCTGTGAAAAGATCTCTCTCATCTACGTTGTGTTCAATCTTCACGCCCATCTTGTTACCAAATGCCATCTTGGCAACAGCCAGTGCAAGTCCCTTGCCATCCAGTGTATAAGCAGAAACAATTCTTCCAGCCTTTACATCTTCAAAGAATTTTCCATACTGATCCTTAACTGCTTCATAAACAGGAAGATCATACTGGTCTTTTTCGATAGTAAGAAGAACCAGTTTATTTCCGGCTTTCTTAAGTTCCGGAGTGATCATGGTCTTATCACTTGCCACATCTACTGCAAAGGATACCAGTGTTGGCGGAACATCGATTTCATTAAAGGTTCCGGACATGGAATCTTTACCACCGATAGATGGAAGGCCGAATCCCAGCTGAGCATCATAAGCTCCCAGAAGTGCTGCAAACGGCTGACTCCAACGAGCCGGATCTTCAGTCATTCTTCTGAAGTATTCCTGGAAAGTCAGACGAATCTTTCTGTAATCTCCACCACCTGCGACAATCTTTGCAATAGATTCCAGTATCGCATAGATTGCTCCATGATATGGGCTCCAGCTTGACAGATATGGGTCAAAACCATAAGCCATCATGGTTACTGTGTCTGTCTTTCCTTTCAGAACCGGAAGTTTTGCTACCATTGCCTGAGTTTCTGTCAGCTGATATACACCACCATATGGCATCAGGACGCTGCCTGCTCCAATGGAACTGTCGAACATTTCTACAAGGCCTTTCTGGGAGCATCCATTAAGGTCTGCCAGATCAGACAGCCATTTTTCTTTTACATCTGCGACTTCATTCCTCTGGAAATATTTGTTTTCAGCAGATGGAATTTCTACAAATACAGAGGTTTCCTGATGAGCACCGTTGGTATCCAGGAATGCTCTGCTGATATTCACGATTTCTTTATCTCTCCAGATGAGAACCAGTCTTGGAGCTTCTGTAACAACTGCTACTTCTACAGCTTCCAGGTTTTCTTCATTTGCATATTTCAGGAATTCATCTACATCTGCGGGATCTACAACTACTGCCATACGTTCCTGAGATTCTGAAATAGCAATTTCTGTTCCATCCAGACCTGCATATTTCTTTGGCACTTTATCCAGATAAATCTGCAGTCCGTCGGCAAGCTCTCCAATCGCCACGGATACACCACCGGCACCAAAGTCATTACATTTCTTGATCAGACGGCTTACCTCCGGTCTGCGGAACATACGCTGGATTTTTCTTTCTGTAGGTGCATTACCCTTCTGTACTTCAGCACCGCAAACTTCAATAGAAGCTTCTGTGTGTACTTTAGAAGAACCTGTGGCACCGCCGATACCATCACGTCCGGTACGTCCACCTAAGAGGATGATGATATCTCCCGGGTCAGAAGTAAGACGTTTTACATCTTTTCTTGGAGCAGCCCCCATAACGGCACCGATTTCCATTCTCTTTGCAACATAGTTCGGATGATAGATTTCTTTTACATAACCGGTAGCAAGTCCGATCTGGTTACCGTAAGAAGAATATCCATGAGCAGCCTGGCGAACCAGTTTCTTCTGAGGAAGTTTACCCTTGAGAGTATCTTTTACAGATACAGTAGGATCTGCTGCACCGGTTACACGCATTGCCTGATATACATAAGTTCTTCCTGACAATGGGTCACGGATAGCACCTCCAAGACAGGTAGCGGCACCACCAAATGGCTCGATCTCTGTTGGATGGTTATGAGTTTCATTTTTGAAATTAATCAGCCACTCTTCTACTTCTCCATCGATTTCCACAGGAACTACAATACTGCAGGCATTGATCTCATCTGATTCTTCCTGGTCATCCAGCTTGCCCTGTTTCTTCAGAACACGCATAGCCATAAGAGCCAGATCCATCAGGCAAACAAACTTGTCATCGCGTCCTTTAAAAATCTCTGCTCTGTCAGCCAGGTATTTTTCATAAGTACCAACAATGGGTTTCTTGTAATCGCCTTCGCCAAACTCTATATTCTTTAATTCTGTGGAGAAAGTAGTGTGACGGCAATGGTCTGACCAGTAAGTATCCAAAACGCGGATCTCTGTCATAGTCGGATTACGCTTTTCTTCTCCTGCAAAATAATTCTGAATATGCTGGAAATCTTTGAATGTCATGGCAAGATTTAAAGAGCTGTAAAGTTCTTTTAATGCTTCTTCTGACATAGTAATGAATCCATCAAATACCATTACATCAGCAGGTTCGTCAAATACTGTTACCAGTGTCTCCGGCTTCTGCATATCTGTTTCTCTGGAGTCTACAGGGTTGATACAATAACTCTTGATGGCAGCAAACTCTTCTTCCGTAATATCGCCCTCAATAATATAAGTAGTGGCAGAACGGATCACCGGGTTTTCTTCTTCATTTAAGAACTTCACACACTGTACTGCGGAGTCTGCTCTCTGGTCAAACTGTCCAGGCAGATATTCTACAGAAAATGCCCTGTCTGCCGGATTCATTTCAAACTGTTCATGATACAGCGTATCAACCGGCGGTTCTGAAAATACTGTCTTGCATGCTTTCTCAAATACTTCATCAGAAATGTTCTCGACATCATAACGAATCAGAACTCTGACACCTGTCATCTTCTCAATACCCAGATAACTGCGAATCTCGTGACGTAATTCCTTTGCCTGCACTGCAAATGCCGGTTTCTTTTCTACATACACTCTTCTTACGTTACTCATAAACTCCTCCATCGTTTTATAATTAGTAATTCACTGCTTTTCAGCTATCGCACGATTCCGTCAATCAGCTCTTCTGCCCAGTCACTTAAGGAATAGGCGTTTCCGTCAAACAGATTCAGGATCACTCCATACTGCTGTTCGTCGTGATCAAAAGCATTGCCCTCATCTGTATCCACATGCATGGATAAAACAAAATTCGGGCTGACTCTGACAACTACATTTGCATAGATCAGAGCCCTTTCGTAACTCTGAGTAATGACAAATACTTCGTCGTTGTCTTTCACTCTCATACGGATAGCATCACTTGGTGTCATATGAATATGGCGTTTAGCCACAATCACTCCCTTATCGATCGTAAGGCTTCCCTTTGGTCCGATCAGAGTACATCCCGGAGTTCCCTCAATGTCCCCGGACTGACGGATTACTTTCTCAATGCCAAGCTTTCTTGCATCTGTAATTGCAAGTTCCACCTGAGTTTCCTTACGAAACGGCCCCAGAATTGCCATGTTTTCCATTCTGCCTCTTGGTCCTTCAATGGTGATTCTTTCTTCTGCCAGATACTGTCCCGGCTGACTCAGCTCTTTTTTAAAGGTAAGTTCTTTTCCTTCTCCAAAAAGCTTTTCAAAATCTTCTCTGCTGATATGCATATGTTTTGCAGAGATCTCTATCGGTATCTTACATTTCATCGTTATTTCCTGCTCTATGTGTTACTGTTCACGTTGTTCCAGTGGCACCTGAACAATAATCTCTATATTACTATGTCGCTGCTAAAATTTCAATCTCTTTATGTTACTGTTCACGTGCGTTCCAGTAACGATGAAAAAGCCATGCAAAATCACC